>JANOVK010000322.1:0-5560 GCA_031417315.1 Chitinophagaceae bacterium | reverse complement strand
AAAGTTCCAGTAATGCTATTATAGTTTACAAATGGTGCAATAGCTTTAGTGTTATTATAATTATATACAAAACAACCTTGGCTACTACTATAAACATCCATTAATAGTTTATTTGTAATTGGTGATTTTATGTTTAGTGAGTTTGGGTAAAGAAAAAATATTCCTATTTCATTATTCTCTAAACTTAATAAATCACTAGCTTCAATAGTTTCATTTCCAATGGTACCACCTTGAGTTAAAACTTCTACATAAGTATCAGTCATACCACCTTTAAAAATTTTATAAACTTTTATTTTATTTGAAGTATAAATAAATGTGTGATTGGCATTCCAAAAACAAGTTTTACTAATTACTTTTCCTTCTATTATTAGTGTAGCGTTTACAATTTTTTCATCAATACTTACAGGGTATAAAGCATTTGCAAAAGTTTTATTTATTGAACAGAAAGCAAATACTAAAAATAGCAATGTATAATTTTTTTTCATAAATTAAATTAAGGTATAAAAATAACGAATATTAAAATAAAATTAAGCGGTAATAATTCTTGATTTTCCACCCTTGTTTTCTATTAATTCTAAATCAAAAATTAAATCTTTACCAGCAAGAGTATGATTTGCATCTAACATCACAGAATCTTCTAATACTTCAACTATTACAACAGGAAAATGATTTCCTTCATTATTACTCATTTGTAATTGCATTCCCACTTCAAGTACCATATCTACTGGTAATTGATTTTTTGGAAAGTCCATAACCATTTCTGATTGAGTTGGTCCATAAGCTTCCATAAAAGGAATATGTATAGTTTTTTTATCACCAATATTCATGCCCATAACGCCTGCATCAAAACCTGGAATTACCATACCACTTCCAACTTCAAATTCTAATGGTTCTCTTTCTAAAGATGAATCGAATATGGTACCATCATTTAATGTTCCATGATAATGAATTCTAACAATGTCACCATTTTTAACTTCTTGCATTTATTTAAATTTAAGTTAGCAAAGAAACATAAACTTGTATTATGTTCGCAAAAAATCAACACATCTATAAAATGTTGCCACCTTATCTAATTAATTTATTTGAAAACCAAAAGTATAATAAGAATAATTTTTTTTTAATAGCAGGGCCTTGTGTAGTTGAAGGTGAAGAAATTGTATTTGAAATTGCACAAAAAGTTTCGGCCATTTGTAATAAATTAGAAATTCCTTACATCTTTAAAGCATCTTATAAAAAAGCAAACAGAACAAGTGCAAATTCTTTTACTGGAATAGGAGATGAGATTGGATTAGAAATTATTAAGAAAGTTGCAAAGCATTATAATTTACCAACTGTTACCGATGTGCATACTGCTGAAGAATGTGATATTGCAGCTAATTATGTTGATGTTTTACAAATTCCTGCTTTTTTATGCAGACAAACTGATTTGCTTAGTGCAGCTGCAAAAACTGATAAAATTATTAATGTAAAAAAAGGTCAATTTTTAAGCGGTCCATCTATGAAGTTTGCAGCAGATAAAATTAGAAATGCTGGAAATGAAAAAGTAATGTTAACTGAAAGAGGAACCACTTTTGGATATCAAGATTTAGTTGTGGATTTTAGAAATATAACTTGGATGAAAGAATTTAATTGCCCAGTTATAATGGATGTAACACACAGTTTGCAACAACCCAATCAAACAAGTGGAATTACAGGAGGTAACCCACAATTAATTGAAACCATTGCTAAAGCTGCTATTGCAACTTGTGCTGATGGATTATTTATAGAAACGCATCCTAATCCTGCAAAAGCAAAAAGTGATGGAGCTAATATGTTACAATTAGATTTATTGGAACCTTTATTAGAGAAATTAATAAAAATTAGACAAGCCATTTTATAGTTTGCTTATCATTCCACACTAATGCAGATGCACCCAAAATTGCAGCATCAGATTCGTTAAGCTCACTAAAAATTAATTGAATTTTATTTTGAAATATGGGAAGCAAATTAGTTTCCATATTTTCTTTAGTTGGCTTTAACAATAAATCGCCGGCTTTGCATAATCCTCCAAATAATATTATGGCTTGAGGTGATGAAAACATTACAAAATTTGCTAATGCTTTACCTAAAATTGCTCCTGTAAAATTAAAAACTTGCTTTGCAATTTTATCATTTTTAAAGGCACATTCATAAACTAATTTACTATCAATTTCGTCAATAGCATAATTTCGAAGTAAAGAATCTTCTTTGCTTTTCTCTAACATTTCAATTGCTGTAAGCCTTACCCCTGTTGCACTACAATAAGCTTCTACACTTCCATTTGCACCAGTTGCCCAATGTTTTCTTCCATCGGGAATAATAATTGTGTGACCTAATTCGCCAGCAAATCCATCATGTCCATAAATTAATTCTCCATTTGCAACAATTCCACTTCCTACTCCTGTACCAAGTGTCATCATTATAAAATCTTTCATTCCTTTTGCTGCACCATAAATCATTTCTCCTAATGCCGCTGCATTAGCATCATTAGTTAATACAGAAGGAAGTTGAAATTTCTCAGTAATTAAATTTGTGAGTGGAATAATTCCCTTCCAATTTAAGTTTGGGGCATATTCAATTGTGCCAGTATAATAATTACCATTTGGAGCACCAATTCCAATACCCCTCATGTTCTTTATTCCACCAAAATCATTTATTGATGGAATTAAAGAATCAAATAATTCATCAATAAAAAACGAAATTGAATCTTGCTTTTTTGAAGAAATTGAGTTGCTAAAAACTATTTCGCCATCTTTATTTACAATGCCAAATTTTGTAGTTGTACCACCAATGTCAATGCCAATAGCATATTCAGCATCAAAAGTTTTATTCATACTAAATATTTTAATGTGCTACTTTATTTTCTTGTTCATCATAATTAATTCCTTGCTTAGCTAAAATTGATTTTACAATAATTGCGAAAAAGGTTAAATAGCCGAAGCAAAATACAGGTACAATAAACGAACTATGTATGCCAATTATATCTGATAGTTTTCCCTGAATTGGAGGAATAATTCCACCACCCAAAATCATCATAATTAAAAATGCAGATCCTTGAGTTGTATATTTACCTAAACCAGCAATTGATAAAGAAAATATGCATGGCCACATTATACTACAACATAATCCACCACTTAAAAAAGCATAGATAGCAACGGTTCCAGAACTAAGTAAACCAGTTATCATTGCAGCAATTCCTAATAAGCCAAATATTAGTAAAGTTTTTGCAGGTTTATCGTTACTAAAATAAAAAGCAGCTATTTGAATTAGAACACAAACAAAATAATAATAAAGTGGTGTCATATCTTTTTGTGCAATTGCATTTACACCAAAAATAATTGATAGTGCTACCAGTGGAACTAGAAAAGTTAATACTTTTTTTGTTTGATTTTGAAAATTAAAAGCATTGATGGCACCAGCCCAACGACCAATCATTAAACTTCCCCAATACATGGAAATAAATGGAGCAATTTGTGCAGATTGATATCCTCCAAATTCTTGTTGTTTTAAAAGTTCTCCTAAGTTACTTCCAATGGCTACTTCAACGCCTACATAAACAAAAATGGCTAGCATGCCTAAAACCAGTTGAGGATATTTAATAGCTCCCCAACCATCACCATTTTTGATTGCTTTTTTATTTGCAAATAATAAACTAATAATAACTACTAAAAGAGCTCCAAAAAGCCATTTCATTCTATACATTTCTAATGAATGTTTTTCAGAGTTGGTTATTAATGCATTTTCATTAATATATGTTCTAAAAATGGGAACAAACATGATGATTAGCAAGCCTGTCATAATAAGTAATAAATTTAATGCTTTACTTGCTGGTTCTGTTTTTTCTTCATTAATGCCAGCGGGTACTGATTTTGAAAAATAAAATAAAGCTGCAGCTGCAATAAATAAAAGCCCCACACAACTATATAAAATTATTACTTTACTTAAACTAAGAGTATTAATTTGTTCATCTGAAATAGATGCAGTAGAACCAAATAATGCAAAGGCAACAATTAAAGGACCAATCATAGTTCCAAAACTATTTACACCACCACCTAAATTAACACGACTAGAACCTGTTGAAGCATCTCCTAAAGAAATTGCAAATGGTTGTGCTGCTGTTTGCTGTAAACTAAAACCCAATGCTACAATAAATAACCCAGCAAGCATTCCTGCAAAAGTATTTGCATTAACTGCTATAATCATAGCTGCTGCACCCATTGCAGAAAATAATAATCCATAGACAATGCTTTTTTTGTAACCCCATTTTCCAACCAAATCTTTGCCTCCAAAAGCACTAAAGGCAAATAAAAATAATGCTCCAATATAATAGGCTAAGTAAAAAGCAAAATCTATTAACTGACTTTGAAATTGATCTAAATTAAATTTGT
Source organism: Chitinophagaceae bacterium (assembly GCA_031417315.1). Taxonomy (GTDB): domain Bacteria; phylum Bacteroidota; class Bacteroidia; order Chitinophagales; family Chitinophagaceae; genus CAIVPM01. The sequence continues at coordinate 1,154 of JANOVK010000322.1, read as the reverse complement.
GTTTGCAAAAAGGTATAAACACACTATTGCCTGCAGCAATAAATCCCCAAAAAAAGAATACAACCACAAGAGTTGTTAATGCACTATAATTTGTTGGTTGTTTAGATGATAAGTTCATTTAGTAAATTGTTGAATTATAAATTGGAATAAAAATATAGGAATAATAATAAACTAAAGAATCTAAAAAAGAAAATGAAATATTTTATCGAATCATGGGTAAATATTTTTCTCTATTCTCACAAATTGCCCAAATATTTATTGCAAATAAAATAACTGACATTACTAATCCTGATGGCATACTTGTTAGATTAGTTAATAAAATACCAACCATTACTGGAAAAATAATTATTGCACCCAATGCCCTGTATTTATTGGTAATAAATAAAACTCCAGCCACAATTTCAGCTACTGCAATTAAAGGCATTAACCAATTAATTGACATAAATGCAGTCATAACTTTTTTAGCATTTTCTGGCATATCGGTTGGCATAGGCATATAATTAAAAAACTTATTAAGCCCTGCATTAATAAACATTAATCCAAATAATACATAAACTACAAATAGAATTTTAGTTTTCATGTTTTTAATTTTTTTGTGATAAATAATTTAAGAAGTAAACCTAATGTTTAATTTATAAATTTATTTAAATCACTCAACATATTCTAAAATATCTGCAGGCTGGCAATCCAAAGCTTTACAAATAGCTTCTAAAGTATTAAAACGAATGGCTTTTGCTTTTCCTGTTTTTAAAATAGATAGATTTGATAATGTGAGTGCTACTTTTTCTGAAAGTTCGTTTAACGACATTTTTCTTTTAGCCATCATCACATCGAGGTTTACAATTATTGGCATGGCTTATACAGTTAATTCGTTTTCGTTTTGAATGTCTACTCCTTTTCTAAAAATAGTCGCAATAATATAGATTACGGCTCCCATTAAAATAAATGCTTGACTATCTTCCCAAAATTGGTTTAAACTCTCAGGAACAAACCCGTAATGCATTAAATTTTTAGTAATCTGTCTGGCAACGAAAGTAAATAGTCCAATTAAAAGTGTGTAATAACTCATTTGTGAAATCTGTTTTGCTACAAAACTGCTGAATGGTTTTGATAAATCCATGTTGTGCAATAGATTGATAACAATGTAAAATAGA
>JANOVK010000321.1:0-3476 GCA_031417315.1 Chitinophagaceae bacterium | reverse complement strand
AGCAAAGCGATCCATTTCAATAATGCTTGTTGTCAGTTTTTGAGTTAGGATACCATTACTTATAATATAATCATACTCATCAACTATTTCTTCCTTCATAAAGTCTCCCAATATGAATTTTGCTGAAGAATGATTTTGTTTTGCATAGTCAATCATTTCCTCAACAACATCAATTCCAGTATAATCGACATCTGAAGAATTCATTTTGAGAAACTCATAAAACGCACCATAGCCACAACCCACATCTAAAATTGATATACGTGTGTTATTTGAAGCATTGTGATGATCATTCAGAATAACGTTATACATTAATTTATGCCTGAACAATACGTCTGGTTCATTTCCCCAATCAACGCCTTTCGCAGTAGGGCCATGTTCTAAAAATTTCTTTCTATAATGATCCTTTAAGGTATTTGTGACATCACTCATAAAAAATATATCTGACTTACAAAAGTTTTAATAACCGAACAAACATACTGAACATCTTCTACCTTAAGGTCATGATGGCTAGGTAAATTAATACCACGTTCATACATTTCATATGAAACTTTGTTCTTAGTGACCGGGCTAAACATCGGCAAAGAAGATAATGGATAAAAGAAAGGTCGGCTGTCGATTTTGCTTGCTTTCATAAATGCAAATAACTTTTCCCTGTCAAAATTTAAAAACTTATCAAAAATTGCGGTTGGCATCCAATAACTATTTTTGGTTTCTGAAAGTTCTGGATTCAGTTGGCATGGCATGTCTTTCAACAACTCTTTATACCACGAAAATATCAATCTCTTTTTGTCAACCAATTCCTTTGCTCTTTCAATTTGAGCGCATCCCATGGCTGCCTGAAGGTTGCTCATTTTGTATTTATACCCATACTCTTCCATCCAAAAGGTCTTCCCTATTTTAGGATTGCGGCCATGGTCGTTCAGTATTTTTGACCTTTCCAGAACATCTTCCCTATTCGTTACAATAATACCACCTTCCCCGGTTGAAATGGTCTTTGTGCCATGAAAAGAAAATACTCCTGCATCGCCAATACTTCCTGCCTTTCTTCCCTTGTACTCTGACCCTAAAGCTTCTGCGGCATCTTCCAATACGACCAGATTATGTTTCTTGGCAATGTCCATGATAGAATCCATCTCGCAGAGATTACCATATACATGCACCGGTATTATAGCTTTTGTTTTTGGTGTTATTGCTTTTTGAATTCCGGAGGGGTCAATACACCAAGTATCGGGCAGAACATCCACAAATACAGGCTTCGCGCCAATGTATAAAATCGGTTCAACAGAAGCTATCCAAGTGATCTCTGGTACAATAACTTCATCACCTACCTTAATACCTAAGGCCATCAATGCAATATGGATAGCCCCGGTACATGAAGAAGTAGCCAGGGAAAATTGTGTATTCTGATACTCCGCAAATTTTTTCTCAAACCTATGTATGTAATCATAGCACTTGCTGCCCCACCCATTGGTAATGGCATCATTCACATACTCTATTTCCAATGCAGTAATGGAGGGCTTGGTGATAGGGATTTTTTCGATAACAACTTTCATTAGCGACCTTCTATATTAAACAATCTCGATTTTGGGAATGGCGGTTACGAACTTACCATTCCATTCCTTTATATAGCTCAATTGACTCTTTATCTCTTCCTTGATATTCCAGGGAAATACAATAACGTAATCTGGCTTTTGTTTTTTAATCTCATCTTCTTTCACAACCGGTATATGACTTCCAGGCAAAAACTTTCCTTGCTTATGAGGTGAAGCATCTACGACAAAACTGATCAAGTCATTTCTGATTCCACAATAGTTAAGCAGAGTATTCCCCTTCGCTGCCGCTCCATAAGCAGCTATGTTTTTTCCTTCCTTCTTTTTCAAAATCAAGAACTCCAAAAAATTCATTTTTACCTGGTCCACTTTGGCCTGAAACCCTGTATAGTAAGCAAGTTTCTTTACGCCAATGCTTTCCTCTTTATCTAATAATTTAGTAACCGAATCATGAACAGAATGGCCTTCATATTCTTTATGGCAACCAAATATCCGAAGGGAGCCACCGTGGGTTGGTATTTCCTGCACATCAAATATTTCCAATCCGTGTGCCTTAAAGATTCGAACCACTGTGGTGAATGAAAGATAGGAGAAATGCTCATGGTAAATGGTATCAAATTGGTTATTGCTGATCAACTGCAATAAGTGAGGAAATTCCATGGTGATTACGCCTGTGTCTTTCAAGGCTATTTTTATTCCTGCTACAAAATCATTGAGATCGGGAACGTGAGCCAACACATTGTTTCCTAATAGCAGGTCGGCCTTTCCCTTTTGATTAACAAGTTTTTTTGCAAATGAAACGCCAAAAAACTCAGTAATTGTCTCTATGCCTTTTTGCTGCGCAACGTTAGCTGTGCTTTTGGTGGGTTCTATACCGAGCACTGGCACATTCCTTTCCTTGAAATATTGGAGCAGGTAGCCATCGTTGGAGGCAATTTCAACCACCAATGAACTGGAGTTAAACCCGAACCTGGCTATCATTTCTTCTACATATCGTTTGCTGTGCGCCAGCCAACTGGTGGAATAGGAAGAGAAATAGGCATAGTCTTTATTAAATATCTCATCGGCTTTTTTATACTCATCTATCTGCACCAGAAAACATGTTGAGCATACATACAATTTCAATGGAAAATAAACTTCGGGTTCATTAAGTTGCCCGTAAGTCAAATAGGAATTGGAGGGAGGACTACTCCCCAGGTCAACAAACTGTTGCTTCAATGGTTCGTTACAAAATCGGCAATTCATATTTCAATACCATTAAAGTCTATCGGCAAAAAATTTCGTTTTTTATCCTTATCAGAAATTTCAATAATCTCAATTGGAAGTTCAATCTTAAGCAAGGGATCTAAAATAGATACGCCCCCTTCAAATTCAGGTTTATAATATTGGGTATGCAAGTAGGTCAATTCACAATTCTCTTTTAATGTGATAAATCCATGAGCGCATCCTTTGGGTATCAGCACAGATCTTTTATTCTCCTCTGATAATAAAACGGTCTCATATTTCAAAAAAGTACCGCTTCCTTTTCTGAGGTCGAGGAATATATCCAATACTTCTCCTTTAATGCATTTCACTATTTTTTCTTCGGCAAACGGTGGGTACTGAAAGTGAAAGCCACGGAAGGTGCCCATTCGTTTATTGAATGAATGGTTTACCTGAACAATTTCATCTAAGGTGATCCCCTCCTGTTTCAATTCATCTCTGCAAAATGTTCTGTAAAAAAAACCCCTGTCATCCCCAATAATATCGGGCGATAAACAATAGGAACCTTTTATGGCCGTGCCCGTTATCTTCATGGCATTGTCCAAATGATTTGTTGTGTATCTGCTTCATCAGCATACTCCCGAATATTATCAAATGTTAAAAGTTGACCTGTCTTGTAATATTGTTTATACCACTCTGCTGTTTTGTTAATCGCAGTATTGG
>JANOVK010000320.1:0-2656 GCA_031417315.1 Chitinophagaceae bacterium | reverse complement strand
AAAATGTTGCTCTAAATTAAAATGTGTGGCAACTAGTTTACTATAATTAGTTTCATCAAATTCGAAATCTGGAAATGAGGCTGTAAAAGTTTTTGGTTGATAATTATTTTTTTGTGATAATTGATGAATAGTAGCAATTATACTTGAGCTATCTATTCCTCCACTTAAACTTGTGCCAATACTTACATCACTTCTCAATCTATTTTTTATAGATGTTTGAAATAAATTGGAAAATTCAGCAATAATATTTTCTGACTTACTAACTTTCCGACTTTCAACTTTCTCTAAATTGTACCATTTTTTTATATTTAAACTAAATGTATTTAAATCGAGAATAATTTTATGCGAAGCAGGTAACGAGTAAATATTTGAATAAAAGGTTTCAAACTTATTTGTTGGATTCGAAGTGTATCCTAAACTTATATAATTTAGAATTTGTTGGTTATTTACATTTTTTTCAATTCCAATAGCCCACAATGCTTTCATTTCACTTGCAAAATAAAAATCTGTAAAAGCACTATCTTTTTCGTTGTTTATAAAATAAAAAAAAGGTTTTTCTCCAAATCTATCTCGAGCAATAAAAACAGTATTTTTTTTTGTATTATAAATTGCAAATGCGAACATGCCATCAAATTGATGCAAACATTCTTCTCCCCAAAAATCGTATGCAGCTAATAATACTTCTGTATCAGATTGTGTTAAAAATTGATAATTATTTTTAATTAAAAATTCTTTTAACTCAAGGTAGTTATAAATCTCTCCATTAAAAACTATAGTATAGTGTAAATATATTAATGGCTGATTAGCATTAACAGATAAATCAATTATCGAAAGTCGTGTATGAGAAAAACCAACATTATTATTTTCATTAATCCAAGTTCCTTCACCATCTGGTCCACGATGAATTAATGCATCAGACATTAATTGTAATTGTGGCTTTGTTAAGTTTTTTTTACTCTTAGAAATTATTCCTGCAATACCACACATAAATTTAAAAACTTTGTAGGGTGCAATATAATATTTTAGAAATTGCGACTTGAGGTTAATAAAATTTTATGTTAATTTAATATATTTAAATATTGGGATTTATTTGCCTTTTGAATAAATCTCACAAAAAATGGTTATTTTATAAAATTGAACCTTAAATTTGCCGACTTGTATATATAAAGAATTAATTGATAAGGCTTATTATTTAATTCACTAAACACTACTGCTAAAATGAAAAAATGGGATTGCAATTTTGAACTTGGAACAACGGTAACAAAAGAGCAATTGGACTTTTTTGATAAACATGGTGTAATTATTTTTAGAAATTTCATCAATCAAGAAAAAGTACAATTATTTCTTTCTGAGTTAAATAGATTAGAACAAGAGTGGTTATCTGAAGGAAAAGATAAAGTAAACGGAATTCCATTAAAATTTGGAAAGGACATGGAAGGAAAGAAAACTATTCAACGATTTTGCTTTACTTCTCTTTACAGTGAACATTTACGAAGTTTTTTAGACGACGAAAGATTAAAAGCTCTCATCGCTTTTTTATCGCCATACGAAGGCAGAATTGGAGAAAATGAAAAAGATGGATTGGTTGCTAATAATTATTTAAATACTCCTAACAGCACATTTACTCAAATGGGATGGCATACTGATAGCCCTAGAGATTTATTTCTTGGCCAAAAAATTATGCCAATGCTTAACGTAGGGATGCATTTAGATAACTGTTTATTTGAAAATGGAGGGTTAAGAGTAATACCAGGTACGCATAAACAAAACATGATGAAACTTTTGTTTGGTAAAAAATATTTTATCGACAATAGTGATGATGATAAAGAAATTGGATTTGACATCAATGCTGGAGATTTAACTGTGCATGATGGTAGAACTTGGCATAGAGTTAAACAATCTCCACTAATTGGAGAAGCTAGTAGAAGAAGAGTAATGTATATTCCTATAATTACTGGTAAATACAAACCAAAAGATTCTAATAGTAAAACACCTTTTTATCATAGGTTTACTAGTAAAGTTCATCACTAAAAATTTTTATTATATATGGCTAACAATTTGTTAGCCATTTTTATAATTTCTTAAAATGAAATACGCTTTAATTACTGGATCTAGTAAAGGAATTGGATTAGCAATAGCTGAAGAACTTGCAAAACGGGGTATAAATATTTTATTAGTTGCTCGAGATGAAGAATTATTAAAAGCAGAAGCAGAAGATATTAAAAATACTAATAATGTTGAAGTTAACTATTTAGCAATTGATTTATCGATTAATGGTGCATCACAAAAATTATTCGATTGGTGTATTAATAAAAATTATTCAGTTGATATTTTAGTTAATAATGCAGGATATGGATTAAGTGGTGCGTTTGATAAAAATGAATTATCAGATTATAACGCTATGATGCAATTAAATATGAATGTTATTGTAGAATTGAGTTATTTATTTTTAGATGAACTTAAAAAACATAAACAAGCATTTATAGTAAATATTGCAAGTAGTGCAGCATATCAATCTGTTCCTGGTTTAAATGTTTATGCAGCTTCTAAATCATTTGTGTTAAGTTTTAGTAGAGGTTTAAATTTTGAATTAAAAGATACAAATGTTTTTGTAGTAGCAGTTAGCCCTGGCACAACAGATACAAATTTTGCAAAC
>JANOVK010000319.1:0-3260 GCA_031417315.1 Chitinophagaceae bacterium | reverse complement strand
ATGATAACTGCTGCTTTAAATGGCGAGCTAGAAAATGTAGAATTTGTACAAAATGATATATTTGGATTAATGATGCCAAAAACTTGTCCAAATGTGCCTATTGAAATTTTACACCCAAGATTTACATGGGCTAATAGAGATGAATATGATGAAACATCCAAAAAATTAGCAAAAATGTTTGTAACAAACTTCGAAAAATATGCCGCAAATGTTGAACCTGAAATTTTAGATGCAGCACCAAAATGTTAACATTAATAGGCATATAACGATTGCTTTCTAATAAAAAATCCCACCGTAAAAAGTGGGATTTTTGTTTGTATAAATATTTTTTCAAATTATAGTTTATAAACACTAAACTTGCAAGGTAGTTAGCAATGAATTTATATTCAAACTAAACTAATTTAATATGCCAGTTATATCAATGTTTTATGGTATAATAATACGAATGTTTTATTATGATAATAAAGAACATAACTTGCCACACATTCATATTGATTATGCTGAGTTTAGGGCAGTTGTTTCTTTGGTAGATGGCAGTAGAAGGACAAACTGTTTTTAAAATAGAGGCATTAAAATAAAAATGAGAACAATACAAAATATAGTTGTTGTAGATAACTACAAACTTCGCTGCACGTTTAACAACAATGTTGTAAAACTAGCAGATATAAGTGTGTATTTAGATGCTCCTGTGTTTCAGGTATTAAAAAATACTACAGCGTTTAATACAGTTGTAAATAAAAACTATTTTGTAGAATGGAGCCAATATGAAGTAGATTTAAGTGCCGATACTTTGTGGCATATTGGTATAGAAGAATAAAGTAAGGTAAATGTATTTAAACCTAACTTTCCGAAAGTTAAAAACATTCAACAAATACTTACTAAATATTGTATTTTTGTTTATTAATTATTTATTTTATGGCTACTACATCAAATGTTTATTTAACACTTAATACTATTCAAATTTTTGATTTGGTGAAGCAATTGCCAATAACAGAGAAAGCAACATTATTGCATTTACTCGAAAACAATATTGCCAATAATACTGATACTATCCCCGATTGGCAAATGGAACTTGGAAGAAAAGAAGTAGATAATATTGCCAATAATAATACTGTTTTAATGGAGTGGATAGAGGCTAAAAAACAAATGAAATTATAGCCAAGTATGCCCTACAAAATAATTACTACAACAAATGCTAGAACCGATATTCAAGAAGCAATTAATTGGGAAAATAATAGACAATCTGGATTGAGGGAAAGATTTTTTGAAGTATTGGATAAAAAACTAAGTAACTTATCTATAACACCTGCAATGGGTAGTATCCGTTATCAAAATATACGAATTACATTTACACCAACATTTGATTATAACATTCATTATACTATTGATATTATAGAAGAAAAAATTTATATATTGAGAGTATTGCACAGTGCTAGAAAACCTGTTTATTAAAACTAATTTTGAAACTATATTTAAACCCCTTCACTTTATAAACGATTTCAAAAAAAATTAAACAAAAAATAAATGATAAAATAAAAAATTAACTAAAAAAATATTAGCGTTTCGCTTTAAAAATTTCTGTTTTAGATAAGTCGAAATTTCAAACACAACAGGAAAGTAAAAGGTGGAAACTACACACGAAAACAAGGTTGATTATAATTGATAAAAATATATTGAATAAAAATTTATACATAATAGCTGGTTGTAATGGTGCAGGAAAAACAACTGCTTCATTTACCATTTTACCAGAAATGTTAAGTTGTTTTGAGTTTGTAAATGCTGATGAAATAGCAAAAGGGCTATCACCATTTCAACCAGAAAAAGTTGCTGTAAATGCAGGTAGAATAATGCTACAACGAATGGATGAATTGTTTAAAAATAATGTGGATTTTGCTTTTGAAACAACTTTATCCAGTAAAACATATAAACAAAAAATACTTTTTGCTCAACAAAATAATTATAAGATAACTTTGTTGTTCTTTTGGCTAAGGAACGTAGATTTGGCAATTGAAAGGGTAAAATTGAGGGTTGAAAAAGGAGGGCATAATATACCTGTTGATATTATTAAAAGAAGGTATAAAAATGGTATTAAAAACTTGTTTGAAATTTACCTGCCTATATGTGATGAGATAATTATTGTAGATAACTCAGATTCGAAATACGACCTAATTGCAGAAGGAAATAAAAACGAGCCGTTAACGATAATTAACCCTAATAAATGGGAACAAATTAAATTGACTAACCAATGATTAATAAACAAACAGAAATGACCGATTTAAAAAAGAAAATTTTAAAAGGTCTTGATTTGGTTTCAATAAAACTTATAGAAAATGCAAGGCAACAAAAATTAAAATTGGTGGTAATACGTGATAATAAAATTGTTCATTTAAATATTAAAGATTAACCACTATGCTTTGCAATAGTAATTAGAACCAACTTCTCGAAAGTTAAAAATTTTCGAGAAGTTTAAAAAAACATAAATATGATAAAATAAAAACTAACTAAAAAATATTAGCGTTTCGCTTTAAAATTTCTGTTTTAGAAAAGTCGAAAATTCAAACACAACAGGAAAGTAAAAGGTGGAACGCCTGCGTGAAAGCGTAGGCGTTTCTTTTGCTTTGTTGTGTGGGGCTTCGACTCCCTCTAAAACGAGTAAATGAAATTAGCCTACGCTTTTTCGTGTGATATACTCAACAACAAATTAACAAGATTTGACAACTTTTAAAAAGTTGTCAAATCGAAAAATAAACCTCGTAAGCCGAAAATGGGATAATAGAGTAGGTGAAATTAAAATCTTAAAACAAAAAAAAATGAGAACAAACAAATTAATGGCAGCAATGATTGCCACAGTATTTATGGTAAGTAGTGCCATGGCACAAGCACCACAAAAAATGAGCTTCCAAAGTGTTGTAAGAAATGCAAGTGGGGCATTGGTTACAAGCCAAAGCGTAGCAGTAAAAATTAGTTTGCTACAAGCTAGTGCAACAGGTACTGCGGTGTATGTAGAAACGCAACACCCAACCACCAATGCAAATGGATTGGCAAGTTTGCAAATTGGTGGAGGCACAATTGTTAGTGGAAGTTTTGTAAGTATTAATTGGGCAAACGGACCTTATTATATTAAAACAGAAACCGACCCAACAGGTGGAACAAATTATAGTGTTGTTGGCACTACACAATTATTAAGCGTTGCTTATGCTTTATATGCTGCAAATAGTGGAACACCTGGACCAACAGGAGTTACTGGTGCAACAGGTTCG
>JANOVK010000318.1:0-13969 GCA_031417315.1 Chitinophagaceae bacterium | reverse complement strand
TAAGGGTTCAAATAATTTATTACAATTAACAACAGGTGGAATTTTAGATCCACAAGAATATAAAAAAGCATCAGTTTATGAAGCATTAGACGAAAGCAAAAACAATTTACCAGAACAAATTTCTTTATTACGTTTTGCTTTTATTACTTTAATTCCATCATCATTTAATTTCATTGCTTCTTTAATGTAACCAATTATTTTTTTATCGGATGGTAAATCTTTAATAGAAGTTATTCTCCCTAAATGCCCCATTGCCACTTCACTTTTTGCGTTTAACATTAAAGTTGGATCTTTCATTAATGAGGCTTTCCAAAAACCAAAAGTGCAATGTTCTTTAAACGCTGCAAATCCACACAGTAAGCCCTTATATTCAAAACTTGGCATACCCCATTTTATTTTTTCTTCAACATTTGGGCAGGTTTCGTGTATTAATTTTCTTAAATGTATTAAAATAGGTTGGGCAAATGGTTGTGCTTTTTTTATGTATTGGTCAACATCTTCATTTTTTTTCATAATGATATTTTTAAATTTTATTAAAAAAATTTTTTCTACCAAAAAACAAAAAGTAAATAATTATAAATGCTATTAGAACGCACAAGCCTGTAAAAGCAATATCAGGTGTTTGTATAGTTATACTAATACCAACAAATAAATAAGCTGCAATAAAAATGATAGTTAGAAATGGGGTTTTCATTTTATAGATTCCAGAATTATCTAAATGTTTAGTTCGTTTGCGAATAATATAAACAGCTGCTGAACTTGCTATCATTCCAAAGCAATCTAAAAATATCGAAAAATTTAAAATCTTTTCGAAGGTTTGAGAAAAAAATAAAATAACAATACACAAAGCTGCAAATACAGTAAGAGAAACTGTTAGCACATTATTTCTCGAATTTTGTTTTGCAAATATTTTTGGTAAACTACCCTCATCGCCCATTGCAAACATCACCCTTGGATTACTCATTAACAATGCATTTACATAAGCCAACACTCCAATAAATAATAAAATTGAGAAAATATCTGCTCCTAATTTCCCAAAAACTTTATTAATTACAACATAAGCAATTTCGTTTTCAGTTTTCATATTATCAAAACCAATAATTGTAAAATAACTGAGGTTAACTAATAAGTAAATTGCTATAATAATAATGATACCTATAAAAATTCCTTTAGGAATATTTTTTGTTGGATGTTGAACATCGTTTCCAAAATTGATAGTTTGTTGATATCCACCATAAGTAAATGAAACAGCAATTAAAGACACACCAAAACTTTGTATCCAACTTAATTGCTGTACAGATTCGCTTAAAGCATTATGCGTTTGAAATGCATAATTGTTGGTAGATAATAAACATGCAATTAAAATTAAAAGCATGGTTATTTTAATTAGCATTAAAATATTTTGAGCAAGGCTACTCATTTTTAATCCCATTAAATTAATACAGTAAAATGTAATTACAGCAGCACTGCTTAAAATTGCTTTATCAATGTCCGTCCAATTATGATTTGGAAAAAGTTTTAATAAATAACCACTACCAATAATAGCAACGCCAGCAACACTTGCAGCATTGCTAATTAAAATAACACAGTTAACAGAAAATGCAATGCTTGGATGATAGGCAAAACTAAAAGCCTTATAAAAACCGCCTGTTACCGGCATTCTGCTTCCAATTTCGGCATAAGTAAGTGCACCACAAATTGCAATAAAACCTCCAACTATCCATGCAGTAAAATATACTGAGGGGTCAATTGAATTTTTTGCAGACGTAGCAGCGGTTCTAAAAATTCCCATGCCAATTACTAAACCCACAACAATCATTGTAAATGAAAAAAGATTAAGTTTTTGTTTTGATTGCATATGAATTTTTGAAATAAAAAATCTGTGATACCAAAAATAATAGATTAAATTTTTAAGAAAACAGAATAAAAAATTTTATAATAATAATCTCACTATTACATTTGCCGCAGATTTGGTTTTTCTACTTCAGGTAGAAAATTAAAAGGGAATCTCGTTAAAATCGAGAACTATCCCCGTAGCTGTAATGCAGAGTTTAATAAACTCAACTTCGATAAAACCACTGTTAACACGGGAAGGTGAAGTGAATGCTAAAGTCAGAAGACCTGCCAAGTTCAATAATTATTCATGGCTTTCGGGCGAAAAGCAGGAATTTAAAAGACTATAAAGTCGATTATTTTTCTACGTTCTATTTCTCGAAAGCTCATTGTTTCATCTTTAAAATAAAACAACAATGAGCAAAAAATTTTTAACGCTTATTGCAATTAGTGCTACCTTAAATGCACTTGCACAAAAAGACACATCAAGTTCAACGAAACTTGATGAAGTAGTTGTAACCGCAACAAAATTTCCTATTAAAACTTCTGCCACAGGAAAAGTAATTACCATAATTACTCAAGAACAATTGGAACAAAATGGCGGCAAAGATTTAGCTCAAATCTTAACCGAACAAGCAGGAATTTTTATTAGTGGAGCTAATAGCAATGCTGGTAAAGACAAAAGTATTTATTTGCGTGGTGCAAGAGCAGAACACACATTAATTACAATTGATGGTGTGCCCATGTACGACCCTAGTGGCATTGGAAGTAATTTTGATATTAGAAATATTTCAATAAATTTAATTGAAAGAATTGAAATTTTAAAAGGAAGCCAATCTACACTTTATGGTAGCGATGCAGTTGCTGGTGTAATTAATATTATAACAAAAAAATCTGGCAATGCTTCAAAACCTTTATCAGCAAATGTTATGGCAAGTCATGGCACTTACAACACTCATAATGTAAATGCAGGAATTAATTTTCACAAAAAAAATATTAGCTATAATGCAGGATATAGTTTTCTAAAAACTAATGGTATTAACGAAGCCAATTCGAATCAACCAAATGCAGATTTAGATCAATACCAACAATCATCATTTCAAACTGGATTAAATGTAAAAGTTTCAAATAACATTTCAATTAATCCCTATTTTAGACTAACAAAAAATAATGGAAATTTAGACCAAGGTGCATTTATAGATGAGTTGGATTATACCTATTCTCAAAAAAGTTTACAAGCAGGTGTAAGAAATGAAATAAGTTTTGGTAAAACAAAATTGAATATTTTATATAATTACAACACTATAGATAGAGAATACAAAGACGATTCTACATTAAGTCAAAATGGATACGATAAATTTTCGAAAGGTATTTATAATGGCAACGAACATTTTGTAGATATTTTTTCAAATTTCGAATTAAATAAATCTTCCAAACTTACTGTTGGTACAGATTACAGAACATCTAAAAGCAATCAAGATTATTTTTCTTTAGGTTTTTTTGGACCGTATAAATCTAATTATAGCAGCGATAGCTTAAAGCAAAATCAAATTAGTGTATATGCTGCATTAAACATAACGAACAATAAAAATTTTAATATAGAATTGGGTGGCAGATATAATAATCATTCAACCTATGGTGGCAATGGTGTGTTTAATATTAACCCATCGTACCAAGTAACAAACGATTTAACAATATTTGCAAATATTTCTTCTGCTTACAGAACACCATCATTATTTCAATTATATAGCGAATATGGAAACAAGAAATTAAAACCAGAAGTTGCTATGAGCACAGAGTTAGGATTACAACAATTTTTGTATGATAAAAAAATAAAAACAAATTTGGTATTGTTTGCTAGAAATGTAAGTGATGTAATTTTCTTTTATTTTAATAGCTCCACATTTCAATCACAGTATATAAATCAAGATAAACAAAAAGATTTTGGGATAGAGTTTGATGGCTCTTATCAGGTTTCTAAAAAAACAAACATTAAGTTTAATTACACCTATGTAGATGGTAATATAAACACAAAAACTAATTTAGGCAAAGACACAAGTTTTAATAATTTATTGCGAAGACCAAAGCATAGTTTTGGATTAAATGTATCAACAAAAATTAACGATCAATTTTTTGTTAGTGCTAATTTAAATTACGTTGGAAAAAGAAATGATGCCTATTTTAATAGCACCACTTTTAAAACAGATTATGTTGTTTTAGAAAATTATGCTTTGTTAGACATTTATACAGAGTATGCTTTTAAAGGTAATAAGTTTAAAGTATTTGCAAATGCCAGAAATATTACTAACCCGAATTACACCGAGATTAGTGGGTTTAATACAATTAATTTTAATATAACTGGGGGCTTTGGATTTAGTTTGTAAAATACGTGTTGATATAAAATAAAATACCTCGAGGTTTATTCGAGGTATTTTTGTAAAAAAAGTTGTGATAAAAATTTGCCCTAAATGTAATAGTGAATTTGAATGTAAAGTAGATGACATTAATAATTGTCACTGCTCTAAAATTAGTTTAGAAAAAGAAAGTTTAATAAAAATTGAACAGATGTATGACGGTTGTTTGTGTGGCAAATGTTTAAATATTATATGTACAAATACAAGAAAATAAATGTCTAATATTGAAAAAAAATAATATATGAGAAAAATTATTCTATCAGTTTTGACAAGTTTGTTTGTCTTGTTTTCTTTTTCACAAAACCAAATAACTACTAACGATATTATGCAAAAGCATTCTGGCGATTCGTTAAGTGTTAAGGTTATTAAAGTAGATCAAACTACTATAACTTTTAAATACCCAGGAGAAGAAGCTGAGCAAACAATTGGAAAATTTGCTGTATCAACAATTATTTATGGATCAAGTGGAAGAGTTGAAAAAATAAGTGATAAAATTGAAATTAGAGGAGATGAAGATTGGGAAAAAGTTGAAATTGTAACAGATAAGGCACAAGTTTGGGGATTAAAAAAAGGGGAAGAAGTTATAGGAAGAACATCTGGCTTTTTTAGCTACCATTTATTTGTAAATACTGCTGATAAAAAGGCTACAAGTAAAATTAAAAAAGCAGCAGCAGCGTTAAAGGCCCCATTTGTTTTAATTACTTCTGAGAGAGTCGTTACTTTTGATAATATACAATCAATAAAAAATGGTGCTACTTATTCTTATAAATAATTAAAATTATTTTCGAAAACAAAAGCTGCAATTATAAGTTGCAGCTTTTTTTATATTTATAATTTATTTCTTTATCATTAAACAAATAGAAACGCCAAAAGGAAATTTAATAAACTTGAGTAAAGTTTTTTCTAATAAAAAAATTCTAAAGCAAATTTTATTAAAAATTCCATCAGCATTAAATCTCGAAAAATCACTTTTGGCTGTGGTTTCTTTAAGTTTATTTTTCTGAAATGGCCATAACAAAATTCTAATACTTGCAATAGGAATAAAAAAGAAAAAGTTGAAGTAGGACTTAAAAACAATATTGCTATCAGCAACTTTAAACAAGTTTCTAAATTGATTAATTTTATATCTTCTGCAATGATGATTCACAACATCGTGTTCACTCCACAACAGCATAAATGCTGGAACAGTAGCAAAAACATAGCCATCTTTTTTGCATACACGCAACATTTCGGCTGTTGCTAAAGAATCGTTTTCTACATGTTCAATCACATCAAAAGCACAAACCAAATCGAAGCTATTATTTTCAAAATCTAATTCAGTAATGGATCCAACTTGGGTTTTAATTTGTAATTGTTCGTTTAAAAATTTGCAACAATCTTCATCATATTCAATAGAGGTAACATTGCCAAACTCTTGTAACATCAATGTTCCAGCACCTGTGGCTGTACCAATATTCAAAATTTTTAATGGAATTGTAGGATTAATTTTTCTTCTAATTAAATCCTCAAGAATTTCTTTACGTGCAGTAAACCACCAATGCTCTCTTTCTAATTTATAATAATCTTTATAGTATTGTTTATCCATTTAAAATAAAAGAAAAGCTTTTGTTTTTAATCTTCGTATGGAAAATTTCTTGATATTTTTCTCATCATTCTTTCCATAACATCATTAGCACTACCCATTAAATTTTCGTTCATGCTTTTGTAAAAACGCCATAGCATTTCACCATCCACTCCATTATAAATTTGCATTGTTAGAGCACCACTGGCAGTTTTAGAGCCAAATCCTCCAAAGAGAATTGTTTTTACAATTGCACCCCCTTCTGTTGAAGTTTTTTCATAGGCGTAATTACTTTTTATTATTGCATCAACCCCTAACATTTTTGCCAAAGAATCAGGTAATGTTTCATCAAGCTTGTCAAATACACCATATTTCTTTAACAATGCATTGGTTCGTTCAACATCTTGAAATGTAACTGTATAATTTTTAGCTTTCCGTAATAAATAAGTATACATTCCTTGTTGAAGACTTGTGGCATAATTTAATTCATCAGATTTATTAGCTTCAGCATCAAAATTTTTAGGAGGTCTTTTATAAGAGATAGTTGTTTTTATAGGAAGAATTGCAACAGTTTTGTGTTTTAAAATCGTCTCTTTAAGTTTTGGAGATTCATACACTTGTTTTTGAGTTTCCTGTGAACTTGCTTGTAATGTTATCAGAATACATAAAGCAAATAAATGTTTTAATGATTTCATTTTAAAAATTTTCCAACAAATTTATATGATTGTTAATTAATTAAAATAATAAATGTGGTCTTGCTTCTGCTTGTCCAGCATTTGTAACAACCACAAACTCGGGTCTAAATTCATTTAAATTATTTGCACCGCCATAAGATAGAGCTGAACGAACCCCATCTAACAAACCTGCAATTACAAATTTTACTCCACCTTTAAAAGGTATAACAGTAGATTCTCCTTCTACATTTCTTTGTTCTTGTCCATGTAAGGTTTTAGTTTCTAAAGATGCTGCTCCACGATATCTTTTATACAATCCATTTGCTTTTTCAATCATTTGTCCAGGGGCTTCTTTGGTGCCAGCAATTAATGAGCCCAACATTACACAACTTGAACCCAGAGCTAATGCTTTTGCAATATCGCCACTAGTTCTAATGCCACCATCTGCCATAATTGGAATATTAGTAACAGCTAAAATATTTTGTAAACAACTTACATTAGGCACACCAAATCCAGTTTTAACACGAGTTGTACAGAGTGATCCACCACCAACGCCAACACGCAAACCATCAGCACCCCAAGCTTCTAAATCTTGTGCAGCTTTTGCACTAGCAATATTGCCTGCAATAATATCAACATGCTTTGGTAAGCAAGATTTTAATTTTGCAATGGCATCTTTTACATTTTCGTGATGTCCATGAGCCACATCAATTAAAATAATATTAGCACCAGAATTTACTAATGCAATTGCTCTATCAGCAAAATCTCCATTAGCACCAACCGCTGCCATAATGGGTATTTTTTTTATTTCAAAATTTTGGGTTATCCAAATATTATTTACTTTACTTGTTTGTAATGCTTGTAAAACTTTTTCAACTTCTTTGGCTTGTATTTCTACACTCATAAATCTATGAATACAGCCTACACCACCCATTAATGCAATAGAAATTGCCATATAACTTTCGCATACTGTATCCATACAAGAAGCTACTAAAGGAATACAGATGTTATAATTTTTTGAAACTTTTGTTACTAGACTAATATTTTTTCTTGATGATACTGATGAATAAGAAGGCACTAATTGAATATCGTCGTAGGTTAGAAAGTGTGGATGCATTTTTAGTTTAGGATTATAAATGATAATTTAAAATTGAATTGATTTTTTTTATTAAACTCGATTTTATTTTGCAAAGATGCAGCGAAGAAACTATATACCCAATGCACCAACATTAGTTGTGAATATTTTTACTGCAATGGCTAATAAAATAACGCCAAAAAATTTTCTAATAGCCATTAATCCACTTTTACCTAAAACTCTTTCGATTTGTTTTAAAGAAATTAAAACCAAATAAACTATTATTAAGTTAATTAAAATAGCAATTAAAATAACATATTCGTTTTTATCTTGTTTTTCGAAAGTTGCTTTTAAACTCATTATGGTAGTTAAAGTACCCGAGCCTGCAATTAATGGAAACGCAATGGGAACAATGGTTCCAGACTTAATATCACCTTCAGATTTAAAAAATTCTATTCCTAAAATTAATTCTAAACCTAAAATAAAAATTACAATAGAACCGGCTACTGCAAAAGATCGAATATCAACCCCTAATAACCCTAAAAAAGATTCTCCAATAAAAAAGAATAAAATCATTAAACCACCAGAAACCAAGGTTGCTTTTGCCGAATTTAATCCACCCATTTTTTCTTTATAGGCAATAAGCATAGGCACAGTACCAACAATATCTATTACGGCAAATAAAGTAAAACTTACAGCAAGTAGCTCATCAAAATTAATATGCATATTTTAAGTTTATTGCAATGTACGGATATCTATAAAAATAATGCGATTGCTTATATTACCTTTACTTAAATTTTTTAAATTGATTGAACAAAAACAAAAAATAAAAGAAGAAGAGCGGGCAATATTAGTGGGCGTTATTCAAAAGGAACAAACACAAGAACAAGTTGATGAATACTTAAACGAATTAGCTTTTTTGGCAGAAACTGCTGGAGCTATAACTATAAAAACATTTACTCAAAAATTGCAACGTCCAGATAGCAAAACCTTTGTGGGCAAAGGAAAGTTAGACGAATTAAAACAGTTTGTAGCAAAACATAAAATTGATTTAGTAATTTTTGATGATGAATTAACAGGTTCTCAACTTTTAAATATTTCGAAAGAAGTAGATACAATTACGCTTGATAGAAGCGATTTAATTTTAGATATTTTTGCAAGAAGAGCCAGAACTGCACAAGCTAAAGTACAAGTAGAATTAGCCCAATACCAATATTTATTGCCACGATTAAAAGGAATGTGGAAACACTTAGAAAGACAAGGTGGAGGAATTGGAACACGCGGACCTGGAGAAACTGAAATTGAAACGGATAGGCGTATAGTTAAAGATAAAATTGGACTATTAAGAAAAAGATTAAAAGAAATAGATAAGCAATCTTTTACTCAGAGAAAAGAAAGAGGAGAATTTATTAGAGTTTCATTAGTGGGTTATACCAATGTTGGCAAAAGCACACTGATGAACACTTTGAGCAAGAGTGATGTGTTTGCAGAAAACAAATTATTTGCTACACTTGATACTACTACTAGAAAAATTGTGTACGAGAACACACCTTTTTTATTAAGTGATACTGTTGGTTTTATTCGTAAACTACCACACCATTTAGTAGAAAGTTTTAAAAGCACTTTAGATGAAGTTAGAGAAGCAGATATTTTATTGCATGTGGTTGATATTTCTCATCCTCAACATGAAGATCAGATTGGCACAGTAAATAAAACTTTGCAAGAAATTAAGGCTTTTGATAAACCAATTCTTACCATTTTTAATAAAATAGATTTATACGAAGAAAAGAATTTTGACGAATGGCTTTCAACTGAAGTAAGACAAGATATTTTAAGAGAATTACACGAAAAATGGAATAATATAACCGAAGGAAATTGCATCTTTATTTCTGCTTTAGAAAAAACTAATATCGAAAAATTAAGAAGCGTTATTTTACAAAAAGTTCGAGAAATGTATACTGTTCGTTATCCGTATAAAACAATGCTATATTAATTATGGATAAAAAAGTAATTTGGTTTAAAGTTGCTTATTCTATTAACGATATTCATTGGCAAGTGAATAATATGACAGTGGTTGAAGTTGAGACAAAAAAAATTACATTAGCAAAAATTGGCGACCATATTTATGCATTTGCGTATAAATGTCCACATGCAGGTGGTATTATGGCTGAGGGATTTATTGACTCATTAGGCAATGCAGTTTGCCCTTTACATAGATATAAATTTAATTTAAAAACTGGGCGAAACTCAACAGGAGAAGAATTTTTGCGAACCTATGTTGTAAAAATTAATGAAGAAGGTGTTTTTATAGGAGTAGAAGAAAAGACCTGGTTTTAAAATCTGAACAAACTTATTTTAAAATTATTTTGGCTGCTAAAATCTACCCCTTATTTTTGCACCCCAATTAAAATTCCCGAATAGCTCAGTTGGTTAGAGCATCTGACTGTTAATCAGAGGGTCTCTGGTTCAAGTCCAGATTCGGGAGCGTTAAAAATAAACCACTTACACATAGTAGGTGGTTTTTTTATTTCATATTTTTAAATAAGTAAAAGTATAAAATAATGCGTTTATATAAATTTAATTTCACATTTCTAGAAAAGGCGACCTATTACATTTAAAAGCAATTATTTTAATATCTATAGAGTGTACTCCTTTGTTTTAAACTAAATTCATTTATTTTGTAATAATTTATTTTTAACTTTAAAACAAAAAAAATGAAAAAATTTATCACTATTGTAGTAATTGGAGTTTTGTTATTGAGTACAGGAAATGCTCAAAAAGGGTCAGTATTAGTTGCAGGAAGTTTAGCACTTTCAAGTAATAACGACAATAACAGTTTAAACAAAACCAGCAATTTTGCATTTAATCCAACAATTGGGTATCAGTTAAATGATAGTTGGACTACTGGACTAGTTGCAAGCATCGGTTCTTACAAAAGCGAAACTGGCACTACAACTAATTTAAAGTCTAATCAATTTGTTGTGGGTCCTTTTATTCGTTACACAAAATCTTTATCAACAACTTTTTCAGTGTATGGTCAATTACAAGGATTATTTGGAAGTAGCAAAAGAACATTTCCAACTTCAGAATCAAAAACTAGTTTAACTTCAATTCAACTTATTCCTGCTGTATTTATAAATTTAAAAAATAATTTTGGATTAAACTTTGGATTTGGAGGCATAAATTATAGTTCATCAACATTAGATGCTCCTGGTGCAAAATCTATGACTGGTTTTTCAATAGACTTTGGTTCAAGTTTTAATTTTGGAATTTCTAAAAATTTCTAATTAAAAATTAACTTTTACTAAAAAGCTGCTTTAAATTTTGAAGCAGCTTTTTTTATTTAAATATTGTAACAATAATAAATTTAACAATTTTTATTTCTTCTTTTCCCAAATACACGAAATTCCATCAGCTGAAGAATAAGTAAAAGTTTGATTTTGTTTATTATAAGTAAGCATAACAGATTTATCTGTTATTTTTTCGAAAGAAGTTGCATTAATTTTTTTCCACTCATTAATTTTTCCATTTACAAGTTGTTGTATAATTATTTCATTTTGATTATTTTTCCTTCTGAGCAACGTCTCTGAAAGGACGTTGCGATAAAGTTAGATTGTTGTAAATAAAATAAATAAAAAAGCGTTTCAAATTTGAAACGCTTTTTTATTTAATCAACCCTAAAAGAAATTTTACATACACATCCATAGGTAGTTACTTTTCCATCTTTTACATGTGCTTTAATATCTTTTACATAAACAGAATCAATATTTCTAATAGTTTTAGAAACTTCTGATACAGCTTGTTGAATAGCATCTTCAATTCCTTTTTCTGAAGCAGCTATTACTTCAATTACTTTTACAATTGGCATAATCTTATTTTTTTGTTTGATGAAAAATTTTGATGAACCAACTAAAGCTAAGTTATAAAGTATGCTAAACCAAATAAAAAATCAAATTTTTAGCTATTCTACTTCTTCCAATAAATTTTTAAGATCAAGGGTTTTCGTATACATTACAACACTTCCATCTGCATGATATTGCCATTGTTCTTTGGGCCTATCCCAATACAATTCAACTCCATTTTCATCTGGGTCATTTAAATAAATGGCTTCAGAAACGCCATGATCACTTGCTCCAGTTAATGGGTAATTAACATCCATTAATCGTTTTACAATAGTGGCTAAATCTTTTCTTGTAGGATATAAAATGGCTGTATGAAATAATCCTGTACTATTGGTTGGTGGTGGATTTCCATTTTTACTTTGCCAAGTATTTAACCCAATATGATGATGATAACCTCCTGCAGAAATAAATGCAGCATCTTTTCCATACATGGTAGTTAATTCAAAGCCTAATATATCTCTATAAAAAGCTAATGATTTTTCAATATTAGAAACTTTTAAATGTACATGACCAATTCTGGTTTGTGATGGAATTTTATAAACTTCAGCCATGATTTATTTTTATTTCAACATCTAATATAAATCATAAATACTTGAGAGTAAGTTTTTATATTCTGGTGTAATTTTTTTAGAGATAGAAACTTTGTTAATCACCGATTGAATACTTTCAGGCATTTCTAGAGTAGTATTTAAAACAGGCTCAATAACATTATAAAACTTTATTGGATGTGCGGTTTCCAAGAATATTCCTTTTTGATTGGGATGAGCTTTCAAATAATTTTCTAATGCTACATAACCCACTGCTCCATGTGGGTCTAATAAATAATTGTGTTTTTGATAAATTCTTTTAATAGTAGCTTTTGTTTCTTCATCACTAATGCTACAACTACTCATATTCAATTTTATGGCATTAATATTTTGTTTAAATATTTCTAATATTCTTACAAAATTGCTTGGATCACTAACATCCATAGCATTTGAAATGGTTGCTACTGTTGACTTTGGTGTGTATTGATGAGTTTGTAAAAATTCTGGTACTGTATCATTAGCATTACAAGCTGCAATAAAATGTTGAATAGGTAATCCAGATTGTTGTGCTAAAATTCCAGCACAAATATTTCCAAAATTTCCACTGGGCACTGCAACTATTGGAGGATTATTTTTTTCCTTCCATTGCTTGTATGCAAAAAAATAATAAAACTGTTGTGGCAACCAACGTGCTACATTTATTGAGTTTGCTGAAGTAAGAAAAACTTTTTTGTTGAGTTCCTTGTCAAAAAAAGCTTGTTTTACTAAAGCCTGACAATCATCAAAACTTCCTTCAACTTCTAAAGCATGAATATTATTGCCAAGTGTAGTGAGTTGTTTTTCTTGTACACTACTTACTTTACCAGATGGAAACAATATCAACACTTTTACTCCAGGCACATTATAAAATCCATTGGCAACTGCAGCACCTGTATCTCCTGAAGTAGCTACTAATATTAATAATTCTTGTTCTTTTTCTTTTGAAAAATATCCTAAACATCTACTCATAAATCTTGCACCAACATCTTTAAAAGCTAATGTTGGTCCATGAAAAAGTTCAAGTGAAGAAATGTTTGAAGTGATGGGTTGTAGAGGAATTGGAAAGTTTACAGTTTCACTAACAATCTTAAACAATTCTTCATCAGGAATACAATTTCCAATGTATGGTTCAATAACATCAAATGCAATTTGTTCATTCGTTTTATTTTCAATATCAGCAATCCATTCTTTGCTTAATTGAGGAATGTGTTCAGGAAAATATAAACCTTTATCAGGTGCTTGTCCATTAATTGTGGCTGTTTTAAAATCTACAAAAACCGATTTATTATTTAAACTGTAATACTTCATTTTTAAAATAAATATTAAACTACACTTACTCCTTGTTTACTAATTTTTGAAACATAGGTTTTGGCTTCTATGTTGAGTTCTTGATAAATTGCAATCATTTCTTTTTCTACTTTCTCTGCAATTTTTTTTGTAGTGCTGAACATAAATATAGATGGACCAGAACCTGAAATTCCTCCACCTAAAGCACCAGCACTCAAACTTCTCTTTTTTACAATTTCAAATCCTGGAATCAATTTACTTCTAACAGGTTCAATAATTTCATCTCTCAAACTTCTTGCAATAATTTCAGAATTATTTTGTGAAATACCTGCAACTAATGCTGCAACATTTCCCCAATGTTTCACTGCATTTTTTAGAGAAATATTTTTTGGCAACATTGCTCTTGCCTCTGAAGTTTTAATTTCTATTTGAGGATGAATTACTGTTACAAAAAGTTTTGGAGTAGCTAAAGGAATAATATCTAAAGGAGTATTTGAACGTATTAAACAAACACCTCCATAAATGCAAGGAGCAATATTATCTGCATGTTTAGAGCCACTGGCTAACTCTTCGCCACACATTGCAAATTGTACTAATTCTGTTTTTGTAAAATAGTTTTTTAATAATTTATTTGCTGCAACGACTGCACCTGCAGCA
>JANOVK010000317.1:0-3301 GCA_031417315.1 Chitinophagaceae bacterium | reverse complement strand
ATAAAAAAGTTTTTCACTTTCTTTATTAAGAACTCATTTACAAAATACAAGTACACTTTCGATAAATAGAAATTCTTTAAAAAATAATTCTAATTTTAATTCTTTTATTTATTTTAATAATGGAAATACTACTTATGTTATGCCTTACAAATTGACCATTAAAGCACCTAAGTTTAAAACTCCTTCATCGAATTACTAATTCAACATTCTATACCCAACTGTTGGCACATCGAACTTTGAACTGCTAACTGGACTAAGATTTATTTTTGTAGCTAAATATTTAATTTTTTGTTTCCCTTCTTCTATTTCATATTCTAAAACTAAGCCAGGAATATCTTTAAATTGATACTCAAATTCTTTTACAGAAGTAATAATTGATGTTGCATAAAAAACATTAATTACATTACTATCATTTGTTAAAACACTTGCACCCTTACATTCGTAACCCAAAATAATTTTTGTATCTCCATTATAACTAATATTCGATTTTAAATATTTTTTATTTTTTTCAATCCATTGAGATTTGCTTAATTTAGTTATTACTTTATTATTCCCAAATTCTCTTAATACAACTGCATTGCCAGAATTTTTATCGTAAAAAGTTGTTTGACTAAATGATGGACTTACAATATCTATTCTACTATCATTTCCTTTTATGTATACAGTTTTAGTAGTGTTATTTGATGGCTGACTTGAATCTAGAATAATAGTATAATTAATAGTACATTCTGCTACTACTCTTTGCTGAGCGTTTAAACAAATTGCAGAAAAAAAAGTAACGATTATATAAGAAAATTTTTTATACATACATGAAACAATTTAAACTAGTTTTTAGTGGCATATTTTAACCATTCGCTTAATGATTTACAATTTAAAAATTCATTATCGATAGAAATGTAATAGGAAGGAATATGTATTTTAAACCAAGTTTCTAATTTAAGTTGTTTTTTCTCTTCGATAGCTCGTTGAGAAATTTTACTATAATCATCTTTTAAATTTTCTCTATGTGGCTCTGTTCTGTTTTGATAATAAATTAATCGTATTTTCTTTTGCCCACGTTCATCAACAAAAATTTGAGGACTAGAATACTCGCCAGGGTTTAAATTTTTTATCAATGTAACCATTTCTTTATCTAATTGATCAATTGTAATAAAGCCACTTCCATCTCTCCCACTAATTTGTCCCCCTACATTTTTATTATTTTCGTCGTCGCTATATTTAATTAATGCTGCTCCAAACGAAAATTCTTTTCGTTGTAACATTGCTTTTATCGTATCAATTTTATTAATTGTAAGTTTAATTTCCTCTGCAGTAATGGGCGGCACTTTTAAAATGTGTCTAACAATTGCATCATCTCCTAACCTACTTACTAGTTGTATAATATGATAACCAAATTTCGATTTAATAACATTCGATATTTGCCCTTCTTTTAATTTAAAACAAGTTGATAAAAAAGTTGGATCCCAAAATTTATCATTTCTATTAATATTATATTGGCCTCCAGTTTCTTTACTTCCTGGATCGTCGGTATAAATTTTTGCTAATTGATCAAACTTTTTTATTCCACTTTCTACTTGTCTTTTATACTCGTATAATTGTTTAATAACATATTCATCAACGCTAGAATTTGCTTTTGGAACAAAAATAATTTGTAACAATTCTAATTCGCTTTCATAAAACGCCAAGCTATCTTTTGGAATTTTATCATAAAATAATTTTACTTCATTAGGAGTAATTTTTATATTATCTACAATTTTATTTCTCATTTGATCCGACAATTTTCTTTCTTTAAAAACTTGTCTAAAATCTTCTTTAATTTGATAAACAGTTTTACCTGCAACTTCTTCTAATATTTGTTGCGAGCCATATTCTCTAATAAATCCTCTAATTTGATTATCTAATGCAGCATCAATCTCATCTTCACTAACTAAAAGTGAGTCTTTCTCTGCTTGTAAAACCAATGCTTTTTGTATCAGTTGTCCTTCTAAAAATGCACACTCAGGATTAGTTGGTAATGTAGCATCTTGCCCTTGTCTTTTATAATCGTTTATTGCATTAAAAATGTCGGATCGCAAAATAATTTTATTTCCTACTTGTGCAACAATTCTATCAGCTATTACTTTTTTAGGTTGAGCACAAATAAAAGTTGTACTAAATACAAAAACAATAAAGAAAATTTTTTTCGACATACTATTATATATTGGCTGTAAAAATAGTTGTTAAAATATTGTAACTATTAGAGTAATTAGTTTTTAACAAAATAATTGGAATTTAAATAAAAAAAAAAGTACAGATTTGCAGTGAATTTTTTCATTTTTGTAATACAATACTTAAATAAAAAATAAAATACTTTTAAAAAAAATAAAATGAAGAAATTACTACTATTTATACTATTTCCTTGTACAGCTTTTGCACAGAAAGAATTTAAAATTAATGGAAATATTTCGGGTTTAAAAGATAGTGCTTTAGTATTTATAACAGATGCACAAGGAAATACTATAGCTCAGAATTATGCTATTAATGGAAAATTTACTTTACAAGGTAGCACAGAAACTGTTTCATATTTTCAATTAGGATGTATAGGACTAACTGATGTGTACGAATTATTTTTAGGAAATGAAAATGTAAATATTAATGGCACTGCTACAAATTTTAAAAAGGCAACTTCTACAGGTTCTTTATCGCAAATTGAATATACAAGTTTTATAAATAATTTTTTACCAATTAACGAAAAAATTACTGCAATAATTGGTCCTTTAAATGCAGAAAAAGATGCATATAAAAAAGATTCGATGGTAAAACAATTCGAAAGCTATAAAACCAAAGTAAAAGAATTAGTTTCAAAATTTATTTCTGAAAAACCATCATCGGCAGTTAGTTCTTTTGTATTGTTACAATTCTATCAATTATTAGGTGATGAAAAATTGTTAGAGCAGAAATATAAAACCTTTAAAGGTGATGCAAGAAAAGGATTATTTGCTAATTTAATTGAACAAAAAATTCTTGCAAACTCAAAGCCAGCCACTGGTTCGGTTGGTTCTCTTGCTGCAGAATTTACACAAAACAACGAAACCGATAAACCTATTTCACTCTCCTCGTTTAAAGTAAAATATGTGTTATTAGATTTTTGTGCTAGTTGGTGTGGCCCTTGCAGAAAAGAATATCCAAATGTAGTTGCAGCTTTTAATAAATATAAAAATAAAAATTTTACAATTTTAGGTATTTCATTAGATTCTCAAAAACCAAATTGGATTAAAGCAATTGCTGATGATGGATTAACTTGGCCACAAGTTAGTGATTT
>JANOVK010000316.1:0-28913 GCA_031417315.1 Chitinophagaceae bacterium | reverse complement strand
TAATTTACAAATTTCAAACCTTTTAAAATGCAAATTAAAAAACTCCGAAATAGTTAAGTTTTCAGTATTATAAAATATCGATTCATCGGTAAGTTTTAACTGAATAATATTTTTCCAACCAAAACAAAAATCAGCATGACGTAGTGTGGTTCGTTTAAAATTTTTAGCAGTTTTTAATCCATAGTTATCAATATAAGTTAATGAATCTCTATTTGGATAAAATGCTAAAGTTTCAGATTCTGGAATTTGCACCAAATTATTTTCAGAAAACAATTCTTCGTATTTCAAATTTTCTACAATTCCATTTTCTAAAAATGTTGATCCAGCTTTTCCTGCCATTACAATATTTTTAGGGTTCCAACTTATTTTGTAATGCCAAGGGTTATCGTCGCTTTCAGGTGCAACTAATCCACCACAATGAGAAATAAACGAACTTATTTCTCCACCATTATGCTGAATTTCATGAATAATTTTCATTGCACTCATATGATCAATTCCAGGATCCAGACCCAGTTCATAAATAAATAATAAATTCTTTTCTTCTATTTTTTTAGCTAATTCCTTTGTTTGGTTATCTAAATAAGAAGCTGTTAGTAAATTTTTATTTAATTCAATACAATCCAATGCTATTAAATAATGCAAGTGTGGAGGCATTAATGAAATTACAATATCTGCACTTGAAATTAACCCTGTTCTTTCTTGAGTAATCTCAATATCAATTTCTACCGACTTAATTTTTGAATTTGGTTTTAATTTACTAGCAATATTATCTAATTTAAAATCTGCAACAACAATGTTCCAGTTTTTTAAATCACATAAATCGTTTAAATAATCAATTAAATATGTAGAGGATTTACCTGCACCAAATAGTAAAATATTCTTCATTAATTAAAATTAAAATTGAAGAATTTTGTATGATTTATTTGAATAAATATTAGTACCAATATATTAAAATTGTTTGTTTAAAAAATCTACTAATTCTGTTTTTGTAATAGGAATGCCCATTACTTTATTATACCCAATTGCATCAACTAAATATTTATCTCTAATTATTTTTATTAGCTGACCATTATTAATTTCTGGAATAATTACTGTTTCGAAATTTTTTATTATATCTCCCAAATTGCTTGGGAATGGGCGTATATATCTTAAGTGGGCATGACTAATTGATTTTCCATTTGCTTGTAATTGTAATACTGCACTTTTTATAGCTCCATAAGTACTACCCCACCCTATAACCAATACTTTTCCTTTTTCTGCACCAGTATCTAATTTTTGCAATGGAATATAATTTGCAATTCTATTTACCTTTTCTTCTCGTGTATTTACCATGTGCTGATGGTTATCTGCATCATAACTTATATTACCTGTAATATCTTGTTTTTCTAGTCCACCAATTCTATGTTCCAATCCAGCAGTACCAGGTACAGCCCATGGTCTGGCTAATTTTTCATTTCTTTTATAAGGCAAAAAAGTTGTTTCATCTTCATCTAAAGTTTTTTTAAAAATTACTTCAATTGGTTTTAGATCTGAGCTTTGAACATATTTCCAAGGTTCTGCACCATTTGCAATAAATCCATCACTTAAAAAAATAACTGGAGTCATATGTTGAACAGAAATTCTCACTGCTTCATAAATTGATTCAAAACAATCGCTTGGAGTAGATGCAGAAATTATTGGTATTGGACATTCTCCATTTCTACCATAATAAGCTTGCATTAAATCGCTTTGTTCTGTTTTTGTTGGTAAACCAGTTGATGGTCCACCTCTTTGAATATTGATAATAATTAATGGAATTTCTAACATCATCGCTAAACCCATTGCTTCTGCTTTTAAAGCCATCCCAGGTCCACTTGTTGTTGTAACACCAATGCTACCTCCATAACTTGCACCAATGGCAGCAGTAATTGCAGCGATTTCATCTTCAGCTTGAAAAGTTTTTACTCCAAACGATTTGTATTTGCTTAAATCATGTAAAATATCTGATGCTGGTGTAATTGGATAAGAACCTAAAAAAATTGGCAAGCCACTTTTTTCACTTGCTGCTATTAAGCCAAACGAAAGGGCTTGATTGCCCATAATGCTTCTATATTTTCCTGGAGGAAGTTTTGCTTTTTCCACAACAAATCGAGTTGAGAAAGTTTCTGTAGTTTCTCCATAATTATATCCAGCTTGTAAAACCTTTATATTACTTTGAAGAATAGATTCTTTTTTGCCAAATTTTTCTTCTAAAAAATCAATTGTGTTTTGCAAGTCTCTGTTATAAATCCAATAAATTAATCCTAAAACAAACATATTTTTTGCTCGGTCTCTTTCTTTTGTTCCTAGTTCTGTATTATCTTTTAAAGCTTCGCGAGTTAATTTTGTTATATCAACTTTTTTTACATCATAACCATCCAAACTTCCATCTTCAATAGGGTTTATTCCATCGGCATAATTTGCAAGTCTTAAATTTTTACTATCAAAACCATCAGTATTTACAATAATTTTTCCGCTTTTTTTTAATGACTTTAAATTTGCTTTTAAAGCTGCTGCATTCATAGCAACTAAAACATCACATAAGTCTCCTGGAGTATAAACTTTATTTGAAGAAAAATGAATTTGAAATCCACTTACACCAGCCATAGTTCCTTGTGGTGCACGAATTTCTGCTGGAAAATCTGGAAAAGTGGCTAAATCAATTCCCAACAAAGCAGTATTATTGGTGAATTGTTGCCCTGTAAGTTGCATTCCATCTCCACTATCTCCTGCAAATTTTATAACTATCTCTTCTAAAACAGTTTCATTTATACTCATAAATTCTTTTTTAGTGCTATTGCAAAAATAAGTAACTAGGGTAACGAATTTAATTCAATTTTAAAAACACATTGAATCTCATTAAAAACTAGGAACAAAGTTTGCTTATTTTTGCTATTAGAAATAGATAATGAATTGTTTTCAGATGAATAAAAATTGTTTTTTTTATACTTTTTTCTTGCTTATAGTTTTTACAAGTTGCATAAAATCAAAAAAGAAAAAAGTAATTACTCCAACTAAATTAATAGTAGCTAAAAATATAGATTCAATAAAAGTTGATTCCATTGATTTTAAACTTGATTCAACAAATTTTAACATTGACTCTGCAAAAAAAAATATTGATTCTTTAAAATTTGATTTTGATACAATTAAACCCACATATCTTTTTTATCAAAAAAATGATTTGATAAAAAATCTTATAGATTCTAGAAAAATTGACATTAGCACATCATTATTTATGGGTGATTCTTATGTTTCCACAACAAATCTTAGAAGCAACAACGACAGTACTAATAATTATATTTCAAACTCAATATTGTATGACACATCAAAAACTTATATTTATTTAACTTTTGATGATGGCCCGCAAAATGGCACCAAAGCATGTATTGATGTTTGCAAAAAATTAGAAACTAAGGCTACATTTTTTATGGTTGGAGAACATGCTTCTTCGCCATTTTTAAAAGAAATTGTACAATTTATTAAAGGTAATTATCCAAATTTATTATTAGCCAATCATAGTACCACACATGCTAATGGGAAATATCACTTTTTTTATGAGCATGAAAATTTTGCTGCAGAAGATTTTTATTTAGCACAAAAAACTTTACATGTTCCTTTCAAAATTATTCGATTACCTGGGAATACATCTTGGGTTTTACAAAATAAATTACGAGCAAATGGTTTAACAAAGCCAGTTTGCAAATTATTAGATAGTGCAGGTTATAATGTTATTGGATGGGATATTGAATGGAATTTTACTCGTCCCCACTCTAACCCTGTTGAGAGTGTTGAAAGAATGGTTAAAAAAATAGAATATGCAATTGAAAATAATAATTTAAACACAAAAAAACATTTAGTAATCTTAACTCACGATAGAATGTTTCAAAAATCAAACTATACCGATTCTTTGTTTAAGTTTATTTCTATTTTAAAAGAAAATTCAAAATACATTTTCGAAACTTTAGATCATTATCCTGGATTAAAACCGTTATAAAAAATTATAGTTATTAAATTAAAAAATCTATTTCCCCTTATCTTCATCACTTCATTTTCTAATTTATTTTTATGAATATTAAGCTGCGATTAACGGTAATGAGTTTTTTACAATTTTTTGTTTGGGGGGCATGGTTAATAACTGTAGGTAATTATTGGTTTGTTACAAAGCAATGGAGTGGCGAACAATTTGGTGCTATTTTTTCAACCTTAGGATTGTCGTCTATAATAATGCCTGCTTTAACAGGAATTATTGCAGACAAATGGATGAATGCTGAAAAGCTTTATGGTACACTTCATATTTTAGCTGGCTTAGCATTATTATACATTCCACAAGTAGAAGACCCCATAACTTTTTATTATGTAATTTTTGCTGCCATGATTTGTTATATGCCTACTATTTCCTTATCCAATTCGGTAGCATATAATATTTTAAAAAATAATAATTTCGATGTAATTAAAGTCTTCCCTCCCATTAGGGTTTGGGGTACTATAGGTTTTATTGTTGCCATGTGGATTACAAATTTAACAGGCAATAAAGCTTCTTTTAACATGTTTTATTTATCGGCATTTTCAGCTTTTATTTTAGGAATCTATTCTTTTACACTACCAAAATGTCCACCTCAAAAATTAATTTCCGAAAAAGCTTCAGTAGTTGAAAAATTAGGGTTGAATGCTTTTAAATTATTTGGAACTTATAAAATGGCTTTGTTCTTTATTTTTTCTATGTTTTTAGGTGGGGCTTTACAATTAACGAATATGTATGGAGATGTTTATCTATCTGAATTTTCAAAAGTTCCTGAATATGCAAATTCTTTTGTAGTAAAGTATTCAACAATTATAATGTCTATCTCGCAAATTTCTGAAACCTTATTTATTTTGGCCATTCCGTTTTTCTTAAAACGATTTGGTATCAAACAAGTCATGCTAATCTCAATGCTAGCCTGGGTTTTAAGATTTGGTTTATTTGCTTATGGAAATCCAGTTGATGGATTATGGATGATTGTTACCTCATGTATTGTATATGGAATGGCATTCGATTTCTTTAATATTTCTGGATCTTTATTTGTAGAAACTACAACAGATTCAAAAATTCGTTCATCAGCCCAAGGATTATTTATGATGATGTCGAATGGATTTGGAGCATTTTTTGGAGGAATATTAAGTGGCTATGTAATTGATAAATTTTTTACACATAATGGTGCCAGAGATTGGCAAAATATTTGGCTTTCTTTTGCTGGTTATGCCTTCTTAATTGCAATTGCCTTTGCCATTTTATTTAAACATAAACACAATTCAAAAGATTTAGAAAATGTTACACATTAATATTTAGTAAGCAACAAATGCTTTATATAATTCGCAACTATTATTTGATGAAATTGAATATTTTTCGTAGGGCAACACAATAAAAGAATCTCCTTTTTTAATTTCAATATTTATTGAAGACCCTTTAATCATTGCATTCCCTTTTATTGCAATAAATATTTCTGGAGATTGAGAAGTGAAGTTATATTGTTGTAAATTTTTTATTTCAATTTTTGAAATAGCAAAATCTAAAACTGGGCAAGTGTAATTTTTTTCAACATTATTTATCAGTTCTCCTTTCAAAATTTTTAGCACAATTGGCTGAAACAATGTATGCTTCATTAATTCAGGCACATCAATATGTTTAGGTGTTAACCCACCTCTTAAAACATTATCACTATTAGCCATTAATTCTATATTCTGGCCTTCTAAATATGCATGTGGAATACCTGCTGCTTGAAAAATTGCTTCACCTTCTTGCAAGCAAACTAAATTAAAAAAATAAATAGAGAAAACACCTCGATCTATATTTTTAATTTCATCATTTTCTTTAAATAATTTTGTTGCCCACCAACCTGGCATCGATTTATTTAATTCTCCATTTATTTTTTTCCGTTGCTCTCTTTTTAATAATCCACACAAAATTCCATCAACATTTTCTTGATCCATTTCCATAAGAAAACGATACATCTCTTTTAAACCTTCTTTTTTAAAAAGAGGCAGTAAAATATTAAACTCTTTTATTTCTTGCAAGCAATTCTCAATTGCTTCTAATTGTTTAAAACCATGTAATAACCAAAATTCACTAAGAGCAATCATAACCTCAGGCTTATGATTTTTATCTTTATAATTTCTATTAAATGCGTTTATAGGAACTCCCAATTTTTCTTCGCAATTAAATCCTTTAATCGCTTCTTCTTTTGATGGATGAACTTGAATAGAAAGCATATCATTAACATCTAAAACTTTGTACAAATAAGGCAATTCGCCAAATTGTGTTAAGATAGTATCAGTTAAAATTTCGGTTGGATAATCTTTTATAAGTTCTTGTAATGAAATATTATTATTTCCAATTTGAATAATTGATGATGCAGAAGGATGTGCTCCCATCCAATATTCTGCACAAGGTTTATTATCTTTATTTTCGTAGTTTAAAAGTTGTGGAATAAATTTAAAACCACCCCAAGCATAATTTTGAATTTTACCAACTAATTTAAAAATTTTATTACTTAATATAGATCCCACTGTTTTAATTTTTTAAATGAAAAATATTGAGAGAGGCACCATAGGTGAAAACGTTGCAGCAAATTTTTTATTGCAAAATGAATTTCTAGTTATTGAAAGAAATTGGCGATTTAAACATTGGGAAATTGATATTATTGTAGTAAAAAATAATACACTACATTTTATAGAAGTTAAAACCAGAACTTCAACAAAATTTGGAAATCCAGAAGAAAGTATAAGTGCAAGCAAAATGAATGCTTTGAAAAAAGGTGCTGAAAATTATTTATTACAACACCCACAATGGAAAATTATTCAATTTGATATAGTATCTATTAAAATGAAAAAAGAAACTGTTGAAGAAATCTTTTTTATTGAAGATGTATTTTTTTAATAAAAAAACCACCGAATAGGTGGCTTAATATTTATACTTAAATAAATTTAATATTCGTCTTCGTTAAACATAAAATCAGATTGACTAGGATAATCTGGCCAAATATCTTCAATGCTTTCATAAATATCACCTTCGTAATCTAATTCTTGCAAGTTTTCAACAACTTCTATTGGTGATCCACTTCTAATTGCAAAGTCAATTAATTCATCCTTCGATGCTGGCCAAGGTGCTTCTTCTAAGTAGCTTGCTAATTCAAGAGTCCAAAACATAATTCAAAAAAATTTGTGCAAATGTAGTCGTATAAACGAAACTACCAAATGCTTTATTTTCTTTAACTAATTTTTTGCATAAAATGTTAAATAACTATTTTAGAATTATATGTAAAAATCTAATATGATACTTTTACAAAAATTAAAATTTTTAGATGAAAAAAGTACTCAAAATATTTGGTATTACCTTAATAACCTTACTGTTAGTTTTATTTACAACCCCATTTTTATTTAAAGGAAAGATTGTAAAATTGGTTAAAACAAGAATTAATGAAACGATTATTGCTACTATAGATTTTGAAGATATTGACATTTCACTTTTCAGACATTTTCCAAAAATTACTGTCGGAATTAACGATTTAACAGTTATTGGTAAAAATGAATTCTCAAAAGACACTTTACTTAAAACTGAAAAACTTAATTTGTCATTAAACTTTTGGAGTGTAGTTTCTGGCAATGAAATTGGTGTTTATGCTATAGATGTGCAAAGTCCTGAAATTAATGCTATAGTTAATAAACTAGGAAAAGCAAATTGGGATATTGTAAAACCTGACGATTCTTCATCTACACAAAAAGAAAAATCAAAAGAATTAACCTTAAAACTCGATCACTATAATATTGATAATGGAAAATTTAATTATTCTAATTATGAAGGAAATATGTTTTTAAATTTTGAAAACATTCAGCACTCAGGTAAAGGTGATTTTAATGCAAACATTTTTACTTTAGTTACTAAAACAAATATTGATAAATTAACATTTATCATGAATGGTATTCCTTATATTAATGAAGCTAAAACAAACGCTGATATTGATTTGCAGGTCAATACAAAAGAATCAAAATTCTCTTTTAATACGGATAAAATAAACTTAAACGATTTAAATATTGCAACAAAAGGATACTTTCAGTTTGTTAATGATTCTACTTATGGAATGGATATTGAATTTAAATCTCCATCAACTGATTTTAAAAATATTCTATCCTTAATTCCAGCAATCTACCAAAATAATTTTAAGACAATTAAAACTAGTGGTCAAGCTATTTTCAATGGTTTTGTGAAAGGAAATTATAACGATTTTCTAATACCTGCTTACCAAGTTAATTTACAAATTAAAAATGGCTTTTTTCAATACCCAGATTTGCCAGTGCCAGTTAAAGACATTCAATTAGAAATGAAGATTGATAATACTGATGGCATTCCAGATCATACAATAATTAATCTTTCAAAAGCACATGTAGATATTGCCAATGACCCTTTTGATTTTAAATTGTTGATAAAAAATCCAATATCAGATTTATATATTGATGCCTCTGCAAAGGGAAAATTAGATTTAAATAAAGTAACTGATTTTGTTAAGATGCCTTCAATCAGTAAACTAAATGGCATATTAAATGCGAATTTTAAAGTAAATGGCAGCTCACTTGCAATGCAGAAAAAGCAGTTTGAAAAATTCAATGCAAGTGGGACAATTAACTTATCAAACTTCTTCTACGCATCTAAAGATTACCCAACTGGTGTTGGATTAGATCAATTTGCTATGACCTTTAATCCAAAAAATGTTTCTGTTACTAATGTTGAAGGAAAGTTTAAGGAAACTAATTTTTCTGCAAATGGTTCTATCAACAATATTTTTCCATATTTATTCAAAAATGAAGCTTTAGATGGAGTTATAAATATAAAAGCAGACCAACTATACCTCAATGAGTTTATGGGAGTTGAAACGGATACAACAAAACCTAAATCAGCCTTAAGTAAACCCTACTTAGTGCCTAAAAATTTGCACTTAACAATAAATGCAACACTAAACAAAGTGCATTATGATAAATTAGATTTAGAAAATGTATCTGGATCAATATTAGTTGCTAATGAAACCGTTAAAATGAATAATTTAAAAGCAAATGCTTTGAATGGTCAATTTGCATTAAATGGCTATTATTCTACAAAACTTGATGCACTTAAGCCAGATATTGCTCTTACTTATAATGTTACAAATGTTGATGTACAAAAGGCTTTCTATGCATTTAATACTATGCAAAATATTATGCCCATTGGTAAATTTTTAGCAGGAAATATAACTTCTCAATTAACTGTTACTGGAAAGCTAGGTGATAATATGATGCCAGATTTAAGCTCCTTAACAGGAAATGGTAATTTATTATTAATAGATGGATTGTTACAAAAATTTCAACCAGTAGAGAAAATTGCACAGACTCTAAGTATTAAATCTCTTCAGGAAATTTCACTCAAAGAAATAAAAAGTTTTTTCGAATTTACTAATGGAAAAGTTTTAGTTAAACCTTTTAAGGTAAAAGTTAAAGACATTGATTTAGAAATTGGAGGTACACATAGTTTAAATCAAATTCTAGATTATACTATTAATATGAAAATTCCAAGATCTTTAATTGGCAATAATGGCAATAATTTAATCAACAGTTTAACTTCTAAAGCTTCAGAAAATGGAGTACCTTTTAAAGTTTCTGAAATATTAAATTTACAATTAACCCTAGGTGGAAGTATTACAAACCCAACTGTAAAAACTAATTTAAAACAAACTACAAATTCTTTAGTACAAGATTTTAAACAACAGGCCACAGATTTTGTTCAACATAAAATTGATAGTACTAAACAAGCAGTAACAAATGCTATAAAAGACAGTTTTAATGCTGTAAAGCAACAAACAATTACCGATTTAAAGAATGAAGCAATTAAACAATTATTTAGAACTCAAGATAGCTTAAAATCAGATTCTACAAAATCGATTCAAGAAGCAGGAAAGAACATTCTCAAAAACATTAATCCATTTAAAAAGAAAAATAACTAATGTTTATTAAAATGCTGCTGCATTGTTTTAGAAAGAGGATTGCCTTCTTTTTCTAAATGGCTAATAATTCTATCACGAGTTTGTGGCTCTTTATTTTGACTGAGTTTAAACACATGTTCAATGTTCGAAACTTTTATTTCAAATGCAACAATCGCTTTCATCATTTCTTTAACATACTGTTCATCCATTTTTTGAACTAAAGAAGCTGAGTGAGGATTATTTTCGAATTTTTCTGTTAGCCTAATTAAAAATTTAAGCAGTGATAGTTCATCTAAAAAAAGTAATTCGCCATGCACATGAACCGCTTGATAATTCCATGTACTTGCAGTATTTTGTTGGGTATAATTATTTGCACTAACATAAGAATGAGCAGCCGAAAAAATTACTAATACTTATTATTTTTTTCGAAAGCAATTGTATGTAATTGTTTACGCATTACATGTGCTAATAAAAACAAATCATCCCCTCTTTCTTCAATTAATACAGGAATATGTGTAGCAATTGGACTATTATTTTCATCAACTCCACATAAAACTACAAATGGATTTTGATTCATAAATTCAATTACTTCGTTTTGATTATTTGCTTTAAAATGAGAATTATTATACATGAAGCTTTTTTGTTGTATTTAAACAAAATATTAGTTGAAGTTAGTTACTATACAAAAATTTGTAAAATTTATCTTAAACAAAATAATCTTTGATTAATTGTTGATAGACAAAGTTATTTTCGTTACTATGAAATTAATAATTACAATACTAACTATACTTTTTAATTTACATGCAAATAGTACAGAGATATCTGGAGTAATTACAGACATAAATAATAATCCAATTTCTTATTCTTCAATATTAGTAAAAGGAACTAATAAAGGCACAACATCAAATTTAAAAGGAGAGTTTAATATTCATTTAACCGAGGGAAATTACACTTTAGTTTGCCAACATATTGGATATAAAACCTTGGATAAAAAAATTAAATTAGGAAAGGAAGCAATAAAATTAAATTTTCAATTAGTAGAACAACAATACGATTTGAAAGAAGTAATTATTAAAAAAAATGGGGAAGATCCTGCTTATGAAATTATAAGAAATGCAATAAAATTACGAGAAGAACATTTAAACGAAATTAAAAAATTTGAGTGTGAAGTTTATGTAAAAGGTCAAATTCAATTACGAAATTACCCTAAGAAATTTATGGGAGAAAAAGTAGATTTTGAAGATGGTGATACAAGCAAAAGGAAAATTATTTTTTTATCAGAAAGTGTTGCCAATTATTATGTTGATGGAAAAGAAAAAAGAAAAATTGAAGTGGTGTCGACTAAAGTTAGTGGCAATAGTGATGGGTTTGGATTAGGTTCGCCACAACTAATTTCATTTTACGAAAACATAATTAATGTTGGAAGAGGATTAAACCCTAGAGGATTTGTATCGCCAATTTCTAACAATGCTCTGCAGTTTTACAAGTATAAATACGAAGGAAGTTTTGTAGAAAATAATCAAATAATAAACAGAATAAAAGTTATTCCAAAAAGAACTTACGAACCCTTGTTTACAGGTTATATAAATATAATTGAGGATGAATGGAGAATACACAGCACTGACTTAAATTTATTGAAAGAACAACAATTACAATTTTTAGATACTTTAAACATTCAACAAATTTATGTACCCATAAATAATCATTGGGTTATTAAACAACAAGTAATTTATCCTGCTGGTAAAATTTTTAATTTCGATTTTTTTGGAAATATTGTTCAGGTTTATAACAAGTTTAACTCAAATCCTAGTTTTGCAAAAGGGTTTTTCGATAACACAGTTTTAAAATATTATGATAGCAGTAATAAAAAATCTGCAATCTATTGGGATAGTGTAAGACCCTTGCCATTACTAGATTCTGAGGTAAAAGATTATAAGAGAAAGGACAGTTTAGAACAAGTTCGCAAAGACCCAAAATATTTAGATAGTATAGATAGAAAAAATAATAAAATAAATATTGCTAAACTTTTTTTATATGGGCAATCGTTTAATAACGAAAAAAATAAAAGTAATTTTTCTATTGATCCACTACTAACATCATTATTACAATTTAATACTGTGGAAGGTTTAGTATCTAATTTTAATTTAAATTATACTAAAAATTATACAAGAAGAAAAACTTTAAATATTACTTCAAATTTTCGTTATGGATTTAGCAACCAACATTTTAATACAAGTATAAATACAAGATATACGTATGGAAAAAAATATTTGAATATAATAAGATTAAATTTTGGTTCGAATATTTTTCAATTTAATAATAATAACCCCATTAGTTTTTTTAATAATACGCTTTCTACTTTATTATGGACAAATAATTTTATGAAAATTTATGAAGCAAAATTTTTAAGAATTGATTATGCAAAGGGATTAGGCAAAGGTTTTACCATAAACTCAAACATCAATTATCAAGATAGAATTCCATTAGAAAATACTACTGCTTATAACTGGAGAAAAATTGAAGGCAGAGAATTTACACCCAACTTCCCCAACAAATTAATAACAACAAATATTACAGAGCATAAAGCTTTAAGCATTACTACCGAAATTATTTGGAGCCCTGGTGGAAGATATGTTGAGTTTCCTGATAGAAAAATTAGTATTGGTTCAAAATATCCAACACTAAGATTTAGTTATACAAAAGGCATTAACAATTTATTTGACAGTGAAGCTGATTATGATAAATGGCATTTTGGTATTAGCGATAATTTAAACTTAAAATTAGCAGGAAGATTAAATTATAATTTTACTGCAAGTGGTTTTACTAATACAAATAAAGTTTTTGTTCCAGATATGAATCATTTATTAAGTAACCAAATTTCAGTTAGTGCTTCTTATTTAAACACATTTCAATTAATGCCTTACTATACTTTTAGTAACACTTCTAATTTATTTTTTACTTCACATATACAATATCATTTAAACGGATTACTGACCAATAAAATTCCAGTGTTTAAAAAACTTAATTGGTTTTTTGTAATTGGTGGAAATGCTTTGTACAATAATGACACACAAGAAGGATATTATGAAGCTATGTTTTCAATTGAAAATATTTTAAAAGTTTTGAGAGTAGATTTTATAAAAAGCTTTGAAACAAGCAATACTGATGCTAATTTTAGAATTAATTTTTCAACACCCTTATTCAACAATAGATAGATTCTTTTTTAAATAACAATTACATAAATATCTTTACAAAAATTGTGTTATGCCAGAAACTGTAATTGAACTTAAAAACGTTAACATATATCAGGGCAAAAGTCTAATACTTCAAGATGTAAATTTTACAATTGAAAAAGGAGAATTTGTGTATTTAGTTGGAAAAACAGGAACAGGAAAAAGTAGTTTATTAAAAACACTTTATGGCGAATTAACTTTAAAAGAAGGTACAGCAAGTGTTGTAGGCTTCGATTTAAAAGAGATGAATTGGAAAAAAGTTCCATTCTTAAGAAGAAATCTTGGAGTAGTTTTTCAAGATTTTCAATT
Source organism: Chitinophagaceae bacterium (assembly GCA_031417315.1). Classification (GTDB taxonomy): domain Bacteria; phylum Bacteroidota; class Bacteroidia; order Chitinophagales; family Chitinophagaceae; genus CAIVPM01. Next base: position 15,370 of record JANOVK010000316.1, on the reverse strand, counting down.
ATTGACAGATAGAAATGTACACGAAAATTTAGAATTTGTTTTAAGAGCTACTGGATGGAAGGATGCAAAGTTAATTGAAGAAAAAATAAATGATGTTTTAGATAAAGTGGGAATAAAATCTAAAGCTTATAAAATGCCTTATGAAATGAGTGGTGGAGAACAGCAACGTGTAGATATTGCAAGGGCTTTATTAAATTCTCCAAAATTAATTTTAGCTGATGAACCAACTGGTAATTTAGACCCTGAAACCAGCGATGAGATTATGCAATTACTGATTCAGATTGGTAAAGATTATGGAACTACAATTATAATGGCAACTCACGATTTTATTGTAATTAATAGATACCCATCGAGAATGTTAAAAACTGAAATGGGTAGACTTATCGATAGTTCATTATCATAACTTTTATTATTTTACTTTTTACAACGGCAAATACTTTGTGGATAAGCCAAAATTTTTGTTTTATTTTATCCACTCAACTCTTAATTTAACAATAAGTTAAGGCTACTACTCTATTTTCACATCGCTTATCCGTCCGTTACCTATGATGATCGTATTAAATGCATTCATTTTAATGAGTGCATTTTTTTGTCTCAACTTTACTCAACTTATTGTTTTACATAGTTTATAAAAGCAATACAAATTATATTTGCATTGCTTTTATTAGTATTATATAATGAATAAAATTGATTGGTATATTATTAGAAAATTTTTAGCAACTTTTTTCTTTGCCATTTTTTTATTTGTTATAATAACTGTGGTTATTGATATGAGTGAAAAAGCCGAAGATTTTGTACGCTCAAATTTAACTTCTGCTCAAATATTTAAACAATATTATTTAGGTTTTATTCCTCACATGACGGCTTTACTTTTTCCACTTTTTGTTTTTATAGCAGTAATATTTTTTACATCTAAAATGGCTGGGCGAAGTGAAATAATTGCAATTTTAGCAAGTGGTGTAAGTTATAACAGATGGTTAAGACCGTATCTAATAGCAAGTATTTTTTTAGCTGTTTTATTATGGTTAGCTAGTATGTATACTGTGCCAATTGCTAACAAAAAAAGAACTTTATTTGAAACAAAATATATTGATGCTAATTCATCATACGAAAGAACAATAAGTATTTTAAACGATAAAGGAAATAGCATGTATTTAAAAATTGATTCGTTTACTTATGCTGTAATTAATAATTACGATACTGCTTTAAAAACAAGCGGAATGTGTTTTATTTATAAGATTGTAAACAATAAACTAATTGAAAATTTAAAAGCAGACAAATTATTTTGGGATAGCAAGAAAAATAAATGGAAATTACAAACTATAGTTCAAAGAAATATTGATTCAATAAATGAGAAATTAATTCAAAAAACAGAACAACAATTAAATTTTGCAGCATCGCCAAGAGATTTATTGCGTGGCAAATACACAAAAGATATTTTAACTTCCACTGAACTTATTAGATTTATTAAATTAGAAGAAAAAAAAGGATCCGAAAATATAAATGAGTTAAAAGTAGAATATGGAAGAAGAAATGCAACTCCTGTTTCAGTAATTATTTTAACATTAATGGGTGCAATAATTGCAGGAAGAAAAAACAGAGGTGGCAGTGGTACACATTTAGCACTAGGTGTTTTAATTGCATTACTTTATATATTAACTGATAAATTTTCAACAATATTTTCTACAAAAGGTAACTTGCCTCCCTTACTTGCAGTTTGGACACCTAATATAATTTTCAGTTTTGTAGTATTTTACCTTTACCGTAAAGCCCCCAAATAAATTATGGAAATTTCTTTTAATACCCCAGCGTTATTATTTCCTGCCATTACTTTTTTAATGTTAGTATATAGCAATCGTTTTTTAGCATTGTCTAATTTAATTCGGCATTTACACGAACGATATAATAAAGAAGAAGATAGCAGAAAAAATATTATTATTCAAATTAAAAATTTAAGAATGAGATTAACTATGATAAGACTAATGCAAGCCTTAGCAGTATTTAGTTTTCTTATTTGTTTAATTTGTATGTATACTATTTTCATCAATCATCAATCTTACGCTTATTTATTATTTGCTATAAGTATGTTATGCTTAATGGGCTCAATGGTAATTTCTATTTTAGAAATTCAAATAAGTACAAAAGCATTAGAACATGAATTAAGTGATATGGAAGCTGAATTAGGAAATAGTAATGTTATAGTGGATTATTTAAAAAGTACTTTTGATAAAAAAGAGAAAGATTAATTAATTACTTTTCCCCCACCAGCAAATTTATTTTTCCAATAAGCTTCATCTAAATCACTTATTGCAACCCCCAAACTTGATGATGCATGAATAAACTTATTATTCCATAAGTAAATTCCAACATGATTTATGTAACCTTTTTTTGTTCTAAAAAAAACTAAGTCTCCTTCTTTAAAATCATCTTTTTCCTTTCTATCAATAACATTAAATTGCTCATGTGCTGTTCGTGGTAAATTTATTTTATAAATTTCTCTAATAATATTTCCTGCAAAAGCAGAGCAATCAATGCAATTTTTAGTTGACCCACCTAAACAATATCTTGTTCCCAACCATTCGTCAAGTTTTAAATACAATTCAAGGTTCGTTAAATTTTCAACATAAGTATTTAGAAGTAATGCATATTTAATTTGAACTCTATTAACTTTCTCAAATTCAAATTTTGAACTTGAATTTATATTAGTTGGCAATTCAATATTTGAAACTTTAGATTTTGTTGTTGCTGGTTTATGTTTTGATTTTACTACACTTCCTGGAGTTATCTCAATGTCTTCAATAAATTCAACTTTTCTATTGCCATTTTTTTTAATATTTTTTGAAACTGAATTGTCTTTACTTGTAATTTTTCTAACAGACTTACAACTAATAAAAACAAATGAAAAACATAAAACAATAAATATAAAATTTTTAAATTTCATTAGCCATGCAATTTAACTTGCATAATTGTAACTTCAAAATGCTTGCAAATATTGTTTACTAAATAAGATTAAAATTTTAATTACTATTTTTTACTCTTTAAATTTGTGTACTATGTTTTCAAGATTTTTAAACACAAAATCGATTATAGCTTTTGTTGCAATTTTAATTGTTAGTGGCACTATTTTTTATTCTCAATACATAGCCAATAAGATTTCGAGAGAAGAAAAAATAAAAATTGAGCAATGGGCCGAAGCTGTAAGAACTAACAATAATCCATTAGTTACTGAAACTAATTTAACAAGTAGAATTTTATCTGAGAACAGTATAGATATCCCAATTTTGTTGGTTACAGAAAAAAATGAATTGTTAGATTTTAGAAATATTGATAGTACTCAAATAATACAAGATAAAAGTTTTCTCAATAAAAAAATTAACGATTTTAAAAAACTACACGAACCTATTGTTTGGAAAAATCCTCTTGATTCTACACAAATTAATAAAGTTTTTTATGGCGAATCAAAATTGCTAAAAGAAGTAAGATATTACCCAATTGTGCAATTAATTATAGTTATACTTTTTATTACAATAATGTTAATGACTTTACAAAGCAATTATAAAAGTACTCAAAATCAGGTGTGGGCCGGACTTGCAAAAGAAACTGCACACCAATTGGGCACCCCTGTAAGTAGTTTAGAAGGTTGGTTAGAAATATTAAGGGATATAAAAGGAAATGAAATTATTATTCCAGAAATTGAAAAAGATATAAATCGTCTTCAACTTATTTCAGATAGATTTGGGAAAATTGGTAGCACTCCACATTTAGAAGAAAAAAATATTGTAGCTCAAGTGCAACAAGTGTTAGATTATATAAAAAAACGTGCTGGACATAATGTAATTTTTAATTTTACTTCGAATCAAGATTCAATTATTTCACCTATTTCACCTCCACTTTTTGATTGGGTAATTGAAAATTTATTAAAAAATGCATTAGATGCAATGGAAGGAAAAGGCAAAATAGATCTAAGCTTAATTGAATCTACTAATAAAATATGTATTGAAGTTAAAGACTCTGGAAAAGGAATTAAAATTTCGCATCTCAACAAAGTTTTCAACCCAGGGTTTACAACAAAAAAACGAGGCTGGGGTTTGGGTTTAACACTTTCTAGAAGAATAATTAAAGAATATCATAAGGGAGATATTTTCGTAAAAAATAGTGAGATTGGAAAAGGAACAACTTTTAGAATTGAGTTAAACAAATAGTTAATCATTTTTAATAAACAATGCTTTTAATTCATTTGCATCATCTGGTTTTAACTTGCCGCCCAGTATTAACCTAATTTGTCTTCTTCGTAGTGCACCTTCGTACAAAGCTTGCTCTTGTTCAGTTTCAGTAATTAAAGTATTTACAATTTTTGGTTTATTATTTGCATCAAGAGCAACAAAAGTAAAATAAGCTTCATTACTTTCGTATCTTGATTGTAGTAAACTATCTTCTCCCCAAACTTTAATATGTATCTCCATCGATGTATTAAATGCTCTTGTAATTCTAGCTTCAATTCTAACAACATTACCCAGTTTAATAGGAGTTTTAAAACTTAAATTATCAACACTTGCTGTCATACAAGGTAAATTGCTATGCCTTACAGCAACAATTCCAGCAGCAATATCCATCCAATACATTAATCTTCCACCCATTAAATTTCCAAAAGTATTTGTATCGTTGGGCAACACAAGTTCATTCATTACTGTATAACTTTCACTCACTTTTTTTACTTCCATAAATTTTTATAAAATGCAAACTTACAATTGCATAAATGTTTTATTAACCGATTTAGGAAATTAATTTAAAATCATATTATCAATAAGTCTAACATTTTCAGTAAAAGCTGCAATTAAAATAACAATTTTTGTTTCTCCATTCCAATCATATATTGGTGCTAAGGTTTCAACATTTGCTAAACTTAAATAATCAATTTTACTAAACCCATTTTCTAGCAGTTTCATTTTCGATTCTTGAATAATATTACTACAATTTTTTGAATTAATTTTTTCTTTTATATCAATAAAACAGTCATAAATAATTCCTGCTTTTTCTCTCATATCATCACTTAGCCTATTATTTCTGCTGCTCATTGCCAATCCATTTTTTTCTCTTGTTGTATCACAAATAACAATTTCAGTATTAATTTTTTTTTGAGAAATAAGTTTTTTAAGTACCATACATTGCTGAAAATCTTTTTGCCCTAAAAACATTTTATTTGGTAACACAATTTGTAATAATCTTTCTACAACTGTACAAACCCCATTAAAATGTCCAGGTCTAAAAACTCCTTCGAAAACAATTTCAACAAGTCCAAGTTGAAATTCTTTGGTCGATAGTTTTCCATTAGAATAAATTTCATTAACTGATGGCAGAAATAAGATATCACATCCCGAGTTTTCTAATAAAAAAATATCCTGTTCAATTGTTTTGGGATATTTCTCAAAATCAGCTTTGTCGTTAAATTGTGTTTGATTTACGAAAATGCTACAAACAGTAATATCAGCGTTTGATTTGCTCTTACGAATTAGTGAAATATGACCTTGATGTAATGCTCCCATTGTTGGAACAAATCCAACAACTAAACCAACTTTGTTTGAGAAATATTTTTTTAATAATTCCTCAGTTTTAAATATTATCATTTTAAAAAACTATAAAATAATTTATTTGTAAAATTATGATAGCACTACTGCACCCAAAGATGGCAAATGAACATTAATTTTATATTGGTTAGAATTTTTTTGTTCAATTCCGATAATTTTTTCTGTATTCATTACTTCTCCACTTCCCCAAAATTCTTTACTATCACTGTTAAATATTTCGTTCCAATTTTTTTTATCATATACTAAAATTTTCCAATTATTTCGAATAATTGGAGTAGTGTTTAATATTACTAACACATCTTCTTTAGCATTATTTCCTTTTCTTTTAAATATAATAATTCCTTCGTCTCTATTATTTAAATCAACCCATTCGAATCCATCTTTATCAAATTGCTTTTCAAATAATGCTGGAAAATTTTTATACAACGCATTTAATTTTTCAACACAAAATCGCATACCTCCATGGCTTACTAAATCTACTAATTCCCATTGCAGTTCTGTTTTATAATTCCATTCTTGTGTAACAGCAAATTCATTTCCCATAAATAGAAGTTTAGCCCCTGGGTGTGTAAACATATAGGTATAAAGCAATCTAAGATTTGCAAATTTTTGCCATTCATCTCCTGGCATTTTATAAATCATGGGGCTTTTTCCATGTACAACTTCATCGTGACTTAAAGGCAAAATAAATTTTTCATCATAATAATACATCATACTAAACGTAAATTTATCTTGCTCAAATTTTCTAAATAATGGATCGATTTTAAAATAATTTAAAGTATCATGCATCCATCCCATCATCCATTTCATTTTAAAACCTAATCCATTTTTATTTGTTGCCTCTGTTATTTTAGGCCAATCAGTAGCTTCTTCTGCAATTACTAAAATATCAGGATAAGTATGCTTTAAAGAAATATTTAAATCTTTAATAAATTCAATAGCTTCTATATTTCCATTTCCTCCAAACTCATTGGGTTCCCATTGTCCAGCTTCTCTGCTATAATCTAATTTCAACATAGAACTTACTGCATCTACTCTCAATCCATCTACATGAAAAACATCGCACCAAAAATTTGCACTACTAATTAAAAAACTTTTTACTTCTCCTCTTTTGTAATTGAAAATATAGCTGCTCCAATCTGGATGGTACCCTTTTTGCATATCAGCATACTCGTATGTATGTGTTCCATCAAACATAAAAAGTCCATGAGCATCATAAGGAAAATGTGAGGGAACCCAATCTAAAATAACACCAATATTGTTCTGATGAAATTCATCAATTAAAGCTGCAAATTCATCGGGAGTTCCAAATCTTGAAGTTGGTGCAAAATAGCCAATGCCTTGATAGCCCCAGCTTCCATCGTATGGATATTCCATAACAGGCATAAATTCTACATGTGTAAAACCCATTTGTTTTACATAAGGAACTAATTTTTCTGAAAAATATTGATAAGTATTATAGCTTTCTGGTTTGTTTTTATCTGGCTTCATCCAACTAGATAAATGAACTTCGTAAACAGAAATTGGAGCGTTTAAAGAATTATTCTTATGTCTGTTTTTCATCCACTCATTATCACACCATTTATAATTAAACTGAAAAGTTTTAGATGCTGTTTTTGGTGGGTTTTCCCATAAATTACTATATGGATCTCCTTTATCTAATTTAATTCCTTTATAACCTACAAAATGATATTTATACGATTCATTTTCCATCAAATTAGGAACAAATCCTTCCCAAATTCCACTTCTATCTTTACGAACAAATAATTGATGAGATAATTTATTCCAATTATTAAAATCGCCTATAACACTTACCATTGTTGCATTTGGTGCCCAAACTGCAAAATAAGTTCCGAAAGTATTTAAAACTTTTAATTGCTTATTACCAAAATATTTGTACATACAATAACTATTGCCCTTTTGAAAAAGTTTAACTTCCTCATCAGTCATTAAACTATAATTCCAAACTGGCAATTTTGTATCTACAAAATATTGTTCTTCGTATTTTATATTTTTTTTATTTTGGTTATACATTACAATTCTTGCTATAAAAATAATAAGATAAATTTTTAGTTTCAATTTAATTCAATATATCTTATATAGAACACAATTAACCTATTTTCGTTTTTAAAATTTAAAATTGATTATGAAAATAAAATTATTCATTTCGTTTATTTTATTATCGTTCTGCATTACAGCTTTTAAAATAAATGCTCAACCCAAAAATTATCAAAATATAGTTAATGAAGTATTGCCAAAAGTAGTAGAATGGAGAAGAGATTTTCATCAAAATCCAGAATTATCAAATAGAGAATTTAAAACGCAAGAAAAAATTTATACTTATTTAAAATCATTAGGATTAGAAGTAACAAAGATTGCTAAAACTGGAGTAAAAGCAATTCTAAAAACAAATAAAGCAGGACCAGTAATTGCTCTTAGAGCAGATATTGATGCTTTGCCAGTTGAAGAAAGAAATAATTTAAGTTTTAAATCTACTACTAAATCTATCTATAATGGTAGTGAAGTTAATGTTATGCATGCTTGTGGGCATGATGCCCATACTGCAATGTTAATGGGTACTGCAGCTGTTTTAACAAAATTAAAAAACGAAATTTCTGGAACTATAGTCTTCTTATTTCAACCAGCAGAAGAAGGTGCTCCAAATAATGAAGAAGGTGGTGCTCCATTAATGATTAAAGAAGGTGCTTTAGAAAACCCAAAACCCGATGCCATTTTTGGAATTCACATAGAAAGCTTTGGTGATAATGGAAAAATTTATTACAAACCTGAAGCATTTATGGCTAGTGCAGATTTTTTTACTATAAAGGTTAAAGGAAAACAAAGTCATGGTGCCTATCCTTGGGATGGTGTTGACCCTATTTATGTTAGTGCCCAAATCATTCAAGGTTTACAAGGCATTGTAAGTCGTCAAGTTGATTTATCAAAAGCACCAGTTGTTATTACTGTTGGTAAAATTCAGAGTGGCGTACGATTTAATATAATACCCGAAGAATCTTATATGGAAGGCACTATTAGAACCTTAGATGCAAAAATGAGATTGGCGGTTATAGAAAAAATTAAACATACAGCTTCATCAATTGCAGCTGCAAGTGGTGCCACTGCAGAAGTGAATATTCAAAATAAAACTTTAGTAACTTATAACAATCCAAAATTGGTAGAAGCTTCTTTATCATCTTTACAAATAGCTACAGGTGGAAAAGAAAATGTAGTGTCTTGGACATGGCAAATGGGTGCTGAAGATTTTTCTTTTTATGGAGAAAAGGTTCCTGCATTTTTCTTTTATCTAGGAGCAAGAAACCCTAAACTAACCATTGAAGAAGCTCCAAGCCATCATACACCTGACTTTTATATTGATGATAGTAAATTAGACGTTGGAATAAAAGCTTTTTGCCAGTTAATTTTTGATTTTAAAAAATAGATGCAAACTTCAATTGTAGAATAAAATATTTTGTATGAAAGTTTTCAAGTTTGGAGGGGCATCAGTTAATAGTGTTGAAAGAATAAAAAATATTGCAACTATTATTAATAAATATTCAGGCGAAAATTTATTTATTATCGTATCTGCAATGGGCAAAACTACCAACGCGTTAGAGAAAGTTGCAGAAAATTTTTTCGCAGGAAATCATCAAAAAGCACTAGAGTTTTTTGATGATTTAAAAAATGAACATATTACTATTGCAGAAAATTTATTACAAGTTCAATTAGTTTTTTGTAAAGAACAACTATCGCATTTTTTTACAGAAATAGAATGGTTATTACACGATAAACCAGTTAGAAATTTCGATTATTATTACGATCAAATAGTAAGTGTTGGAGAGTTATTAAGTACTACAATTATTAGTTGTTACTTAAATGAAATAAACATTTCAAATACTTGGTTCGACGTGAGAGATATTATAAGAACCGATAATAATTTTAGAGATGCAATTGTAGATTGGCAAATAACAGAAGAAAAATTTAATAAAATATCGTTTAAAAAAATAGGTATAACCCAAGGATTTATTGGGGCTACAGATGAAAATGAAAGTACAACTTTAGGAAGAGAAGGAAGTGATTTTTCTGCAGCAATATTTGCAAATTTATTAAATGCTGAAAGCATAACCATTTGGAAAGATGTTGATGGGGTAATGAATGCTGATCCAAAACAATTTAAAGATGTTGAACTAATTTCTGAGTTAAGTTTCGAAGAAGTTATTGAAATGGCTTATTATGGAGCTCAGGTAATTCATCCAAAAACCATTAAACCATTACAAAATAAAAAAATTCCACTGTTAGTTAAAAGTTTTCTAAATCCTGAATTAGCAGGAACAAAAATTCATGATAAAATAATTAAACAATTACCGCCAATAATAATTATAAAAGAAAATCAAATATTAATGCATTTACATAGTAAAGATTTTTCTTTCGTTGGCGAAAAACCTATGAGTTTTCTTTATACCCTTTTCGAGGAAATAAAAATCAAACCAAACCTAATTCAAACGGGTGCTATTAGTGTACAAATTTGTATTGATAATAAAGAAAATAAAATTGAAGAGTTAGCAATAAGAGCCTCAAGTATTTTTGATGTTGAACTTAGAAAAAATTTAACCTTAACTACGATTAGAAATTATTCTGCTGAGTCAATTAATAAATTAATGAGAGATAAAACTATTTTATTAGAACAAAAAACTACAACAACTTTTCAAGCATTATGCTTTTAAGTATTTAGTAAATCCTCGAATTATTAATAATTGCCCAAATCCATAAGTTAATACAATTACAGCTGGCATAAAATCCACTTCTTTAATTAAAAATTTATGTATCATAATAATACACATAGAAATTATTAGCGTAATAAATCCTGGTATATAATATTTGGTAGCCATATTGGTACGAATTTTATTTTTAAAAATATTTGCAGCAAAAGCCATTACAACAGTCATAATTCCTACTCCAACAAAAAACAAATATTTATAACTTCCCAATGGCACACGTTTAAGAACAGAATAAAAAATAACTGATAAAATTATTACTGCAACTGAACTTAAAAATGCTTCTTGACAATCTTTAATATCTATTGATTGCATTTTTCGAAACATTATTCCATAAATAATAAAAGCAGCTAATAATAAACAAATTCCTATAGTTAAAAACATATCAGACGAATTTAAATCGTTCTGCAATAAAAATAAATCTGCAAGCCAAGAAAATAAAATACTAAAATAAACAAGGCTCTTAGAATTTTGATGTTTACTTTTATTAGTATTTACAAAAAAATAAACTGCCAATATTGGCATTAAAATAGATTTTGTATAAATTCTTAATGGTTGCTTGTTTATCATACTTAACAAGCAATCAAAAATTAAAACAATCCAAAAAATAATTAACCCATATTTTTTAATTAGTTTCATTATTAGTCTTTAGTTGTCAAAAATAAAGATACTACTCAAACTTCCAACTAGATAGATAATTATATTTGTAAATGCTAACAACTGAAGAATTAAAATTTTTAGCTTATTGGGAAGAAAAACGAAAGCAAAACAAGTTAAATCCATTTTTTCTTGTTAAAGGACTTTTGTTTGGATTGATTACTGGATTTTTAATTTTTATTTCTTTAAGTTTAGGTTGGTATAAGCGGGCAAATATGGATGCAAATACTAAATTAAGCCCCACTTTGTTAATAATAATAATTATATTAATAGCAGTTTTTGTGTCGGTTTTGTATAATAGTTTTAAATACGAACAAAACGAACAATTGTATCAAGAATTAAAAAGAAAAAATAAATAACCAATTTCCTTTAATAGAATATTAACTAATATTTTCTAATCCGTTTATACTATTACTTTGTATCAAATTATTAATGCAACTAGCTGAAGCCATACTATCTAAAGAATTAAAGGAATTTGAAAACCATTTTAAAGAAGCAGTTAAAAGCAGAGTTTCTTTATTAGATAAAATAATGCATTTTATTATTAAAAGAAAAGGTAAACAACTTAGACCCAAATTTGTTTTTTTAGCTGCTAAACTTGGTGGAGAAATTAATGATTCAACTTACAGAGCTGCTTCACTTGTAGAATTATTACACACTGCCACATTAGTACATGATGACGTTGTTGATGATGCATTAACCAGACGAAACTTTTTTTCGATTAATGCATTATGGAAAAATAAATTGTCAGTTTTAGTTGGCGATTATTTACTGTCGAAAGGATTATTACTTTCATTACAACATGGCGATTATAATATTTTACAAATACTATCTACAGCTGTAAAAGAAATGAGTGAAGGTGAATTATTACAAATAGAAAAATCTAGGAAACTTAATTTAGACGAAAATATTTATTACGAAATTATTAAAGGCAAAACTGCATCCTTACTGGCGTCATCTTGTGCAGCTGGTGCTGCCACTACTTTTAGCGACCCTTCTAAAATTGAAACATTAAGATTATTTGGCGAAAAAACTGGAATGGCTTTTCAAATAAAAGACGATTTGTTCGACTATAGTAACGATGACATTGGCAAACCAACTGGTAACGATATAAAAGAAAAAAAATTAACCTTACCATTAATTTATACCTTAAACAATTGCGATTCATCTTTAAAAAGAAAGATAATATATATAGTAAAGAATAATAATAAGGATAAAGAAAAAATAAAGTTTGTATTAGATACTGTTACAACAATGGGTGGAATTGAATATGCAAAAAAACAAATGTTTAAATTTAGAGACGAAGCGATAGAGTTACTTAAAGATTTTGAAAATATTGAAGTTAAAAATGCACTTGAACAATTAGTTCGTTATACAACTGATAGAAAATATTAATAATGCAGAAAAGATGGAGAATATTACCCAATAATGAACAAAAAACAAATTCATTACATGCTGCATTAACAATTAGCAAAACAGTTTGTAATATTTTAGCTCAAAGAGGAATTGAAAATTTTGATTTAGCAAAAGATTATTTCAGACCAGAATTATCACAACTTCATGCTCCATGGTTAATGAAAGACATGGAATTAGCAGTAAAAAGAATTGAAACTGCATTTCAACTTTCTGAAAAAATATTAGTGTATGGAGATTATGATGTTGATGGTACAACAAGTGTTGCATCTATGTTTCAATTTATAAAAGCACTATATCCTAACGTTGATTATTATATTCCTCATCGTTACAAAGAAGGTTATGGTATTAGTAAAATAGGAATAGATTTTGCAAAAGAAAATAATTTTAACATAATAATATCTTTAGACTGCGGTATAAAAAGTGTTGATTTAATTGCATATGCTAAATCTTTAAAAATAGATTTTATTATTTGCGATCATCACCTACCTGATGAAGTATTACCTCCAGCTATTGCCATTTTAAATCCTAAACAAAAAAATTGTAATTACCCATTTAAAGAACTTTGTGGTTGTGGAGTTGGATTTAAATTAATGCAAGCAATTGCTGAAAAAAAATCTCTACCTCAAGAATCGTATTTAAAATTTTTAGACCTTGTAGCTACTGCTATTGCTGCAGATATTGTACCCATTAATAATGAAAATAGAATACTAGCTTATTATGGATTAAAAAAAGTAAACGAAAATCCTAGCACTGGAATTAAAGCTTTAATGCAACTTGCTATTGTAAAAGATGCTATGACAATTAGTAATTTAGTTTTTGTAATTGCTCCACGAATAAATGCTGCAGGTAGAATGGATGATGCAAAAAAAGCAGTACAATTATTTATTGAACAAGATTTTGACAAAGCATTAGATATTGCAAAATTATTACATATAGATAACACAGATAGACGAGAAGCAGATAGTAGCATAACAATTGAGGCCTTGTCAATACTTGAAAATAGTAACGATGCTACTACAAGAAAAAGCACAGTTGTTTATAGAGAACATTGGCATAAAGGTGTTGTTGGGATTGTAGCCAGTAGATTAATTGAAAGTTATTATAGACCCACAATTGTATTAGCAAAAAGTGGAGATTGTATTGCTGGAAGTGGTAGAAGTGTTGCTGGATTTAATTTATACGAGGCAATTTATGCATGTAGAAAATATTTAATTGGATTTGGAGGTCATTTTGCAGCAGCAGGATTAACGATGCTTGAGGAAAACTTAGAAGATTTTAAAATTGCTTTTGAAGAAGTAGTTTCAAATCAAATTACGCCAGAACAATTAATTCCTGAAGTTGTTATTGATGCAGAAATTAATTTAAAAGAAATTAATTTATCTCTTTATAATATTCTAAATCAGATGGAGCCATTTGGACCAGAAAATATGAGACCAGTTTTTATAACACGTAAAGTTTACGATTCTGGTTTTTCAAAAATTGTAAAAGAACAACATATTAAATTTAGTTTGCAACAAGGAAATATTACATTAAATGGAATTGGATTTAGTATGGCTAATAAAATGCCAATAGTTCAAATGAACAGACCAATTGATATTGTTTATACAATTGATTTAAACGAGTGGAATGGTAACAAATCAGTGCAATTAAAAATGATTGATTTAAAATTGAGTGAATAATTTTTTACATAAAAAAAAGTGTTAATCAAAAACTGATTAACACTTTTACTAAAAAAATGATCAGTACTACGATTTTTTCTCTGTAGTTTTTGCATCTTTTTTAGAGCATTCTTTTTTTGCATCTTTTTTGCAACAACTTTTACTACTCTCTTTTTTAGAGCATTCTTTTTTGTCTTTGCTACAATCTTTTTTACCATGACCTTCACAAGCAAATGCTGCTCCAGTAAATAAAAATGCTGCTGTTGTTAGTACCAATAACTTTTTCATAAATAAAAATTAAATATTTAGTGCAAAATATTAAAATAAATTTAATAAAATATAATTTATTTGTTAAAAAAGGATGAAATTAAAATATTAAGCCCAAGAACCTAAAACTGTAACACCACCTTTAACTATATCATCTAGTTGAACGTTAATTTTAGTATTCAATGGCAGTAATACATCTACTCTACTTCCAAATTTAATAAATCCGTATTCGTCTGTTTGTTTTACATGATCTCCAACACTTATATAATTACAAATTCTTTTTGCAAGTGCACCTGCAATTTGTTTGTATAAAATTGTACCGTAATTATTTTTTACAGCAACACTCCATCTTTCATTTTCAGTTGAACTTTTTGGATGCCAAGCTACCAAGAATTTTCCTTTGTGGTATTTATTATAAATCACTTCGCCACTCATTGGATTTCTGTTTTGATGAACATTAGCAGGACTCATAAATATACTTACTTGCAAACATTTTTCATTAAAATATTCTACATCAAAAATTTCTTCAATTACCACTACTTTACCATCAGCTGGGCAAATAATTTTAGTATCATCTTTAGTTAAAACTCTATTTGGAACTCTAAAAAAAGAAATTAGAAATAAAAATATTGTGAGAGTTAAGAGAAAAATTATTGTACAAATCCAGGTTTGCCCAATAAAATTAAATGATAGAATATTAATTAACCCAAATGTCAATGCTGAAATTCCAATGGTTCTGTATCCTTCTTGATGTATAGTCATAGTTATAAAACGGCAAATATAGGATTGTAAATATTAATGTACTCTATCGCCTCGTATTTCTAAATTTTCAATAATTTCAGATTCATATTTTAACCATTCCTGCCAACGATTTCTCACTTTTGTTTTTGAGATGTAGTGTTCTGCTAAATTTATAAATAATGTATAATGCCCAGCTTCACTTTCCATAAACTTTCTATAAAATTTTCTCAAATACGCATCATTCAAACCCTCGCTTAATCTTTTAAATCTTTCG
>JANOVK010000315.1:0-7735 GCA_031417315.1 Chitinophagaceae bacterium | reverse complement strand
CTTAATGCTGCCCAGCGAAACGGACCTTTTCCTTCACAAAAAAGTGGACGTATATATGCTGGTACAAAACCTGGGAAAGAGAAGCAATTGCCAAGTCTGAAAGACTGTAAGTCCGTGAGTCCGTTTATTTGTTCTAAAATCTGACTTTCGTTCTTTCCATTTTCAAACTCTTTTGCTCTTGCCCTCAAATTATTTCCATAATCAAAAGTTACGGCCCCACGATTCATTAATTCAATCATTAATTGAACATGGAGATACATGCTTTCATAACTCAACTCTAAATATTTTTTTTCATTTTCAACTCTTAAAACACTGGCTTGTTCATTAGTTAATGTATGAGGAATATATCCTATTAAAGGATCATGAGCTGAGGTTTGATCTGTTAAAACATCAATTGAAATATTTTTTTCTATAAGTTTTTCTAATAAATGAATTGCATTACACAAAATACCTATGCTTAAAGGCTTTCTTATTTCTTTTGCAGCAATTGCAGCATTAATAGCTTCATCAATATTGGTATATTTTACATCGAGATATTTTGTTTCAATTCTTTTATCAATTCGCCATTCTTCAACTTCGGCACAAATTATTACACCATCACACATTGTTGCAGCAAGTGGCTGAGCTCCTCCCATTCCACCAAGACCTGCTGTAACTGTTAAAGTTCCTTTTAAACTTCCACCAAAATGTTTATCTGCAACAGCAGCAAAAGTTTCATAAGTTCCTTGAACAATTCCCTGACTTCCTATATAAATCCATGAACCTGCAGTCATTTGTCCATACATCATCAATCCTTTCTTTTCTAATTCATCAAAATGTTTCCAATTTGCCCAATTAGGTACCAGTTGTGAGTTTGATATTAATACTCTTGGGCTATCAACATGTGTTTTTAAAATGCCAACAGGCTTTCCACTTTGTATGAGTAAAGTTTCATCTTCTTCTAAATCTTTCAAGCCTTTAATAATTAAATCGAGTGCTTCAAAATTTCTTGCAGCTTTCCCTCGTCCTCCATAAACAATTAAATCATCTGGTCTTTCAGCAACTTCAGGGTCTAAATTATTTAATAACATTCTTAATGCAGCTTCTTGCACCCAACCTTTACAGTTTAATGTTGTTCCAGTTGGAGTTTTATATTTAACAGGATCGTATATTCTTTTCTCAATTACAGACATGTATAATTAATTTGATAGCAAATTTACGGAACACAATGTGAATTTTGGATTGTGAGTGTACCGATTTGTTTTTTATGTATGGTTTTGATAAACATCAAGTTCCCCTTAGTTTTGTGCTATGAAGATTTCAAATGAAACCAAAGTTGGTGCATTAACTGCCATTTCAATTACTTTATTAGTTTTAGGATTTAATTTCTTTAAAGGAAAATCTTTATTAAATACTGGTAACTTTTTATACGCAAAATTTACTCATACAAAAGAACTAAAAGTTTCTAATGGTGTTTATGTTAATGGCTATCAAATTGGAAGTGTGTACGAAATTGAAAATGAAGATAAAAATCTTCAAAATATTATAGTTGGTTTTAAACTCAATAACGATTTTAACATTCCTAATAATTCAATTACAACAATTTCTAGTTCACCATTAGGCAACATTTCTGTAGATATTAAATTAGGAGATTCGAAAACTTATTTGCAGAATGGAGATACTATTAAATCTGAAAATGTTTTAGATCTGATGGCATCATTTACAAAACAATTAGCCCCTATTGGAGATAATTTAAAAAATACATTGCATAGTTTAGATGTTACTTTAAAAAATTTCAATAGCATATTAGACCCCAATTCAAAAACAAATTTGCAAAAATCAATTACAAATATTAGTCAAATTACAGAATCACTTTCTAAATCATCAGCATCAATTAATGCTATGTTAGCACAACAATCTGGCTCAATTGCAAAAAGTATGGATAATGTAAATAGCATTACAAAAAACTTAGTCAATCAAAACGAAAAAATTAATGCTACATTAGAAAATGTAAAAAATACAACAGAAAATTTAAGTCAAACAGATTTTAAAGGAACTATTTTGAATTTGAAAAATATGGTTGATAACTTAAATGGAGTTATAGCTAAACTTAATAATACAAATGGTTCATTAGGATTATTAATGAACGATAAAGCATTATATAATAATTTAACAAACACAGTTAGAAGTGTAAATATTTTAATGGATGATTTAAAAACTAATCCTAAACGTTATATAAATATTTCTGTTTTTGGCAAAAAAGATAAATCAATTCCACTAAATGCTCCTTTAGAAAATAGCAAACCTTAATTTAAAATTATGCTTATTTCTAAATGTTTGAAAAAAGAAATAACACATTTTATTGGAGTAATACTTTTTGTATTCAACCTCATTCCAACTTCAGCAAAATCTCAAAGAACTTTATTAAAAGCTGATAATATAACACCTGGCAAAACCATTACTATTATTGGGGCTGAGCGTTATAACTTTGAAGATAATGCTACTTTTGGGAAGATAATTTCACTTGTTGGAAACGCCAAAGTACAACAAGAAAATACTTTTTTTGATGCAGATAGTATTGTACTAAATCAGGGTTCAAATTTTTTAGAAGCTTTTGGACATGTGCATATTAACGATGCAGATAGTGTACATACTTATGCAGATTATTTAAAATATTTAGGCAAAGAAAAAAAAGCAACTTTAAAAAATAATGTTCGTTTAACCGATAGCAAAGGAACTCTTACTACAAACGATTTAGAATATTTAGTGGGTTTAAAAATAGGTTCGTATCATAATGGAGGAAAACTTGTAAATAAAAAAACTACATTAACAAGTAAAGATGGGTTTTATTATGGCGATACAAGAGATGTTTATTTTTATAAAAAAGTTGAAATGATAAATCCTGATACCAAAATTTTTACTGATACATTAATTTATAATATCAATACAGAAATAACAACTTTTGTTTCAACTTCTACAATTTTTAATGGTAAAAGAAGAATTGTAACCAAAGAAGGCTTCTACGATACAAAAAATAAAAATGGAAAATTTGCAAAAAATACTTTTATAGAAGATAGTACTTATACACTACAAGCATTAGAAATGAATTTTGAAGATAGCTCTGGAAAGGCTGAGTTTAATGGCAATGCAATATATAAAAGTAAAGATGCAAAAAATGGATTTGATTTATATGCAAACAATATTAAAACAAATAATAAAACAAATACATTACTAGCTACTGAAAAACCAGTGTTATTAATAAAACAAGATAATGATACAATTTTTGTAACTGCTGATACACTTTT
This sequence comes from Chitinophagaceae bacterium, assembly GCA_031417315.1. GTDB lineage: Bacteria > Bacteroidota > Bacteroidia > Chitinophagales > Chitinophagaceae > CAIVPM01. The sequence continues at coordinate 4,451 of JANOVK010000315.1, read as the reverse complement.
TTCATCGAGATTTACACGAATACAAAAATCAAAATCAATACAAGATTTAAGAGATACCAAAAACGGAAAAATTGAATTTAATTTTGATAAGGACAGTAGTAACGATAGATATTTTGAAGCCTACAATCATGTTCGAATTTTTTCTGATTCTATGCAAGCCGTTGCTGATAGTATGTTTTACAGTTCTGTTGATTCTGTTTTTAGATTATTTAAAACTCCAATAGTTTGGGCACAAGACAATCAAATTACAGGAGATACTATGTATTTGTTTATTAAAAATAAAAATCCAGAAAGATTAATTGTACTTGATAATGCTATGGCAATTAGTAAAGTAAATAACAATTTTTTCAATCAATTAAAAGGTAATACTATTCATGCATTTTTTAAAAAAGATAAAATAGATTTATTAAAAACAAAAGGCAGCCCAGCTCAAAATATTTATTATGCCGAAGACGAACAAAAAAAATTAATTGGTGTAAATCAATCCACAGCCGATGCAATTAATATTGAGTTTAAAGAAAACAAACCTGAGAAAGTAATATTCATAAATAATCTATCTGGTACAATGTTTCCAATTAATCAAGTAAACCATACTGAACTAAGAGTACAAGGTTTTAATTGGTTTATAGAACTTAGACCAAAAACTAAATACGAAATTTTAGGCGATAAAATAATTAAGTAAATTATTTTCTGAAATTCATATCTTCAATTCTAATAAATTATGCTGCAATGAAAAAGATTTTTTTTGTTTTTATTCTAATTGTTATTTTAAACAATTTGTTTGCTCAGTCAAGAGATGAAAAAGGAAATAACTTAAATGTTTTAAATCCAGATAACACTGTAATTACAGAAAATTCTGTTACGATTAAAGGTGTTAAAATTCCTTATAAAGCAATTGCAGGCACCATACCAATTTGGAACGATTCTGGTAAAATAATTGCTGGTGTTTTTTTTACTTATTATGATAGAACTGATGTTAAAGATAAAGCTACAAGGCCATTAGTAATTTCATTCAATGGTGGGCCAGGCACACCTTCTGTTTGGATGGAATTAGGTTACACTGGACCCAAACTTTTAAATATTGATGATGAGGGACACCCCATTCAACCTTATGGTATACAAGAAAACCCACATTCAATTTTAGATATTGCAGATATTGTTTATGTAGACCCTGTAAACACTGGCTATTCAAGAATAATTGGTAATGCATCTAAATCCTATTTCTTTGGTGTAAATGCCGATATAAAATATTTAGCCGATTGGATAAACACTTTTGTAACACGTTATAATCGTTGGCAATCGCCAAAGTATTTATTTGGAGAAAGCTATGGCACCAATAGAGTTGCTGGTTTAGCATTAGAATTACAAAATAATCATTGGATGTTTTTTAATGGAGTTGTTTTAGTTTCTCCAACATCTATAGGAATTGAAAGAACAGGACCCGTGGCTGCAGCAGCTTATTTGCCTTACTATGCAGCCACTGCTTGGTATCATAAAGTGTTAGACCCAGTTCTTCAGAAAAAAGATTTAAGCAATATTTTACCTTTAGTAGAAGAATTTACTATTAACGAATTAATACCTGCATTAAGTAGAGGAAGTTCTCTTGATGAAAATAAAAAAAATGAAATTGCATCTAAAGTTGCATTGTATTCAGGTATTTCACAAAAAGTAGTATTACAAAGAAATTTACAAATTACACCAAACTTTTTTTGGAAAGAATTATTAAGAGACAAAGGATTTACAATTGGAAGATTAGATAGTAGATATTTAGGTATTGATAAACAAGATGGTGGTGAGAATACAGATTATAACCCAGAACTAATTTCTTGGAATCATGCATTTTCTCCAGCTATGAATCATTATTTAAGAGAACATTTAAATTACAAAACAGATTTAAAATATAATATGTTTGGACCCGTACACCCATGGGATAGAACTAATGATAAAACTGGAGAAAATTTACGTTTAGCTATGGCTGAAAATCCTTTTTTACATGTTATGATTCAGTCTGGATATTATGATGGTGCTACAGATTATTTTAATGCAAAATATAATATGTGGCATTTAGATCAAAGTGGAAAAATGAAAGACAGAATTACTTGGAAAGGATATAGAAGTGGGCACATGATGTATTTACGCAAACCCGATTTAGAAACAAGTACAAACGATTTAAGAGATTTTATTAAAAAAACTTTACCAAAACCTGGCCAAGCAGCAAAATATTAATTTAAACCCAACCATTCCATACCATTTTTATAAAGTAATTTTTCTTTTATATTAGGTGCAATTATAGAATCTTCAATTAATTTTCCTGGCTGAAGTTCACCTAATGGAAAAGGATAATCACTGCCTAAACAAATTTGATCTTCACCCATTAGGTTGATTAAAAATTGCAAAGCATTTTCGTCATGTACTAAACTATCTAACCAAAATTTATCTAAATAATTTCTTGGATTTATTTTATTATCCACTGCAACCAAATCTGGACGAACAATAAATCCATGTTCAATTCTTCCAATGGTAAATGGGAACGAACCACCACCATGTGCAAAGGCAACTCTAAGCTTTGGGAATTTTTCGAAAACACCACCAAATATCATACTACAAATGGCTCTAGAAGTTTCAGCAGGCATGCCTACAAGCCAAGGTAGCCAATACTTTTGCATTTGATCTTCACCCATCATTTCCCAAGGATGCACAAATAAAGCACAACCTAATTTTTCTGCAGCAGCATAAAAAGGGAAGAAAATTTCATCGCTTAAATTTTTACCATTAATATTAGTACCAATTTCTAACCCTGGCATTTTTAATTCTTTCGCACACCGTTCCATTTCTTGAATTGCAAGTTCAATATCTTGTAGAGGAACTGTTCCTAACCCAATAAAATGTTTTGGATGTTTTTGAACACTTTCAGCAATATGATCATTCAAAAAACGAGATGTTTCTAAACCATCTTTTCCTTTTGCCCAATAATTAAATAATACTGGAATTGTTGATAATACTTGAACAGAAACATTTGTATCAAGCATTTCTTGCAAACGTAAATCAACATTAAAACAATTGTCTTCTACAACTCGAAACAATTTATCACCTTTCATCATACAAGCTTTACAGTTTCTATGTTCAAGATGAATAAATTCTCCATAGCCAAATTTTTGTACCCAATTAGGCATTTTATCTGGCATTATATGTGTGTGAATGTCGAGTTTCATAAAAGACATTGTTTGTTGTTTCGAGTCTGTTGTTATTTGTTCTGCAGTTATTTTAAAGTTTAATTATACGAACTACTTGATAAAAAAAGATAGCCAACAATAAAACAGAAAACACCAAACTCGAAACAACAAACAGAGGTTATTTCTTTACTGGTGGCTGCATTACACTACCACATTTATTACAAGTTCGTTGTTCTTCATTGCCATAAAATTTATTCATAACTGGTGGAAGTTGAGAAACAATATCACTAACAACCAATTTTTCTTCGTGTAACATATTACCACAATTCTCACAAAACCAAATAAAACCATCTTCCTCATCTTTTCTCACTTTTTCAATTACTAATCCAATGGTGTTTGGCCCACGTTGTGGTGAATGTGGGGTTCTTGGAGGCAACAAAAACATATCACCTTCATTTATTTCTATGTCTTTTGCAATGCCATCATCAATAATTTTCACAACAATATTTCCTTCTAGTTGATAATACAACTCTTCAGTTTCATTGAAATGATAATCTTTACGAGAGTTTGGCCCACCAACAATCATAACAATAAAATCTTCTGCATTTACATACACACATTTATTACCAACGGGTGGTTTTAATAAATCTCTATTTTCATCAATCCACTTTTTTAAATTAAAAGGTTGAATAACTGCCATAATAAAATATTTAAAAAGTTAATAATTTTAAGCCCAGCTACATTGCTACTATTTTCATCGTTGCGTCGCACACTTGTAAGCTTTGATTAAGATTCAGCAATATTAACAAATCTAATCTTTCTATAAAATTATCAATAAACAAATTTACTATTACTTTTGAACCCTATGAATTTATCATTAGCAAATAAAACAGCAATAATTTGTGGCAGCTCTCAAGGTATTGGGTTTGCTGCTGCAATTGAATTAGCCTTATTGGGTGCCAATTGTATATTAATGGCCAGAAATGAAATTTCATTAAAAGCAGCTGTTGAAAAATTAGATACTTCAAAAAATCAACAACACAGTTATTTAGTTGCTGATTTTGATGATTCAGAAAAGGTAAAAAACATTATTCAAAATTTTACACACATCAATAAAGTGCATATTCTTGTTAATAATTCTGGTGGTCCAAATGCAGGATTAATAAGCACTGCAAGAGAAGAAGAATTTATCCAAACATTTAATCGTCATTTAATTTGTAACCACATTTTAGCACAAGCTGTCATTCCTTCAATGAAAGCAACAGGTTATGGAAGAAT
>JANOVK010000314.1:0-6567 GCA_031417315.1 Chitinophagaceae bacterium | reverse complement strand
TTTGATATCCATTACTAGAAAAAACTGCTGCTGTTTCCTTACCTAAATTTTCATTTATCTCAACATAAATTTTTCCATTTTTTGTAAGATGATGTTTTGCAAATACTGCTATTCTCTCATAAAAAATTAAAGCATTGTTATTTGGTACAAATAATGCCAAATGTGGTTCATATGCTAAAACATTTTGCTGCATGGTAGATTGTTCTAACTCTTTTATGTATGGTGGATTGCTTACTATTATATCATAAGTTTCTAGTGCATCCCAATTAGCTTCATGTAAAAAGTCAAGTTGAATTAATGTGATTGAACTATGTAAATGTTCAACATTCTTTTGAGCTACTTGCAAAGCAAAAGAACTTACATCTATTGCTGTTATTGAAGATTGGGGAATTTTTCGTTTTAGAGAAATTGCAATACAACCACTGCCAGTACCAATGTCTAGAATATTTAATACTCCATTTTTATTTTCATTAACTATTAACTCAACTAGTTCTTCAGTTTCTGGTCTGGGTATTAAAACATGTTCATTTACAAAAAATTTGCTACCACAAAACCAACTATAACCTAATATCTGATGTAAGGGTTTATGCTGTTTTAATTGATGAAGATAGTTTTCTAGAATATGAATTTGGTGTGCTGTTAGTGCTTGATCAAAAGCAACAATTCTTTCTGTTGAATTTAATTTTGTTATTTCTTCTAAAATTAAATTAGCAATATTTTGAGCCTCTCGGCTAGCATAAATTGTATTAAGTTCTTTAACAATATATTTTGATGATGCTTTAAAATTCATTTGCTACAAAGTTAATATCCTTCATAATTTTTGTTTCTTTGTTACCAAACAATTTTTTAATGTTTAAGTTTTATTGTAAAGAGAAGGAATTTGTATTTGATGAGCCAATAGTTATGGGTATAATCAATATTACACCTGATTCTTTTTATGAAGCTAGTAGACAAACAAATATTGATGAAGCATTATTTGTAGCAGAAAAAATGTTGAAAGATGGTGCAAGTATTTTGGATATTGGAGGACAAAGCACAAGACCAGGAAGTGAAATGATTTCAACAGATGAAGAACTGAAAAGAGTAATTCCAATCATTGAAACTATCCATAAAAAATTTCCAGAAACTATAATTTCTATTGACACTTTTCAATCTCAAGTTGCAATTGAAGCTGTTGATGCTGGAGCTTTAATGGTGAATGATATAAGTGGAGGTAATTTAGATGATAACATGTTTTCAACTGTTGCAAAACTTAAAGTTCCGTATATCTGTATGCATATGAAAGGAACTCCCCAAAACATGCAATCAAACACTTATTATGATAATGTGGTCGGGGAGATTAAAAATTATTTTATAGATAAAATTACTTTAGCAGAAAAAGTTGGCATAGATAATATTATTCTTGATATTGGATTTGGCTTTGCAAAAACTACTGAACAAAATTTTGAATTACTTAAAAACCTAAAAGAATTTCAATCATTACAAAAGCCAATGTTAATAGGTGTTTCAAGAAAAAGTAGTATATATAAAACTTTAGGAATTACTGCAGAAGAAGCTTTAAATGGAACAACAGTTTTAAACACAATTGGTATTTTAAATGGAGCTAATATTTTAAGAGTGCACGATGTTAAAGAAGCTGTTGAAGTAATTAAATTAACACATTATTTTTTTAATGGCTGATAAGTTTTTGTTTGCACTTTTCTAACTTTTGGTTCTTCAGTTAAAGGTTCACATTCTTTTAAAGATGCATACATTTCTTGTGGTAAACTTTGATAAAGTTTTGTGCCTTCCGATTTCCAATTTAACATATCATCACTAACATCTTTAATTTTTTTTGCAGGATTTCCTACTATCAAACTTCTATTTTCAAAAACTTCATTTTGTTTAATAAATGATAAAGCACCAACCACACATTCATCTCCTAAAATAACATTATCCATAACTACACTATTCATTCCAATTAAACAATTTTTACCAATTATTGCACCATGAATTATTGCACCATGACCAACGTGTGCATTTTCTTTTAATACAGTATCAACGCCAGGAAACATATGTACAGTACAGTTTTCCTGAACATTGCAACCATCTTCAATTATTATTTTACCCCAATCGCCACGTAAAACTGCATTGGGTCCAACATAAACATTTTTACCAATTACTACATTACCAATTACACAAGCTTGAGGATGCACAAAAGCACTTGGATGAATTACTGGAATAAAATCGTTAAATGAATAAATCATTAAATATGCGTTTTTCCTGTTCTAAAACAATTGCCTTTAAAATGTGCAACTTGTTCGTTATTTTGATTAAAAATTGAAATCAAATAAAGGCCTGTACTTCTTCCATTATGAATTTCAATTGCCTCTGCAATTAAAGTATCACTAACATTTACAGCTTTTGTAAAATTGATTGAGGTATCTAATGCAACAGATAAATTATTTCTATTATTACATGCAAAAGCAAAAGCACTATCTGCTAAGCTAAATGCAATTCCACCATGAGCAATTCCAAAGCCATTTATCATTTCATTTCTTACTGTCATTTTAATTTTACTATAGCCTGTTTTCACTTCAATAACTTCTATGCCTAACCATTGGCTGAACAAATCATGCTGCATCATTTTTGTAACAACATCAGAAGCTAGTTTATTATTATTTAAATTCATAAATTATTTTTATTCGCCTTTAAAAATCGGTTTTCTTTTTTCAATAAATGACGTTACACCTTCGTTGTAGTCGAAGGTTGCTGCAGCTTTTTGTTGAAATTCATCTTCTAATTTTAATTGTTGAGTTAATGAATTATTGGCAGATTGATTTAATACATGTTTTGTAAATGCCAATCCTTTTGTTGGCATGTTTGCAAGTGTAGTTGCAATCTTTATACTTTCATTTTCAAGAAATTCATCACTAAAAACTTTATAAACCATTCCCATTTGCAAAGCTTCTGTTGCAGAAATTTTATCTCCCAACATCATTAATGCAGTTGCTTTTTGAAATCCAATTAATCGTGGTAAAGTGTAAGTGCCTCCACTATCTGGAATTAATCCTATTTTACTAAAGGCTTGTATAAAACTTGCTGAATCACTTGCTACAACTACGTCACAAGCTAAAGCAATATTAGCACCAGCACCTGCAGCTACACCATTTACAGCACAAACAATTGGCAAAGGAATACTTCGTAATCGTTCTATAATGGGGTTATAATGTTCGCTTAAAATTTGTGAAATTGTTGGTGAATTTTCTCCTGTTAATTCTCCTAAATCTTGTCCAGCACTAAATGCTTTTCCATTACCAGTAATATAAATGCATCTTATACTTTTATTGTTTGTACACTCATCCAATACGTTTTGTAATTGCAAAGCCATTTCTCTATTAAATGAATTAAATTTCTCTGGTCGATTTAATTTAATAAATGCAATTGAATCTTTTATTTCTAATATTATTGATTGTTCCATTTTATTTTTTATTAAACAAATTTTCCATCTTTCATTTTTAGAACTCGAGAACTTTGTGCAGCCAAATCTTCGTTATGAGTTACAATTACAAATGTTTGATTGAATTCGTTACTTAACTCTTGAAATAATTTATGTAAATCTTTTGCATGAACACTATCTAAATTTCCTGTTGGTTCATCTGCAAAAATAATAGCTGGTTTATTAATTAAAGCCCTTGCTACGGCAACTCTTTGTTGTTCTCCACCACTTAATTGATTGGGTTTATTTTCAATTCTATTTTCGAGCCCTAATCTTTTTAATAAGTTTTTTGCATTATCTAAAAGTTCAATTTTTTTTCTACCAGCAATCCATCCTGGAATACAAACATTTTCAATAGCACTAAACTCAGGCAATAAATGATGAAATTGAAAAACAAAACCAATATGTTTATTTCTGAAAGCTGCCAATTTTTTTCCTGTAAGGGATTGAAAAGATTCATTATTGATACTTATTTCTCCTGAATCTGGCTTGTCTAAAGTGCCTAAAATATGTAACAAAGTACTTTTGCCTGCACCCGAAGAACCAACAATACTCACCATTTCACCTTGTAAAATATCAATATCAACATTTTTTAAAACTTCCAAGTTTCCATATCTCTTTGTAATATTTTTAGCAGTTAGCATTGGTAATTATAGGTTTCAAAAATAAGTAAAATTAACTGCTAAAATTTGGGGCAATTAATTGGTTTGTCTGTATTAGGTTGATGAGTGTAAGCAAGAGAAATTTCTAATCCTCCTTTTCTTAAAGATGCAGTTGATAGTGATGATGTATTAATATCGTAAGTAATTCCTAATCTCATATTCGAAAATTCTAAACCAAAATATGGAATAAAAGCATCATTTAATCTCAGCCATCCCCCTGCATAAACACTAATAGGAGTATGTGTTGTAGGAGTAACAACAAATTGTGTAGTGCCTCCAATAATAGTTTCAGTTGCTTTTCCTTGAATACTATACAAGCCACTAATATGTACTCCAATATTTTCGTTAAAAAAATAATAACCACCAGCATGTGCTGTAAGTCTCGAATTTACTTTAAACTCGGCATTATTAAACTTTTGACTAGGCTGATTAATATGGTACATACTTAATCCAGCATAATAATTATTCTTTTCATTACTACTTCCGTTAAATAAAATCCCAGCATTTAAATCAACATAATTCGATTGTAAAGTAGGGCTATTAAAAAGTTCACTTGTATTACCAGTAAAACCTAAATTGGTTAATTGATCTTCAAATCTTAAATTAATTGTATTAATTAACATGTTTGAATAAGTGGCTTGTATTCCAATTCCTAATTGGTTATTTCCATCTTCATCTAAACCCTTATGAAATGCTGTTGAGAAGGAAGCATAGTTAAATTTTACAGCACTATTAGCACTGTTATCACTTAAAAAAGCAAATCCAACCCCAAGCATATCATTGTATTTTATTTTACTACTTAATATATGAAAATCTATAGAAGTAGTATTTGTAATAAATGCATTATTAATACTGGGCCATTGATTTCGATGATTACCAACAATTCTATAATCTCCATTAAATTTGCCTGTAAATGCTGGATTTAAAGTTAGAGGGGATGAAAAAAATTGTGAAAAATGAGGATCTTGAGCAGAAACATCCATCACTACAAAATTTAAGAAAAATATAATTACAATTTGCTTCATGCAGAAGCTCGAAATTAACTTATTTACGTTTAATAATGCATTGAAACAAATCTTTTAACAAGACCTTTAAAATAAAAATTATGATTGCATTTTAGTGCCATATGCTAAATCTCCAGCATCTCCTAATCCTGGTACAATATATCCTTTAGCAGTAAGTTCATCATCAATATCGCCACACCAAATTTTAATGGCATCGCCACATTCTCTATGTATAAACTCAATACCAACAGTACTTGCAATAGCACAAACAATATAAATAAGAGATGGAGTATATTCGTCTCTCATAAAATTTATAGTTTTAACGAGTGAAGAACCTGTTGCCAACATTGGGTCACTAATAATTACAATTCTATCATCTAAGCTAGGGCAGCTCATATAATCTAAACAAATTTCAAAAGTACCATCGTTATGGTGTTTTCTATATGCAGATATAAAAGCATTATCTGCTTTATCGAAATAATTTAGCATGCCTTGGTGCAAGGGTAAACCTGCTCTTAAAATTGTTGCTAATACTGGCTGATTTCTTAAAATTTTACTATTATGAATGCCAAGTGGGGTTTGAGTTTCAACTTCATCAAATGGTAATTCTCTGCTAATTTCATAAGCTGCAATTTCCCCAATTCTTTGTAAATTTCTTCTAAATCTTAACCTATCACTCTGAATATTTACATCTCTTAATTCTGCTACCCAATTTGTAACTAAGCTATGTTTATTACTAAGGTTGATTATCATATTAAATTATTTATAGTTTGAAAAGTAATTATAATTGTATAAAACTGCTCATTTTTGTAGTAAGCTATGCAACCCAATAACTTTTTAAATTATTACAAAGCAAACATATTAAGTTTTTTTTCAGCAATAATAATTTTAGGATTTTCAATTATTATAGGTAAAAATAATTTCTTTTTAATCTTGAATATTGATTTAGGAAAAATTGGTGATTTAATTTTTGAATTTTTTACTTATTTAGGCGATGGAGTTTTATGGGGAATTTTTGTTATTTTGATGTTTTTTATTAATAGAAAAAAACTTCCTTTAATACTATTATCAATATTATTATCAACAATAATTATTCATTTTGTTAAAGGCAATGTGTTTGTTTCTCAACCTCGACCTTTAGAGGCAATGCCAAACTTGTTAAATTTTATACACACCATTCCAAATATTGAGGTGCATAGGGTAGGGAGTTTTCCTTCAGGGCATACCACACAGGCATTTGCCATGTATTTACTATGCTGTTTATTATTTAATAAAAAATGGATTGTTTGGGTTGGTATTTTTATTGCCTTATTATTGGGGTATTCTAGAATTTATCAGGCACAACATTTTACAATTGACATTACTGGAGGAATTATAGTAGCCATGTTTACAGTTTGGGTTAGTTTTAAATTTCAAACTTTGG
>JANOVK010000313.1:0-2141 GCA_031417315.1 Chitinophagaceae bacterium | reverse complement strand
CAAAATGTTTATATTTATTTTCAACTTCTTTAAACATTTCATCTGAGCTAAAAACATTTATTAAATTAATTTCATTATCACTTAACTCTAAGTTTGTTGGGCCAGAAATTAAACAAACCTCAGCTCCAATTTTTGAAAACTCTTTAGCAATTTCATAACCCATTTTTCCAGAGGAGTGGTTACTAATATATCGAACTGGGTCTATGGCTTCAAAAGTTGGGCCTGCAGTTATTAATACTTTTTTGCCTGCTAAGATTTTATTTTTACTTAGTTCATTTACTACTGTATTTAAAATAAATTCTGGCTCTGCCATTCTTCCTTCTCCAAATAAACCACTTGCTAATTCTCCATTATCTACAGCAATAATTTTATTACCATAAGATTTTATTAAATTTAAATTTCTCTTTGTTGATGGATGAAGCCACATATCTTCATCCATTGCTGGTGCAACAATTATGGGGCATGTTGCTGATAAATATACAGCAGTTAATAAATTGTCGCAAACTCCATTTGCCATTTTAGATAGTGAATTACAACTTAAAGGAGCAATTAACATAATATCGGCCCACCTACCCAAATCAACATGATTTGCCCATGTATCTTCATTTGCAATTTCTGTTAAAACTTTGTTTTTCGATAATGTAGCTAAAACCAAAGGAGACACAAATTCTTTAGCAGCCAAAGTCATAATTACTTTAACTTCTGCTCCATTTTTTATTAATAAACGAACCAACAATATAATTTTATAGGCAGCTATACTTCCTGTTATTCCAATAAGTATTTTCTTTTTTTGCAACATATTTGTAAATAAAAAACGACAGTAAAAGTACTGTCGTTTTTTTTAATTATTTTAAACTTATTATCTAAATAAATCGTTTTCTACATTTTTTCTATAATAAATTTTTCCTTCATTGAATTCTAAAGTTGCCATTATTGCAGGGTTTGGCATTTTTTCGTATGCTCTAGAGATTTCAATTTGTTCTTTATTTTCATGAATTTCTTCTAACGAATCTGTATGACTTGCAAACTCTTCTAATTTATTATGCAATTCTTCTTTTAAAGTAATATTTATTTGATTAGCTCTACGAGAAATAATTGAAATTGATTCATACAAATTTCCAGTTACTGCTTTAATATCAATTAAATGTTTTGTTTCAATAGAACTAGGTGTATTTGCATTAATTTGTCTTCTTAGTTTGCTCATTTTTTATATTTTTTAATATGTTACTTGTTTTATTTTTATAATTAACTACTTCAGTTAAATATTTACTATTGCTAAATTGTTCAGAAAATTCTGTACACTCGCTTAATACTTTATTAAATCTTTCTTCCTGTTTTTCATCATAACTTAATTCGGCATATTTAAAATTAGATTTTATACTATTATACTTGTACTCATCAGCCATTTTAGAATCAGGATAATTATCAGAAACAGTTTCAAAGGCAATTGATGCTGCTTTAAAATATCCTAAATTATAATAAAGTTCAGCTGCTTTAAATTCTTTAGCTTCTAACTTAGCTCTGCAAATATCCAAAATTTCATTTGCATCTTTTATTTTTTCTGAGGTTGGATGTGAATTTATAAAAGCTTGCATTAAGGACATTGACTTATTTGTAGCAGTTTGATCTAAATCTAATTTTGGCGATTGTTTATAATAACTATATGCTCTTAAATATTCGCTTTCTTCGGCTCGTTTACTTGTTGGAAAAGTTTCTATAAAACTTTTAAAAAAATTTTCTGCATTTAAATAATCTTTAAGCTGATAATAACAATTGGCACTCTTAAAATACATATCCTCGTATTTGTCTGTTCCTTTTATATAGGGAAACAAATCTTCAAACAACAACAGTGCAAAGCTATATTTTTTATTTGCATAAAATTGTTCTGCCATCTTATATCTATATTCATTATCTGTGCTTTTTAAAATACTATTAAAGCTTTTACTTTTTTCAGTATGAATTGATTTTGCTTTTTTGAAAAAGCAAGAATTAAAACAAAGTATTATTAAAAATGATAAAACAATATGTTTCATAAAAGTTGGCAAAAGTAACTAATTAGTTGCAAAGTAAATCTTCAAATTCTTATTTAAATAGATTGTATAGTTAATATTAATTTAAAAACCCCGCAATGCGGGGTTTTT
>JANOVK010000312.1:0-2925 GCA_031417315.1 Chitinophagaceae bacterium | reverse complement strand
CTTTAACAACAAATATGACGATTAAATTTTAATGAACTTATAGAACAATTTATAATAACTAGTAAAAAAAATAAGAAATTTAACTATCATTTCTTTTAACAACCTGAGCCACCAAATCTGCTTCAGTTGCAACTTTTCCACCTACATAAACTGTTCCTTTCATTTCACAAATTCCTCTTCGTATGGGTGCAGTAAATTCCATTTTTAAAATCATGGTATCTCCGGGCACAACTTTTTGTTTAAACTTACAGTTATCTATTTTTAAAAAGTAGGTATCATATTCACCACCTTGCATAGAATTAATACATAATATGCCGCCTGTTTGTGCTAAGGCTTCAACTTGCAAAACACCTGGCATTACTGGGTTTCCTGGAAAATGACCAGGGAAAAACCACTCATTAAAAGTTACATTTTTTATTCCAACAATATGATTGTCGGTTAACTCTACAATTTTATCTACTAATAAAAACGGATGACGATGAGGTAATATTTTTTCTATTTGTTGTAAACTAAAAACAGGAGGTAAAATAGGATCGTAAACAGGTACATCTTTTACATGCCTATTCTTTTTAATATACTGTTTTATTTTTTTTGCAAACTCAACATTGGTACTATGTCCTGGGCGATTGGCAATAATTCTTCCTTTAATTGGATAACCAATTAAAGCTAAATCTCCAATAACATCTAATAATTTATGACGAGCGGGTTCGTTAGGAAATCTTAATTCTAAATTATTTAAATATCCTTCGCTTTTTACTTCAATTTTATCTCTATTAAAAGCCTTTGCTAATCTGGTCATTTCTTCCGCAGTTACAGGTTTATCAACCACAACAATTGCATTATTTATATCTCCACCTTTTACCAATTCATTATCCAATAACATTTCAAGTTCGTGCAAAAAACAAAAAGTTCTACATGGAGCAATTTCTGTTTTAAATTCTTTTATTGATTTTAACCCTGCATGTTGTGTACCTAATACTGGAGAATTGAAATCGATTAAAGTAGTAATTTGATAATCAACAGCAGGCATAGCAACCATTTCAACACGTTTGGCTTCATCATATAAAAAAATATTTTCATCAATACTATACCAAACTTTTGCAGCATCTTGTTCTACAACTCCAGCTTGTTCTATTAATTGAATAAATGGTTCACTTGAGCCATCAATAATTGGAATTTCTGGTCCGTTTATTTCAATCAAACAATTATCAACTCCCATACCTACTAATGCAGCTAAAATATGTTCAACAGTGCTAATTTTTGCATCTCCAATTTGTAAGGTTGTTCCTCTACTAGTATCTGTTACTAAATCACAGTCTGCTTTAATAATAGGTTGTTCTGGCAAATCAACTCTTTGAAACTGTAACCCAAACCCTGGTTTTGCTGGTTTTAAAATCATATCAACCAAAACACCAGTATGTAAACCTGTGCCACTAATACTTGCTACTGTACCTAAAGTATGTTGTATATCTGGATTAAAATTTTTATCCATTATTTTAATATAATTTATTAATTAAACTAATTCGCCCTCAATATCATAATCGTATGCTTTAGTAATTTTTACATTTACAAAGCTGCCAATTTGCAATTTTCCTTCAGTGTTTATTACTACTTCATTATCTACTTCAACACTATCAAATTCAGTTCTACCTAAATATCTTCCTGCTTCTTTTTTATCTATTAAAACTTTTAAAACTTTACCGATTTTTTCTTCATTTCTTTCTAAGCTTATTTCTTGTTGAACTTCCATAATTTCTTGTGCTCTTCTCTCCTTTTCTTCACTCGAAATATTATCAATTAAATCATATGCACTTGTATTTTCTTCGTGGCTGTATTGAAAAATTCCAACTCTATCGAATTTGTGTTTTTGAAGAAATGATTTTAATTCTTCAACATCTTCTAAAGTTTCTCCAGGGAACCCAGTAATTAAAGTTGTTCTAATACAAATTCCAGGAACTGCATTTCTAATATTTACAATTAATTCATCCATTTCTTCTCTTGTAATATTACGTTTCATTGCCTTTAACATATTATTACTTGCATGTTGCAATGGAATATCTAAATAATTACAAATGTTTTTTCTTTCTCTCATTACTTCTAAAATTTCCAGTGGAAATTTGTGTGGATATGCATAGTGCAAACGAATCCACTCAACCCCTTCAATATCTGCTAATGCATTTAAAAGTTTTGGTAACTCTCTTTTTTTATAAATATCCAAACCATAATAAGTAAGTTCTTGTGCTATTAGCATAATTTCTTTAACACCTTTTTTTACTAACCCTTTTGTTTCTTCAACTAATTGCTCAATTGTTTTGCTTACGTGCTGACCTCTCATTAATGGTATGGCACAAAAAGAACAAGTTCTATTACAACCCTCACTAATTTTTAAATAAGCATAATGTTTGGGTGTGCTTAATAATCTTTCTCCAAGTAATTCTGTTTTATAATCGGCATTAAATTCTTGAAGAATAAAAGGAAGTTCGAGTGTTCCAAACCAAGCATCAACTTCAGGTATTTCTTTGGCTAAATCTGCTCTATATCTTTCGCTTAAACAACCTGTAACAAATACTTTATCAAGCTTTCCTTTCTTTTTAAAATTTACTTGCTGCAAAATTGTATTAACACTTTCTTCTTTAGCTTTATCAATAAATCCACATGTATTTACAACAACAATATTATGATCGAATTTTTTATTTTCGTGTACTACATGTATCTCATTTGCCATTAATTGACCACTTAAAACTTCACTATCTACTAAGTTTTTGCTACAACCCAATGTAATAATATTAACCTTATTTTGCTTAATCGACTTTACTTTCATAAAGCTGCAAAGTTAATGGTTTAGATACTTGTATTTTGTTTAGAATTGAATAGATTAGTTAAATCTTCTATTTTTGAAATCGAATGTCAATTTTTCAACATCAA
>JANOVK010000311.1:0-2283 GCA_031417315.1 Chitinophagaceae bacterium | reverse complement strand
AGGTCTCGGACCGGCAGGTTACATCCATCGAACGCGTCGAACTGGATGTCGTTCGGTGGGTGCGTGTCACCGTTGATTGCTCGGCGTTGGAGATGGACGATCTCGCGGCGGTTATCCGATCGGCGCTCGCGTCCGCTCATGCCGAGGTCGCTGGGAGGCCGCTGATCGGGCGCCTCGTTCTGGTGGGCGAGACGCCTCACGCCGGCGCCATCCGGGACGGTATCGGCCGCATGCGGGATGATGTCAGGGCGATCGCGGCCGCTGTGTCGCCGGACGTGTGGCTGGAGAAGATCGTAGAGGAGCTGCAGGACGTTACAGGCGCATCGCCATCGCTTGTTGTCGGCGAGGATTTTGCAGCGCTCGTGGCGGCCGCACCCGATGATGCGACGCTCGCCCGCCTTGTCGAAGAGGATCTGAAGCCGTTCCTCGACGCCGTCCGCGGCGACCTGGACGGTGCCGACGACCCACTGCGCATCGGTGCCGAGAGCGGCGAGTGGGCAAGCCTCATTCGAAATGCCGCCGACGTCCTGCGACACCGCCTGCAGGGGGCTGGCTGATGCGCTTCGCAAAGCTGGTCCTCGAACGCTACGGTCGGTTCGAAGATTGCGAGCTCAGCTTCCGCGCAGGCCAGCCGGATCTTCACGTCATCTACGGCCCGAACGAGGCGGGCAAGACGACGTCGATGGCGGCCGTCTCGGACCTGCTTTTCGGCTTCGGACCAACCTCGCCCTACAAATTTCTCTTTGACTATCCCCTCCTGCGGATCGGGGCGGTGCTCGAAGAGGATGAGCAGAGCTTGCCCATCCGCAGGCGCAAAGTGAATGCGGGATCGCTCGTTGGCGCCGATGACAAGCCGATCGATGACGCTCCGCTGCTCGCGATGCTGCGCGGCCAGAACCGCGATACGTTCAGGCTATCGTTCAGTCTCGACCAGGAGGGACTGCGGAAAGGGGGGCAGGCGATGGTCCAGGCCCGTGACGATTTGGGACAAGCGCTCTTTGCAGCCGGCGCCAATCTCACGAGCGTCACTGGTGAGGTCAGAAAACTCGAGGAGGAAGCGGACGCGATCTGGGGCAAGCGGGCCTCCAGCAAGCGGACCTATACAGTCGCCGAGCGTGAATTCAGGGATAAGACCCGTGCGGTCCGCGACCTTGGAATGAAGCCCAAGGATTGGTCCGATGCCCGCAATGTCGAGGCATCGACGCGACGCGTGCTGACCGATCTCGAACAGCAGCGCGATCGCTTGTCGGAGGAAGCACGGAAGCTTCAGCGCCTTCGCCGTATCGGCGCCTTCGTGCGCACCCGCACCAGCCTCCTCGATCAGGTGGCCCAGCACGCATCCACCGTCGCGCTGACGACGCAAATGGAGGCCGCCTGCGACTTGGCGCTGGCGGCCCTGACACAGGCGGACCGCGACCGCGAGGCGGCGAAAACCCTGATGACCGAAGTCGAGGCGAGCATCGCGCTGATCTCGCTGGACGAGAATGTCTTGGCGGCCGCCGACCGACTTGAGCAGGTCGTGGAGACGAAGGGTGCAGCTGCCAAAGGGGCTGGCGACCTGCAGCGCCTGAAGGCCGAGCGGGATCTTCTGACCCGAGAGAGCAAAAGCTTACGGCGCGATGCCGGTCTGGGAACCGAACCGGTGCCCGGGAAAATGATCGTCAATCGCCTCCGCGAGATCGCCAAGAGAGCCTCGGAGGCGCGCGCCGCTCTCGCGCAGATTGAGGTATCCGAGGGGAGTCTGCGATCGGAGCTCGCGGAAGTCGGCGACGTCGCCGACACAGCGGGCGACGATGGCGCGAACCTCCTTCGCACTGCCGTCAACAGTGCGCGCGCTGCCGGCGATGACGTCGACAGACGATGTGCCGAGGCGTCGGCCGCTGCCGAACGCGCCGAGCGGGAGGCGGCTGTCGCGCTCGATACATTGCAGCCTTGGGCGGGATCTCTCGATCGCCTTGCGACGCTTGTGCCGCCCTCGGATGACGAGCTTCAGCAGATAAACGGTGCAGAACGGGATCTGATCGCCGACGCCGCTGAAGAGGCGGAACAGAGCCGGCGGCTTCTCGACGAAGCGGCGGTGCTGTTGGTTGAAATCGACGGTCTGCAGGGTGCCGACGGCGCCGTGTCGAAAGAGGATTTGTCCCGAGCGCGCACCGATCGGGATGGATTGTGGCAATCGCTGCGATCCGAAATTGCCATGGGCGAACTGGGACCGGCGGCACCGGCGAATGCGGCTCAGTTCGATGTGAAGCTCGGCGAGGCCGATCATCTTGCGGATCGCCG
>JANOVK010000310.1:0-3202 GCA_031417315.1 Chitinophagaceae bacterium | reverse complement strand
AGTCATCCGCATGGTGTAAATATTTCAAAAGAAGCTCCAAATTATAATGTTGGATTTGATTTTGTTTCGGGATAAATTAAATTACTTTTAGTTTTCCTTTAAAATCGTTTATACAAGTAAATTCTTTTTGTTGCATAATATATTTCAATTCATTTTCAATTCTCAATATACAGCCAACACCTTCATTCCAAAGGGTTGTACCAATTTGTATCATACTTGCTCCACATAATAAATGTTCAAAAACATCTTGTCCATTTTGTACTCCTCCACATCCTACAATATCAATTTCTGGTAATAAATTATAAAATTTATTTACATTGGCTAAGGCAGTTGGTTTTATATACAAACCTCCAATACCACCATAACCATTTTTTGGTTTTATTACTGTGCTATCATTTTCAAAATCTACAAATAATCCATTGCCAATACTATTTACACACGATAAATATGCTAAGGGAAATTTTCTTAACACATTGGCAATTTCTTCAAAATGAACCATGTCGAAATATGGTGGAAGTTTTACTGCTATTGGTTTTAAGCAAATGTTAAAAGCTTCTGTTAATAAAGAATTTGTTGCTTCAACATCGTAACCAGTTTGTGGTTTACCAGCAATATTTGGGCAAGATAAATTAAACTCTATAAGTTTTAATTGCTCACTTTTATTTGCAATTTTTAACAGCTCAATATTTTCTTTATGGGTTAAACCAGCAATAGAAAGTATTATTAATTTGTTATACTTCTTTTCATTTTCAATTATATAATTTAAATAATATTGTATACCATTATTTGGCAATCCCATAGAATTTATACTTCCAAAAGGAATATTTGCATATCGTGGTTCAGGATTTCCAGCCCTAAAATCTAGTGTACAACTTTTAGTAACAATTGCAGCAACAGAACTTGCAGCTAGTTTGTTTAATTCGCTAGCTTGTGTACAGCAAACTCCAGAAGCATTCATTATACAACTCGAAAGTGAAAAGCCAGCTAAAGTGGTAGATATATTGGGCGAATTAATCACATAAAAAGTTTTACAAATTAAAGATATTTTTATAACAATATTTGCAAAGTATAATGAATTTAGATTATGACAAAAGCTACTTCCTTTTTAAATAACTTGGTAGAAATAAATTGTATAAAATTTGGAAATTTTACGTTAAAAAGTGGTGTTCAATCTCCAATATATATAGATTTAAGAGAACTTATTTCTTATCCTAAATTATTAAAACAGTTAGCAGAATTATTTCAAGAAAAAATTCCTAACTCAATACAAATTATTTGTGGTGTTCCGTATGCAGCATTGCCTATGGCAACAGCAGTTTCATTACAAACAAATATTTCAATGATCATAAAACGTAAAGAAGCAAAAACTTACGGGGCTAAAAAACTAATTGAAGGCTCGTATAAAAATGGCGATAAAATTTTATTAATTGAAGATGTTATTACTACTGGTATTAGCTTAGAAGAGACGATTAAAGAATTAGAAGCAGAAGGATTAATAATTGAAAAAATATTAATAGTTTTAGATAGGCAACAAGGTGGAGTAGAAAAATTAAAAAATAAAGGTTTTAACGTTGAAGCCTTATACAGTTTGAGCTCTGTGATTTCTTTATTATTTGTTGAACATAAAATTGATGAAAAATGTTTTAATGAAGTGAATGAATTTTTATCAAATTCTAGAATTGGTATTAATGAAAATCCTTTACAAATAAAACCTTTTCCAAAAAATCATCCTCACAAAAAAGCACAACAATTATTAGATATTGCAAATGAAAAAAAATCTAATATTATAGCATCAGTTGATTTAACAACCTCTAATGAAATTTTATTTTTTTTGAATAAAGTAGGTAAGGATATTTGTGCTGTTAAACTTCATATTGATATAGTATCGGATTTTTCTTTTGAGTTTATTACTCAGCTTAAGTTAATATCAAAGCAATATAACTTTATGTTGATTGAGGATAGAAAATTTGCAGATATAGGCAATACACAATTGCTACAATTAAGTAATGGAATTTATAAAATATCATCATGGGCAGATTTTGTAACAATTCATTTAATAGCAGGAGAAGCATCTTTAAAAGCAATTGAAAATTGGGATGAAGAATGTAAACCTGCACTTATTCCAATTCTTGAAATGTCATCAAAAGGAAGTTTAACTGATGAACATTATATTAATTCTTGCAAGACTTTTTTAAATAAATATACAAGTGTTATTGGAGCAGTTTGTCAAACAACTCAATTAGATGAAAATTTGCTGAAGTTTACGCCTGGTATACATTTAAGTTCAGTTGCAGACAACAAAGGGCAACAATTTAATACGCCAAAATTTGCAATTGAAAATTTGCAATCTCAGTTTTTAATTATTGGAAGAGGATTATATAAAACAGAAAATCCTGAACTATCTATACAAGAATATTTAGCAGAAATTAGAAACTTAATTTTTTTAAATTAGTTTTCAGTCGAATTTTGAAGTTTAAAAGAAAATTAAATGAATTTGATAGCAGAATTACAATGGAGAGGCTTAATTCAGGATATTATGCCAGGTACTGAAGAACAATTGAATAAAGAATTGACAAGTGCCTATATTGGTTTTGATCCAACTGGCGATAGTTTACATATTGGTAGTTTAGTGCCTATTATTTTATTGGTGCATCTACAAAAATTTGGACATAAACCTTTTGCTTTAGTTGGTGGTGCAACAGGAATGGTGGGTGATCCTAGTGGTAAAAGTGAAGAAAGAAATTTGTTGAGTGAAGAAGTATTGAATTATAATCTTTCAAAAATTAAAGTTCAATTAGAACAGTTCTTAGATTTTGATACTTCAAAACCTAATGCAGCTGAAATTGTAAATAATTATGATTGGTTTAAAGATTTCAGTTTCTTGAATTTTATTAGAGATGTAGGTAAACATATTACTGTAAACTACATGATGAGTAAGGATAGTGTGAAAAAAAGATTAGAAGGGGAGAATGGTATGAGTTTTACTGAATTTACTTATCAGTTGGTTCAGGGTTACGATTTTTATTGGTTGTATCAAAACAAAAATTGTAAACTTCAAATCGGGGGTAGTGACCAATGGGGAAATATTGTAACTGGTACAGAAATCATCAGAAAAAAAACTGGTGAAAATGCTTTTGCATTTACTTGTCCTTTATTAACCAAATCAGATGGTGGAAAGTTTGGAAAAACTGAAAAAGGAAAT
>JANOVK010000309.1:0-1696 GCA_031417315.1 Chitinophagaceae bacterium | reverse complement strand
TTCCGGCAGATGTTGCTGAACCCACGGTAAGGTCGCGCTGACCTTTTGATTTTGGCCTCCACAATTTTGAACTGATGGCAAGACCAAGCGGGGTTACACCTGCCGTCTTTGCTTCCTTCACGCCCTCTTGATTCATTTCGGCTTCTATACCATCGAGGTCGGTGCGATATTCTTGGATTTGTGAACGGATGGCTTTATGCCAATCGAATTTTGCAATGTCTTTCAGGTCTTGCGCACTTTCGTTTCTGTTCCCCTCACCTGTTGGGCTTATTGGCATCGACTTGGTTTTGTCTGATTCCAGCTTTTCCTTTAGTCGGGAGATACGGTTTTTCAACCCTTCTACTTCGGCTTTCGCCAACGTATAGGCTTTAAGATCTTCACCGATAAGGTCGGTATTTGCCTTCTCTGACTTTGCAATTAGATCATCCATCGCCTTGATGTGATCACTTTGTTTTTCTTCCAGTGCTTTGATCTGACTGGCGGTATCAACTTGAGTTTCCATTTTCTGATTGTTTTTTGGTTTAAGAATTTTTTAGTTTAAAGAGTTCGTGCTTGAGTTTTGTTAGTGAAATACCTGATTTTTGTTCTGAATCTTTTTTGGTTGTTAAAATCAAATCTTTTCCTTCGATGGTGATGGTACGGGTTTCTGAAATCACCCCGTCAATTTTGTCGGACAGTTCTTTGATTTTGTCCATGAATTTT
The DNA here is from genome assembly GCA_031417315.1 of Chitinophagaceae bacterium. GTDB lineage: Bacteria > Bacteroidota > Bacteroidia > Chitinophagales > Chitinophagaceae > CAIVPM01. The sequence goes on along the minus strand of JANOVK010000309.1, from coordinate 994 downwards.
TTGTCTGCCATGTCTGCAACGTTTTTGAATTTGGCCGCTTCATCCGCACCAATGGGCACCAGTGAAAGCTCGTGCGTTTTCCACCACGTGCGAACCAAAAGCGGAACATCATCTGTGTAATCATTTCGGAAAGCAAGCCCATCAATTACGACCGAGGCCTTTTTGGGAACCTCAACGGTAAATTCTTTGTCCGTCATATAGCCGATTGATACAGAATCAAGATGGCCTTCCGAAATTTTCTGTTTAATTGTGTCCTCTGCCGCGCTGACAAAAGTTTTGGCCATCAACTTATCGCCTTCGATGGTGAAGTTTTTGGCCGACCCCAGGACTTTCGATGTGGATACCCGGCTGTGTGAATCAAGTAATGGAACCTTGTCGTTATTCGGTGCCTCCATGTAACGCATGGGCAGAATTTCCCTCACTACCTCCCAACGCTCCCAATCAACTACGAGGGCCGGGGCTTCGGTAGTGGCAATGGTCTCAATACCTTTCTCAAAGTCTATCGTTGCCCTCTCTTTGATTGGCGCGGCACGCGAAACCATGCCCCCAAATCCATGAGGGTTTTTTTGCTGTGTGCCTTCGACTGTAAATTCTTTTTTCACGATTCGAGTATGTTAATTACATCGTCATAACTGCCGTTCAATTTACTTTTCAGTATGGTTTTCTTTGCTTCGCTCACCTTGTTTTTCTTGCCTGCTCCTTTCGATGCATAGAATGCTTCGAGCATGTCCACGGGCACCATCGCGCCCTGCATATACCTGCGGTCACCGCCCTCATAAGTATTTTCATCCATCAATTCGAGTACCCTGTTAGGCGAGTAAATGCCATTGTTGACCATCGTTTTGAAAAATTCTTTTTGGGCGTTGAGGTCACCGCGCAATATTCCGTTTAAGTTGAATTTGCAAATGAAGGGTTCATTGCTTGTGTAGTTATCTTCGCGGAACAATTTGGCGTTACATTCTTGCTCGATCATTTTTATGATCGGGGTCAAAGT
>JANOVK010000308.1:0-4557 GCA_031417315.1 Chitinophagaceae bacterium | reverse complement strand
ACCTATAGCTCAGTTGGTTAGAGCACCTGACTCATAATCAGGGGGTCCCTGGTTCAAACCCAGGTGGGTCCACTTAATGTTGGTAAAGGTTTCAAGCAATTGAAGCCTTTATTGTTACTATAACTTTTTTTTAATATAATTATTTATTCCCTTTTCCTTCATTATACTTTTTAGCTGCAGCAATAAAACTTACAAATAATGGAGCGGGTTTTTCTACAGTACTTTTTAATTCTGGGTGAAATTGAACTCCAATAAAAAATGGGTGAGAAGTAAGTTCCATAATTTCAACTAAACCAGAATCCGGATTTGTGCCACTTGCTATCATTCCAGCATTTTCAAATTCTACAAGGTACGAATTATTAAACTCATATCTATGTCTATGTCGTTCAGAAATATTTGTAGTGCCATAAACCAAATTGGCTAAAGAACCTTCTTCTATCTCACATGGGTAAGCTCCCAAACGCATAGTGCCACCAACCATTTCAACATTTTGTTGATCTGTCATTAAATTAATAATTGGATGAGAAGTTTTAGGGTCCATCTCTATACTATGTGCATCTTCCAATCCTAATACATTTCTTGCAAACTCAACAACTGCCATTTGCATACCTAAACAAATTCCAAAAAATGGTAAAGCATTTTCTCGTGCATATTGAATGGCAATTATTTTTCCTTCGGTTCCTCTTTTGCCAAAACCTGGAGCAACTAATAATCCATCTAATCCTTGCAATTTATCTGCAACTGTTTGTTCGTTTATAAATTCGCTATGTAAATTAATAACTTCAACTTTAACTTCATTTACTGCACCTGCATGTATAAAACTTTCTAAAATACTTTTATAAGCATCTTGCAATTCAATATACTTACCAATTAAGCCAATTGTAATTTTTGCTTTTGGATATTTTAATTTATCTAAAAATATTTTCCAATTTTCTAAGTTAGGATCTGGATATATTGTAATGCCCAATTTTTTTAAACAAATAATGTCTAGTTTTTCTCGTAGCATTAATAATGGAACTTCATAAATTGTATTTGCATCTAATGCTTCTATTACAGCTTCAGTTTTTACATTACAGAATAAAGCTATTTTCTTTTTAATATCATTTCCTAAAACTTCCTCTGTTCTGCAAACAATAATATCTGGATGCACACCAGTAACATTAAGCATTTTAACGCTATGTTGTGTGGGTTTTGTTTTTAATTCTTTTGCCGCTTTTAAATAAGGAATAAGTGTTAAGTGAATAACCAAAACATCTTCAGTTGGAAGCTCCCATTGTAATTGTCTAACAGCTTCTACAAATGGTAAACTTTCAATATCACCTATAGTTCCACCAATTTCAGTAATAATAATATCATATTCATTTTTGTTTGCAATTAAAGTCATTCTTCTTTTAATCTCATCGGTAATATGAGGTACCACTTGTACGGTTTTTCCTAAAAAATCTCCTGCTCTTTCTCTATTAATTACTGTTTGATAAATTTTACCTGTTGTAACATTATTTAATTGTGTTGTTGGGATATTTAAAAAACGTTCGTAATGCCCAAGGTCTAAATCGGTTTCTGCACCATCTTCTGTTACAAAACATTCGCCATGTTCGTATGGATTTAAAGTTCCAGGATCAATATTAATGTAGGGATCAAATTTTTGAATGGTAACTCTAAAACCTCGAGCCTGCAATAGTTTTGCTAAACTTGCTGCAATAATTCCTTTACCTAAACTACTAGTTACACCTCCAGTTACAAAAATATATTTTGCCATAAGTTATTACCCATTTGGGTTTTTGTTATAATAATAATTGATGACCTATTTAATTCTGAAAATTGAATTAAAAAATAGTGAGGTCGTGCAAACTTAGGAAAATATTATTTTTGAGAATATTAATTAAAAAAGGAAAGTGAGTTACTTGTTATCATTTTTACTTTCCCAATCTTTTTCATAAGCAACAAACCAACTTAACCATAAACTTCTCGATAATCTCATTAGTAACGGTTGAATTAATATGAGTCCAACAATTGCAGTTCCCATACACCAAAAAACTCTATTATCATTAATCGAAAATCCAATTAAAACATACCAAGCTACAAATACTGCAACTGTAAAAGCAACGCCTAAGGCATAACTAACATAACTAGTTCCATAATAAAATCCAACTTCAATTTCGGTCTTTTGTTTGCAAATTGGGCATCCAATAGGCATTTCAACAATTTTTTTTAAGTGGTAAGCTTTAGTTGATGTAAAAAGATAACCTTGTCTGCAACGTGGACATTTATTGGTTAGAACACTAATTAAATAATTCGGAGTTTTTGTTTGTTTACTCATAAAGTTGTGCAAGGTAAATACATTGAAATAAATTTTTGTTATTAATAATTTAAAACAAAACTCATTCACTTTTTATTCATCAATTATCTTCGCAACAAATATTTTTATTTTATGTTACAAGTGAGTGTTTTAAGAAATGATATTGATTTTGTAAAAGAAAGATTAGCTGTAAAAAATTTTAAACAATTAGAACTTGTTGATAATATTATTAATTTGGATGATGAAAGAAAAAAGACACAATTAACATACGATAATACACAAGCCAAGATAAATACAGCATCTAAGGATATTGGTAAACTTATAGCATCAGGTAAAAAAGAAGAAGCAGAAGTTTTAAAATTAGAAGTTGGAAGTTTGAAGTTAGATGTTGGGAAGTATAATGAAAACTTAATAGAGATTGAGAAAAAGCTAAATGATTCATTGGTTCAATTACCAAATCTTCCATCACAAAAAGTGCCTTTAGGTAAAACTCCAGAAGAAAACATAACAGTAAAAGAAGGAGGAGCAATGCCTCAACTGCCTTCAAACGCTTTACCACATTGGGATTTAATTAAACAATATAATTTGGTTGATTTTGAAATTGGAGCAAAAATTACGGGTAGTGGTTTTCCATTATATAAAGGTAAAGGAGCAAAATTACAAAGAGCTTTAGCTCAACATTTTCTCGATTTTAATATTAATGCTGGATATTTAGAAATTATTCCACCTTACATGGTTAATGAAGCTAGTGCTTATGGAACTGGTCAGTTACCAGATAAAGAAGGGCAAATGTATCATGCCACTGCAGATAATTTTTATTTAATACCAACAGCAGAAGTGCCAGTAACAAATATTTATAGAGATACCATTGTTAAGAAAGAAGAGTTGCCAATAAAACTTACTGCATATTCTCCATGTTTTAGAAGAGAAGCAGGAAGTTTTGGTAGCGATGTTAGAGGATTAAATAGAGTTCATCAATTCGAAAAAGTTGAAATTATTCAAATTGTTGACCCTGAAAAAAGTTATGATGTTTTAGATGAAATGGTTGCACATGTAGAAAAATTAATACAAAGTCTAGAGCTGCCTTATAGAATTTTAGCTCTTTGTGGTGGAGATATGAGTTTTGCAAGTGCTATGACATATGATTTTGAAGTGTATAGTGCAGCACAAGAAAAATGGCTAGAAGTGAGTAGTGTAAGCAATTTCGAAACTTTTCAAACAAATAGAATGAAATGCAGATATAAAAATGCCGAAGGAAAAATGCAATTTGCACATTCACTAAATGGAAGCTCTTTAGCATTGCCAAGAATTTATGCAGCATTAGTTGAAAATAATCAAACAGAAAATGGAATTAAAATTCCAAAAGTTTTACAACCTTATTTTGGAAGCGAAGAAATTAATTAAGAATGGTATTTTATTGATGCTCCTAAATGTATTAAATCTTTATAAAAATTGGGGTAAGATTTATTAATTGCTTCTGCATTTTCAAGTATAGTTTCTCCTTTAGCATTTAATGCAGCAATGGTACATGCCATAGCAATTCTATGATCGTTATTAGAATTAATTCTTGCACCAATTAAATTTTTAGTACTATTAATTATCATATCATCTTCTTGTAAAATTATTTCCACACCCATTTTTCTAAATTCAGATTGTAAAGTTTTTGCTCTATTACTTTCTTTATGTTCTAACCTCGAAACGCCTTTAATTATTGACGTTCCATTGCAATTGCTTGCTAATGCAACTAATGGTGGAAATAAATCTGGGCTGTCAGTAGCATCAAATTCAAAACTATTTAAATTTGATTTGTTTATAGTAATCAAACTTTCAGCTACAACTATTTTGCAGCCACAAGTTTCTAAAATTTGTAAAATATTTTTATCCGATTGTAGTGAATTAATATTTAAATCTGCCACTGATATATTACCTGAAATTGCACCACCCACAAATAAAAATGCAGCATTACTCCAATCGTTTTCTATAGAATAATTTATTGATTGAATAGTTGATTTGTTGGATTCTTTATGAAAAATAAATTCTGTATAATCTATGTTTTCAGGAACATTTAAATTAAATTTTTTTAAAACTTGTAATGTTAAATCTATATAAGGCTTGCTTACAAGATTATTCACTTTAATAGTTGCATCAATATTTTTATAAGAATAAGCAAACAATAATCCTGTTAAAAATTGCGAACTTAATGAGCCATCTATTTCAATATTTTTTGGTTGTAACACGCCTTTAATTTTAAAAGGAAG
>JANOVK010000307.1:0-8723 GCA_031417315.1 Chitinophagaceae bacterium | reverse complement strand
ATTTCAACATTGGTAAATAAGAATCACAACATTTTCAATCGGTTGTTTTGATATGTTTATCAATTTTATTGATATTTACATTTAAAATCAATTGTATATGATACACCAAAAACTAAAGGAGTTAAGAAAAGAAAAGGGATTAAGTCAAGATGATGTTGCAAAATCATTAAATGTTCAACAACATACTTATAGTGGTTGGGAAACTGGTAAACATCAAATTAGTGTAGATAAAATTCCAGCAATTTGTAATTTTTTTGAGATAGAACCTGCCGAATTATTTAGCAATTCGGTTAACCAAACTTTTAACGATAAAGTTCAAAATGGGTATATAAATAATGTAGAAAATTTGCATACAGAAGCAACGGAAACAATATCACTTATTAAACAACAAAACGAAATGCTACAACAAACACTATCACTTCTTCAACATCAAATAAACACAATGGCAGATTTTATTAAAGCAAAATAAATTTTATTTTCAATGCAAACTCCTGTAATCCTTTAGTATAATGTAATGACGTTTCTCTGAAAAATAATCAAAGCCTAATAGCATTATTGATTCTATGATTAAAAATAAACTAAAGCCAACCCAAAATGCATTCCCATTCCAGCTATTTTCAATGCGAATATTATTTTTTAAAATAACTAGCAGTATTATTCCTACAAATAAAAAAGTAATTTCAATCCATTTATAAATAGTAAAGGTTTTATTTACATTTTGCATTCGGGGTAATTCTTTGTTTTTTATTTCTTGGGGGTTCATATCATAAGCATAAACAACCCTCGTTCTATCTGCATCACTTCTATTATAAATGGTAGTGCCAACAACAATTTGTAATACACCAAAAAATAATAAGGGCATAGCAGCTCCACGCCAAAAATTATTTTTTATGAGAAATATAAAAATAAGTGCAGCTACAATTGCTATAATTCCAATTAATAAAAATAATAATCCAATTTGTTTCTCAGTTAAAAAATATTTTTCTATTTCAGATTTTGTTATCATAATTACATTGTGTAAATAAATTTCTTCCATTCGCTATAAATTTCTCCTTTAAGTACTCTAGGAAATTTATGTTGGCCACCAACTTTTCCTTTGCTTTCCATAAAGTTCATAAAAACATTTTCGGGCAACACGGTTACAAAAATTTCTTTTAAAGCCGATTTTCTTTCTAGTGCATAATCATCATTCAATTCTTTCAAAGCATTATCAATATTTAATTTCAGCATATTTGTATCAACTTTTTCATCACAAGCAATATACCAATGATGTGCAAAAAAATTATTAAAAGGTTCGCCAGCAACCGTAAATTCAGGAAGCGAAAGATTCATTTTTTCACCAGCAATTTGAATGGCATTATTCATATTATCAACACTTAAATGTTCGCCAACTAAACTTATAAAATGTTTAGTTCTACCCGAAATAATAATTTCACTATTTTCTTTATTTATTAGTTTAATGGTATCTCCAATTAAATAACGCCAGGCACCTGCAGCAGTACTTATAAGAATTGCATAATCTTTATTTTCATCAATTTCGTGCAGCATCAAAGTTTGTAGTTCAGGCAACATATTTCCATCATTATCGAAATGATGATCATCAAAAGGAATAAATTCAAAAAAAATATGTTGATTAGTCACCAACTTCATTCCTTTACTATTTTGTTTATCTTGATAAGCAATAAAACCTTCGCTTGCTAAATAAGTTTCAATATAAGTAATGGGTTTGCCCAACAATTTTTCAAAACCTTTTTTGTATGGTTCGAAACTTACACCACCATGCACATAGAAATCTAAATTTGGCCAAAGCTCATGAATATTATTAAGATGGTATTTTTCAATAATCATTTCAATACACATTTGCACCCATGCAGGCACACCTACCATAAAACCAATATCCCAATTTGGAGCTTGAGCAACTATTTCTTTTAATTTTTTATTCCAATCTTTTTCTCTAGAAATTTTTTTTCCGGGTTTATAAAATGGTTGAAACCAGAATGGAGATTTTTTAACTGTTATACCACTTAAATCGCCAGTATAATAGTTATCATTTTTCTCTAAATCTGTACTGCCACCCAAAGTAAGCCAACCTCTTCCTGCAGAACGTAAAGAAATATTAGTGTAATTTCTTAAACTTAAAAGTTGTTTAATCATTACTATTTTATTTCCCTTTAACAAGTCTGTGGTTATTGGAATGTATTTACTTGATGATTCTGATGTGCCTGATGAAAGTGCATAATATTTTATTTTTCCCGGCCAACAAATATCTATTTCGCCATTAATTGTTTTGTGCCACCATTCTTTATAAATACGGTTGTAAGTGTAAATTGGAACAAGTTCTTGAAATTTTTTGCCAGCATGTTTAGCTAATAATATTTCATCAAACTTAAATTCTTGACCAAATTTTGTAAATCTCGCTTTACGCAAAAGTTTTTTTAAAACTTTTAATTGCTGATGCCTTATATTATTTTTAGGCAGTTTAATAGCATTAGCAATAGTTTTAGGAATTTTAAAATCTAAAATTAACATCTCATCAAAAATATAATAAAAATATTGTAGAGAATTTTAATTTGGAACTTATTATCTACAAGCATTACATTTGCAACGGAAAAAAGAAGTGTAGAAGGGAACGAATTTCGTTCCCTTCTCTATTTTACAAATTGAAGAAACAATGGAAAATGTTTTAGAACAAATACAAAATTTACTGGATGAAATTTTAAGTAGTGAATCAGAAATATTTTGTGTTAGCCTAAAAATAAAACCAACAAATAATATTAAAATTTATTTGGATGGAGATAATGGAATTACCATTGAAAAATGTGTTCAAGTTAATAGAAAATTGTATAAACTATTTGAAGAAAAAGGAATGTATCCAGAGGGTGATTTTAGTTTAGAAGTTTCGAGTCCAGGTGTTGATGAGCCATTACTTTTAATTCGTCAATATAAAAAAAATATTGGTAGAACTTTAGAAACTGAGTTTATTGATGAGACAATAAAAATTGGTAAATTAATGGAAGTAAATGATACTGAAATTATGTTAGAGATTATTGAGGGGAAAGGGAAAAAAGCTATTACAAAACAAGAATTATTTTTATTAAGCAATATTAAAAAAGCAATTGTTCAAATAAAATTTTAAAATAATTTGGAGTTTTTTTATTAAATTCCAAAAAAACAAATTATAATAAATCGTAAATAAAAGGGTATGGCAAGTATTAATTTAATTGATGCGTTTCAAGAGTTTAAAGATGCTGAAAACATTGATAGACCTACAATGATGAAGGTTGTTGAAGATGTGTTTAAAACATTACTACGTAAAAAATACGGAACTGATGAAAATTTTGATGTTATTGTAAATGCAGAAAAAGGTGACCTTGAAATTATTCATAAAAGAGAAATTAGAGCTGATGATGATGTAGATAATCCATTAGCTGAAATAGCCTATAGCGAAGCCATTAAAATTGAACCAGATTTTGAAATTGGGGAAGAGTTATTGCAAGAAGTAGATTTATTCGACTTTGGAAGAAGAGCCATTCTTGCAGCAAAACAAACACTTGCAAGTAGAATTGGTGATTTAAAAAAGAATGTACTTATTAAAAAATATGGAGATAGAATTGGTGAAATTGTTTCTGCAGAAATTTATCAAGTTTGGAAAAAAGAAGTACTTTGTTTAGATGATGAAGGTAATGAATTGATACTTCCAAAATTTGAACAAATACCAACAGATTATTTTAAAAAAGGAGAAACCACAAGAGCTGTTGTAGCTAGAGTTGATATAAAAAATAATGCTCCTGTAATTATTTTATCAAGAACAAGTCCGTTGTTTTTATCTAAATTATTAGAAATTGAAGTTCCAGAAATAATGGATGGATTAATAGCAATTAAAAAAATTGTTCGAGATCCAGGAGAAAGAGCAAAAGTTGCTGTGGAAAGTTATGATGATAGAATTGACCCAGTAGGAGCTTGTGTAGGCATGAAAGGAAGTAGAATTCATGGTATTGTTAGAGAACTTAAAAACGAAAATATTGATATTATTAATTATACTAGCAATATACAGTTGTTAATTCAAAGATCATTAACGCCAGCAAAAATCAGTTTCATGAATTTGGATAACGATAAAATGCAGGCTGATGTTTATTTAAAAGCAGATCAAGTAAGTTTAGCAATTGGAAGAAGAGGAGTAAATATTAAACTTGCAAGCGAACTTACTGGATATGAAATTGATGTTTATAGAGATGATGAAGAACAAGTTTCTGAATTCGATTATGATTTAGATGAGTTTTCAGATGAAATTGAACAATGGATTATAGATGAATTTAAACGTGTTGGATGCGATACTGCACAAAGTGTATTAAAATTAAGCGATTCAGAATTAGAAAGAAGAACAGATTTAGAAATGGAAACTATTGCAGATGTTAGAAAAATTTTGCAAGAAGAAATGGATAGAAAAGATTAGTAATTAACAAATAATTATTTATAAAATAAGTTACTAAAATAAAAAAAATAGCAAAAATAAAAATTCACTTTTTGCTTAAATAAAATTGAATGTCAGAATTAAAATTACCAAGGTTATTAGCCGCTGCGAAAGAATTTAATATTGGGAGAGAAACCCTTATTGAATTTTTAGATAAAAAAGGCTTTAGTAAAGATGATTTAAAAGATACATCGAAACTTACAGTAGATATGTATTCGTCTTTACAGTCAGAATTTAGCAACGATAAAGCAGCTAGAAACAAAGCAGATTTAGTAGAAATACCTAAAACTACTGCAGTTGAAGCCAAAAAGAAAAAAGATGAAATAGATTTATCTATTGGTAAAAAAGAGACATTTAAAATATCAAAAGATAAAATTGCTCCTACATTAGAAGTTGATTCGAAGAATATTGAGGAATCAAAAAATATTAAAGCAGAATGGACAGAAGTTAATGTAGAAAATGTTAAAGAAAGTATTGTAGAAGTTGAATTGCCAAAACCAACAGAAAATAATGATGAACTAACTAGAATTGAAGCTCCAGAAATAGATGGACCAATCGTTAAAGGGAAAATAGATTTAAGCAAAATAGACTCATCTACTAAACCTAAAAAATCTACTAAGAAAAAGAAAGAAGATGAAATTGTTGAAGAAGTTGTAAAAGAAGAAGTAAAAGAAGAAAAAAAGAAAGCAAAAACTGAAAAAGTTGTTACCCCAGTTGTAGAAACTAAGCCAACAAAGCCAAAATCTGTTGAAGATATTTTTAAAATGCCAACAGTTACAGTAATTGTAGAACCAGAATCAATAGTACAAGTTCAGGGAGTAATTGAAAATATTGAGGTAGAGAAATTAACTGGTCCGAAAGTTATGGGTAAAATTGAATTGCCAAAAGATAACGATACAAGGCCAAAACCATCACTAAAAGACGATCCTAATAAACGCAAAAGAACACCAATAGATAAAAGAGGTTCTAATATTCAGCGTGTAGATTTTAGAAAAGATGACAATAAACCAGGAGATAATAGACCAGCAGGTGGTGGTGGATTTAATAGAGGTGGACCTGCAAGACCAGGTGGTGGAGGTTTTAATAGAGGTGGACCAGCTAGGCCAGCAGGAGGGCGTGGAGGAAGATTTGAGCCTAAAAGAGAAGATAAAGAAATAGATAAAAAAGAAATTCAAGATAAAATTAAAGAAACTCAAGCAAAGCTTGCAGGAGGTAGTGGAAGAGGAAAAAGTTTAAAAGCAAAAAACAGAAGAGATAAAAGAAGAGAAGCAGCTGAAAATTCTGGTGATGAAGTAATTGATAATAAATTGCACGTTACAGAATTTGTTACAGTAAGTGAATTAGCAAATTTAATGGATGTAAGTTTTACTGATATTATTAGTAAATGTATGAGTTTGGGAGTAATGGTTTCAATTAATCAAAGATTAGATGCTGAGGTTATTGAACTTGTTGCTAGTGAATTTAATTATGAAGTAGAATTTACAAATGTTGATGATATTGAAGATATTGATGAAGATGAAGAAGATAACCCAGAAGATTTAATTCCCAGACCTCCAATTGTTACAATAATGGGTCACGTAGATCATGGTAAAACTTCATTATTAGATTATATACGAAGTGCCAATGTAGTTGCAGGAGAATCTGGAGGTATTACACAACATATTGGTGCCTACGAAGTAACCTTGCCTTCAACTGGAAAAAATATTACATTCTTAGATACTCCAGGCCATGAAGCCTTTACAGCTATGAGAGCTAGAGGAGCTAAAGTTACAGATATTGCGGTTATTGTTGTTGCTGCTGATGATGCGGTAATGCCACAAACAAAAGAGGCTATTAGTCATGCACAAGCTGCAAGTGTACCTATGATATTTGCTGTAAATAAAGTTGATAAGGATGGTTCAAATCCTCAAAAAATATACGAACAACTTTCACAAATGAATTTGTTAGTTGAATCTTGGGGAGGTAAATATCAATCTCAAGAATTATCAGCAAAACAAGGATTAAATGTTGATTTGTTACTAGAAAAAATATTATTAGAAGCCGAGTTATTAGAATTAAAAGCAAATCCAAAAAGTAATGCGACTGGAACTATAATAGAAGCATCCTTAGATAAAGGTCGTGGATATGTAGCTACAATTTTAGTACAAGGAGGAACTTTAAATCAAGGTGATTTAATTGTATCTGGTCAGTTTTATGGTCGTGTAAAAGCAATGTTCAACGAACGAAATCAACGTGTTCAAACAGCTCCACCATCTACACCAGTTGTAATTTTAGGATTAAATGGAGCTCCACAAGCAGGAGAGAAATTTAAAGTTTATATTGATGAATCACAAGCAAAAGATATTGCAACGAAACGTTCTCAAATTATGAGAGAACAAGGTTTAAGAGCTCGAAAACATATAACTTTAGATGAAATTGGAAGAAGATTAGCCTTAGGTAATTTTAAAGAACTAAATATTATTATTAAAGGTGATGTGGATGGTTCAGTAGAAGCATTAAGTGATAGTTTACAAAAACTTTCAACTGAAGAAATTGCAATTAAAGTTGTACATAAAGCAGTGGGTCAAATTTCAGAAAGCGATGTTTTATTAGCAACAGCATCTGATGCAATTTTAATTGGGTTTAATGTTCGTCCATCTTCTCAAGCCAATAAATTAGCAGAAAATGAGGGAGTACAAATTAAACAGTACTCAATTATATATAAAGCAATTGAAGAAATTAAGAGTGCCATGGAAGGAATGCTTGAGCCAAAAGTAGAAGAAAAAGAAGTTGCAACTGTTGAAATTAGAGAAGTGTTTAAATTCGATAAAGCTACTGTTGCAGGTTGTTATGTGTTAGAAGGAAAAATAAAAAGAGATCATAAAATTAAAATATATCGCGATGGTATTTTAGTATATCCAAGACAAGAAGGGGCTTATGCAGAATTAGGCAGCTTAAAACGTTTTAAAGACGATGTTAAAGATGTAGCAACATCTTATGAATGTGGCTTAACAATCAAAAATTTCATAGATATACAAGTTGGCGATAATGTTGTTGCTTATGAAGAAGAAGAAATAAAAAGAAGTTTATAATTTTAAATTAAACAAATCGTTTTAGAATAAAAATATCGCCATATCCCTTATTTCAAGGGATAGTAAAAAATATATCATATTTTTTTTGCTAGTTAGCAAAAAAAAATGCAATTTTGACCCGCAAGTTAAAACTTGTATAAAATTTAAATAATTTAAATAGTATATATGAACATTAAAAAGTATGCATTGATTCTTTTTGTAGCATTTTGTTTTTTTCAAACAAATTCAAATGCACAACAATCTGATGTAACTGCAATTTGGAAAGACAGCTCTAAAGTTTCAACAAAAAACAGAGCACAGTTTAGTGCATTTTCACATAATGCAAATATTTATCCAGCTCGTCCAAAAGATATGTGGGAAATTGGGCTAGGATTAGGTACTGCATATATTAGTGGAGATTTAAACAGTAATATTGGTTTTGGTGCTATGTTAACTGCTAGAAAATCATTAAGCCATGTTTTTTCACTACGTCCATATTTTTCTTTTCAAAAATTAAGTGGAACTGCTGATCCTGCATTTACTGCAATACTTAAAGATGCAAGAGATTACAAAACAAAATCATTTGGATCAGGTATCGATTTAATTGCATCTTTAAATACCATTAGAAATTACAAAGGAAATCCAAAAGCAAATTTTTATGTATTAATGGGGGTAGGATTTTTATCTGCTCATGTTGAAAAAAAGAACGATCTTGGAAATTATGGAATTTATTATAATCCAAGTAATAGCAATGTAGTAATGAGTTTTGGAACAAAAAAAGGACCTAATGGTTCAACTGTTGTAGTAGGTTTAGTTAATTTAGGAGTAGGTTTTGCATATAAAATAAGCGATAGAGTTAATTTAGGAATTGAAGGTAGAAACTCGTTAACAAATTACGATTATGTAGATGGCTTTGGATCACAATTTAGTAATGCTTTTGATGCAATTTGGTTTCATACTTTAAGATTAAATGTTAATTTAGGAAATGCTGACAAAAAAGTACAACCACTTTGGTGGATTAACCCTAATAATTATATTTATAGTGAATTAAATGCTCCTGATCATTTAAAAAATAAATTGAAAATTAAATTAGATGATGCTGATGGAGATGGAATTACTGACCAGTTTGATTTAGAGCCTAATACTCCTGCTGGCGTTGCAGTTGATTCTCGTGGTAGAGCCTTAGATAGTGATGGAGATGG
>JANOVK010000306.1:0-4117 GCA_031417315.1 Chitinophagaceae bacterium | reverse complement strand
TCGCACCGCTCAACCACTTATCCTTGCTGTATTCCTACCCTGGGGAGATTCTGCAGGAGCTGGTCGTGTAAGACCTGCCGGCTGCAAATGTAATGTTTCATTTTTTTTTACCAAATGATTTTTAATAGTGATAATCTTTTAATAGGTGGTTTATATTAGTTTTAACTTTTTACTTTTATATTTGTCAACTAAAATTTATGTTATGAAAAAAATTGTACTCTCTATTTTTATATTAGCTTTTTTATCGGGTTCTGCAAATGCTCAACTAATACTAATTGAAAACTTTGCTTATACTACTACCGGTACACCATCTAATGATACTTTAACAAACCCTGCTTTAGGTGGAGCTATTTGGAAAAGACATAGTGGAAATGCTGGACCCATAACCTGGAACGCTACAAATTTAACTTATGCTGGTTATGCAGGTTCTGCAATGGGTGGCAGTATTAATGTTGCACATGCATCAGGTTCAAGGGAAGATGCAAATGTTGGATTTGATAGTGTTAATACGGGAAGTATTTATAGCTCTTTTTTATTAAAAGTTACTGATACGGTTGGCCCTGCTGCCGATTATTTTATGCATTATGGAGCAACAAGTGGAATTGCTGTAAGTAATTTTACTTCTCGATTATATATTAAAAAAGGAGATGTGCCTAATACTTTTAAACTAGGTATATTAAAAGGTAGCACTGCAGCTAATGCAGTATTTTCTTTATCAGATTATGTTATAAATCAGACGTATTTAATTGTTTTAAAATATACTTTTAATGCTTCAACTCAAGATGATGTGGCTAGTGTTTATATAATCTCAAGTGGGGTTCCAGCAGTTGAACCAGTAACAGCCGATATTACTTCTACAGATGTTTTTGCTGATAATGCTAAAATTTCTGCTTTATGTTTACGACAAGGTACAGGTAATGTTGCAAAAGTAATTATTGGTGGCGTTCGCATAGGAAAAATTTGGAATGAATCTCCATTGCCAATAAAAATTTCAAACTTTAATGCTATTGGTTTTAGAAACTCTGTAAATTTAAATTGGTTAATAAATGCAGATGAAAGTAATTCAATAGATATAGAAAGAAGTGTGAATGGAGTAAATTTTGAAAAAATAATAACTGTAAATAACAATCAAGTTGGAAATTATAACAATCAGGTTACCGATAATAATTTACCAAATATTTCTACTTTATATTATAGATTAAAATTAAATAATCAAAATGGAAAATATGAGTATTCAAATGTTCAAAAAGTTACATTGAGAGACGTTAAGTTAACTGTTTCTCCAAACCCTGCTTCAAACGAAATACTTGTTAACTCAATTGCTAATATTAGTTCGGTTGAATTATTTGATTTAACTGGGAAAAGAATTTATTCTAATCAAAATAATACTACAAATTCTGTTAGAATTTCAATAGCAACTTTACCAGAAGGAACTTATGTTGTAAAAACAATTATTGAAGGCGAATTAAGTACAGATAAAATAGTTATTAAACACTAAAATTAATTTATTATTTATAAAAAAACCGATTCAAACGAGTCGGTTTTTTTATGGATAAATTTTATTAATACAAATCGTCTAACTTCATTTTTAAATATTTTACAACACTTCTATTTGTACTAATTAAACTAATAATTACTCCTAAAAAAATCATACTCGAAAATAAGATTAATAATAAATAATTATCTCTAAGTTGTTTTACATAATCAAGGGCCGACTCAGATAAATAAATCAACCCACACACAAATAAAATAGCTAAACCAGATGCTGTTATTCCATTTAATACTGCTTGTTTATTTATTGGTTTTACAATAAAACTTCTGGTGGCACCAACCATTTGCATGGTTTTAATTAAAAACCGATTACTATACATTGATAATTTTATGGTGTTATCGATTAATATAATGGCCAATAATCCAAAAATAATTGCAAGAATGCCTAAGCATATTAAAACCCACTTTAAAATGGGTCCCATTTTTTCTACAACGCCTGCAGGGTATAAAATACTTTCAACAATATTCTGACTATTACTTTCTATATCTGATTTTATTTGTAACATCGAATCTTTCTGAACATAGTCGCTCTTTAAATGAAAATTTAAAGATGCAAACAATGGATTATCTCCACCTAATAATGCTTCATCATACCTATCTTCAGATTCTTGTAATCGTTGTTTTGCAGTTGTTTTATCAATATATTCAATATCTTTTACATAAGGCTGATTTTCTATATAAGTTTTTAGTTCTTGTGTGGTTTTATCTGTTGCAGAATAATGTAAATACACTTGTATTAAAACATCTTCTTTTAATAAAACTGTATACTTAGTTGCACTTAAAAAAAGCCAACCAAATATTCCAATAATAAAAAGCACAGAAGTTATACCAAGTATAGCCATAAACTGCGATGGCTTTGATTTATTACTTGCAGTTTTAGATTTGTTAAACATATTATTTTATTAATTGTTATAGAAAATCAAATGTAATGTAATAGCTTACATTTGCATCACTTTAAACGATGTAATTAGCCTTTAAAGTATTACAAAATAACTTTTTTTAAACTTAAATAATTGTTAGTTTTTTTTAATTAATTATTTGAATTATATATAATTGAAGAATAGATTTTAAAAATGGAATACAAGTTTCGTGAAATTGAAAAAAAATGGCAACAGCATTGGAAAGAAACAAATGCTTATAAAGTTAGTAATGATAGCAATAAACCAAAATATTATGTGTTGGATATGTTTCCTTACCCAAGTGGTGCAGGATTGCATGTTGGGCATCCTTTAGGTTATATTGCCAGTGATATTTATAGTAGATACAAACGTTTGAAAGGCTTTAATGTGCTGCATCCTATGGGTTTTGATAGTTTTGGTTTACCAGCAGAACAATATGCTATTGAAACTGGTCAACACCCAGCAGAAACCACTAAAAAAAATATTACCACTTTTAAAAGCCAACTTGATAAAATTGGTTTCTGTTACGATTGGAGTCGTGAAGTTCAAACCAGTGATCCGAACTATTATAAATGGACTCAAAAATTATTCTTAGAACTTTTTAATAGTTATTTCTGTAATACTTGTAAACAAGCCAAGCCTATTGCAGAACTTATTAAAAAATATGAAACTCGTGGAGGCAGCAATTTTACTGCTGAACAATGGAACAATTTTTCTATAACCGAGCAAGAAGAAATTTTAATGAAACGCAGATTAGCTTTTTCATCTTTTGGAGAAGTAAATTGGTGTGAAGCTTTAGGAACAGTTTTAGCAAATGATGAAGTTGTGAATGGTGTAAGTGAACGTGGTGGTCATCCTGTTGTTAAAAAGAAAATGCGACAATGGTATTTACGTATTACTGCTTATGCTGATAGATTGCTTGAAGGCTTAGAAACAGTGGATTTCAGCGATAGCATGAAAGAAATGCAACGTAACTGGATTGGTAGAAGTGAAGGTGCAGAGATTGAATTCAAAATTCAAAATTCAAAATTCAAAATTAACGTTTATACCACACGACCAGATACCATTTTTGGAGTTGACTTTATGGTTCTTGCACCTGAATTGGATTTAGTACAAGAAATTACAAGTGTAGAACAAAAAAATGCTGTTGAAGAATACATCAATTATGTAAAAAGCAGAAGTGATAGAGAACGACAAGCAGAGGTAAAACAAATTACAGGATGCTTTACTGGTGCTTATGCCATCAATCCTTTTAATCAAAGAAAAATTCCAATCTGGATTTCAGAATATGTGTTAGCAGGTTATGGCACAGGAGCTATAATGGCTGTGCCTTGTGGCGATGAACGTGATTTTAAATTTGCACAACATTTTAATATTCCAATATAATGTTCTCCAATAATATTTGTGATAGGAATATTGAAATGCTGAGCGAATTTAAAATCACGTTCATCCCCACAAGGCACAGCCATTATAGCTCCTGTGCCATAACCTGCTAAAACATATTCAGAAATCCAAATTGGAATTTTTCTTTGATTAAAAGGATTGATAGCATAAGCACCAGTAAAGCATCCTGTAATTTGTTTTACCTCTGCTTGTCGTTCTCTATCACTTCTGCTTTTTACATAATTGATGTATTCTTCAACAGCATTTTTTTGTTCTACACTTGT
>JANOVK010000305.1:0-1929 GCA_031417315.1 Chitinophagaceae bacterium | reverse complement strand
CTCAGAAAGATGTTGATCAATTTCCGGAAGGTGCTTGTGAATAATTTTCAACTCTTTGTTGAAATCCGGATAATTCACCCAATGGTATAAACAACGTCTGCGCAATGCATCACTTAGTTCACGCGTGCGGTTTGAAGTAAGTATTACAAATGGGGGATGAGTGGCTTTAATGGTACCAAATTCCGGTATACTGATTTGATAGGCAGAAAGAAGTTCCAGAAGGAAAGCTTCAAATTCTTCATCCGCCCGATCTATCTCATCAATCAGCAGCACAGGAGATTTTTCTTTGCCCGAGATAGCCTTGAGTAAGGGGCGAGGCATTAAAAATTCTTCACCAAAAATATGTTTCTCTTTTTCAGTTTCTGTCTTCTCATTCGACTCCTGTATTTTGATGGAAAGCAATTGCTTTTGATAGTTCCATTCATACACAGCAGAGTGCACATCCAGTCCTTCATAGCATTGAAGCCGGATCAGATCGGTGCCCAGGTATGCGGCAAGAATATTAGCCACTTCAGTTTTACCCACGCCCGGATGCCCTTCCAGTAACAACGGTTTCTGAAGGTTTGTCATCAGGAATAAAATCGTGGCGAGCTCTTCGTCAACCACGTAACCCAACCGATCAAATGACTCAACAAAAGCAGAAACCTCTTTTATCATGATTCGTTTTTATCATCTTTATCTTCCTTCTCTTTTCCTCCGAAAAGTCCGCCCACGGTACTCTTCAACACGGAGCCCACCATGGATGCTCCGCTCATTTTATTGTCTACTTCTTTGCCCGCCAGTTTATCTTTAAAGTTATTCACAAACTTCCCCAGCAATTGGTCTGAAACATCTTTGATCAGGCGCGCGCCAAACTGTGCCAGCATGCCAACGATGGAAATGTCCATAATAAACTTTACGGCAGTAGTATTGCCGCCTTTATCGATCAGGCTTCCATTCATGGTCATATCTGCGCTTCCTTTTCCTTTGGAGTCAACGCCTTTTCCTACCAATGTCATTTTATAATGGGTATGATCCATTTCGGTAATCGTTATCTCACCATTATAACTCGCTTTCACAGGACCAAAAGAAGTAGTGACCTGACCTTTATAATTTTTGTCGTCAATTTTTTCAGTAAGAGATGCTCCCGGAACACACTCAACGATCTTGGTTGGATCGCTTAAGTATCCCCAGACTTTTGCAATTGGTTCTTCCAACTCAAACTCTTTTTCAATAGTAGTTTTCATTTTCTTAATTCTTAATTTTTCTCAATAAGTAAAAATAAGACGACTTCATCTGCCTCTTTATTTTTATCAAGCCCATCGCACCAGAACTTTATCATTGGCCAGCATTGAAAACGGACTAGGAATTTAACAAATCTTAAGACTATCGTCAGCCGAAACAGAAATATTTTTTTACAGAGGGTTATCCGAATGCGAGACCGTTAATGGTGGCCAGGTGTTGTTTAACAACTTTCCAATTTTCTCCATGGTTCATAGAGATAAAGAGATTACCGTTATTGGTGCCAAAAGCAAGTATTTCTCCCTGGTGTACAAATGCGTGACGCAATACCAGATCAAAACAATAGGAGCGAGGAAGTCCATTCATTATGGAGTTCCAGTTTTCTCCTCCATTGGTCGTTTTACATACGGTAAGTTTTAATTCATTCGGAAGACGCACTTCGTCACTTTGTGCAGGGATGACCCATGCTTTTTTTGGGTCATACTCATCAATTGCTAAAGCAAATCCGTAAAACGGGAAGCCATTTTTTCCGCTCACATCACTCCAACTTTCACCACCATTTACAGTTCTAAAAATTCCGCAATGGTTTTGTTGCCAGATCACGTCTGGGTGTGAAGTACAAAGTATCATCCGGTGTGGGTCATGACCGACTTCGGCTTTGGGATTTGGCAAATAGGTGGCAACTAGTCCATTATTTCTGGCATGCCA
>JANOVK010000304.1:0-1553 GCA_031417315.1 Chitinophagaceae bacterium | reverse complement strand
TAGTGAAGCATCTCAAAGCGCTGGGCTACGAATCCTTTCATGTTAATGATTTGCTTCATAAGTGGTATTCAACAGACAAGGAAATCAGTGCTTATGCTGATCTTCATAATTTAATTCTGATTACGAAAGAATTATGATTTTAAAAATAGTTATTTCATTAATCAGACTCCGAATAAACGGGTGCATCCCAGATTGTCGCAAATGATTAAATTTGGATATACCCCAAAAAGATTATGGATAAGAAGGAATTTTTAGCTTTAGCGGAAGCCCGCTATGAAGCCCTTCAAGCGCTAAACAAGCTTGATAATTTTTATGATTACGAGAAGATATTTGTGGAACTCTGGCAGGAATTAGGGCGAGAGGTTTTAGAAAAGAACATAGGGTCTGTTCCAAAGGATAGGCGTAAAAAAAAACTTCACGACCCTGGGCTACATAAGCATTAGCAATGAGAATCCATTTAGTCAAGGCAAGAACGGATTTCAAATTAGTCCCCGGATGCAGGAACTTATTATTTATGCCGGACAGTTGGACTGCTATGAAAGGAGCAATGAAGTGATTAAGCAATTTTTGAATGTTGAAATAGGCCATACTCAAGCTCATCGGGTCACCGACACCTATGGAGAAGAACTTGGAAAGACTCCGATGACAGAAAGAACTATGCCACCTGTGAAAAATCAGGAACTACTTTATGTGGAGACTGATGGTTCGATGTTGTTGACTCGGGAAGAAGGGTGGAAAGAAGTAAAATTAGGACGGGTTTTTAAGTCAGGAGATTGTATTAGAACCGATGGGAAAGCCGATTTTATACGTCATTCGCAATATTTGGCTCACCTGGGAGGTGCCCGGGAATTTAATAATCAGATGGATGAACTCATTGAATCGTATGGTTCCCTGGGCAAGCAACTGGCTTTCATTTCAGACGGAGCGGTGTGGATCAAAAATTGGATTGAAGATAGTTTTCCCAATGCAGTATCCATCCTTGACTATTATCATGCCAGCGAACACCTGCATGCTTTTGCGCAAGGTTTCTTTACGGATGAAAAAACCAGAAAGAAATGGAGCCATCGGCAGTTGTCTCTTCTATGGGAAAGTAAAGTAGATAAGGTGATTAACAATATCAGCCAAGTAGCCCCCAACGATAAAGAAGCTAAAAACCTAATAGACTACTACCAAAACAATAAAGCGCGAATGGATTACAAACACTATCGTCAAATAGGTTGTGGCATTATTGGTTCTGGAGCCATTGAATCGGCTCATCGATCAGTGATCCAAAAAAGAATGAAACTTTCTGGTCAGCGATGGAGCAAGAGGGGGGCTCAAAATATGCTCAATCTAAGAGTAACCTATATGAATGGTCAATGGAGTAAAGTGATTGAATTGACAAAAACCGATTTTAAAGCCGCTGCATAACTACGACAATTTGGGATGCACCCAAATGGAAGAGATCGTGCGCAGGTCGAAACAAAAACGCGATATTCGCTTTACCTTTGGTGATGAAGAGAAAAAACTGATGGAATATCTGCATGAACATAAATCGATCACCATGCAGGCTT
>JANOVK010000303.1:0-1588 GCA_031417315.1 Chitinophagaceae bacterium | reverse complement strand
TGTATCAAAAATTACAACAAGCCAAAAGTGAAGAAGATGTAAAAGATGCTTATATAAAAGCATTGGGCTTAAAAGGATATAGTAAAAATTTAATAGACATTCAAACCAAAGAAATTTGGTTCGAGGCTAAAGATAATACTAACAACAGTACTTATGCTATGTTTACTCAGCTCATGCATTATGTACAACAAGCTTTAAACAAAGGCGATTATGTTCCTCCATTTTTATGTGTAATTGATACTAAAAAAGCAGCTATAATGAAGTCGGCTGATGTAATTCCTTTTTTAGAAAAGAAAACTATTAAATGGGGTAAAAGTGCCAGCAGCTATACAACAGAAGCATTAGATGCCATCTCTGCTTATATAGGAACATATATTGTAAGTTTTAAAATAGAAACACATGAAGATGAGTTTATAAGTACCATAAAAAATGCCATACAAAAAGGCGATATTATTCGTACTCAAATTACTCCAGATAATTTAAAACAAGTTTTTGATAAGTGGGTGTTGATGGTTGGTAGAGAAATTAATGGAATTGCAGAAGAAGATTATGCATTATTATTTTTTGCAGATATTATGCATGATGGTACACTTAGTACACACGATAATTTAACAGCAGAATTATTACATAAAAACAATGCACCAGTATTTAGCTTAGGTGGTAAAATTTATGAGCTGAATAATAAAGAAGGCTACCGACAATTTTGGAGCATTTACCATAAACCACCAAAACAAGAATACAGAAATTATTTATTAGAACGAAGAGATAGTTTAATACCACTTGATGAACGCAGTTTTAAAGGTGCATTTTATACACCCTTGCATGTAGTAGATAAAGCTTATGATAAACTAACAGAAACCTTAGGCAAAAATTGGCAAAAAGAATATTTGGTTTGGGATATGTGTTGTGGTGTAGGCAACTTAGAAGTAAAGCACAGCAACCCAAGAAATATTTACAAGAGTACATTATATGTTGCCGATGTAGATGTAATGAAAGCCACCAAAACCTGTGTAGCTGCAACACGATTTCAGTACGATTATTTAAATGATGATATTACAGATGATGGAAAAATTGATTATACAATAACCAATAAAATACCTAAGAGTTTACAGGAAGCTATTGCAAATGAAAAGAAAATTTTGGTATTGATTAATCCTCCTTATGCTGAGGCTACAAATGCTGACAATACTGGTATTGGTGAAAAAAATCCAGAGAATAAATCGGGTGTTGCCAAAACTAAATTAGCAACAACAGCAATGAAAGAATATGGTAAAGCAAGTAATGAATTATACACTCAATTTGTTGCAAGAATTGCTAAAGAAATTCCAAATGCCACACTTGCAATGTTTAGCACATTAAAATATACAATATCACCAACTTTAGATGTTTTTAGAAAAAACTGGAGTGCAGAATATTTAGGAGGATTTGTTGTTCATAGCAAAGCATTTGATGGATTAAAAGGAAATTTCCCAATAGGTTTTTTAGTTTGGAAAACTTCAAACTCAACGTCATTGCGAGGCACGAAGCAATCTCACAACGCCAATGAACAGATTGCTTCAGGCAAGAACCTTCGCAATGACGAAGAATT
>JANOVK010000302.1:0-2684 GCA_031417315.1 Chitinophagaceae bacterium | reverse complement strand
CACAAAAAACAAATACAGGACTAATATTTGGAGGTATTCAATATTCTCAAACCACCAGACCTTTAAAAGAATGGATAACAAAGTCGGGGATAAAAAAGAAAATTTCATTTCATAATTTCAGACATAGCTACGCAACCTTACAACTTGCAAATGGAACTGACATATACACCGTCTCAAAATTATTAGGTCATAAAAACGTTTCTACAACACAGATTTACACCAAAGTAATGGACAAAAATAAAATTGAAGCTGCTAACCGTATAAATATACAATTAGATGGAATTTCTTAACAATCACATTAAAATAGCGGATGCAGAATTAAAAAAATTAACTGCCTTTTCTATTAATTCTTTAAAGTCGGATTCTGAAAATGGAATATCCGTTACTAAAGCTATTGATAATATACGTCGCAAAATTTGGGATGATTTTATAGAAACTAGTTTTATTTATCATTATAAAGACCATTTTGAAGAAGTTTATAGAATATACAGGCTTTCTTTTGATAACTATGATAATAATAAAATTGATGTAGTAAAAGCTGTCTTAAAAAATGAAGCATATGATGAATTCTTAAAAAGGTTAAAAATCAAGAAAGTTTCAAATTACACATACGGCGAAGATTTTGATAATATCACATATGAAGACTTCGTTCCCCATTTGTTAAAATATGATGTTTATCAAAAATGTTATAATAGATTCGGTGAAAACAGTGAGCTTTATAAATTACTTTTTGAAGCTAATGCTTATAAATATTTTACTTTTAATAAGTTTGAAGGTCATGTAGTCAATTCAACATTATATAAAAACATCTTTTCTGAATATTATCCAAACAAACAAATTCCAATTGCAACATATAAAGAAAACGAATATGGCGGGGGCTATTACGAAATTAGTAGTTCAGTAGATAGAACCGATATTTCAACTAGTGAAAGATTAATAAATAACTTTAATTCATCAATCCAACAAGAAGGATTTACTACCACCGAAGAAAGTAGAATAAAAACTTCTATTGATAAATTAAGTAATGTTGAAAAGTCATTTTTGTTTCACATTATGTGTAAAGCATTAGGTGATAACATAGCAAATAATACTACTCAGAAAAAAAACAACGAAAAACCATTCAATTTACCAGCAACAGAATTATGCCGCTTAATGAGCATTATAGAGATTAAAGATTTGAATTCATTTGACAAGATGAAATATAGAGACACCGTTCATTATAAAGTTCTCACAAAGGGAATTGATTATATAGATAAAGATGAAAGAATAATGTTCATTGAAACCTTAGTAAAAAAAATAAAAGATTTAAATCTTTCGGATACAACAAAATATATCAAATCAATACTCTATAAAGAACATACGAAACTAACTAATCTAAAAAAGTTAACAAAAAATGAATAAATAATACATAAAAAAATCCACACATTTTTATTTACAAACCCAATTGATGTTTAAAGAAAACGTTAATTGGGTTTTATTTTTAATAAAATTAAAGTTGTAACGACTCGATTTATTTACATTTTTCTAAAAATTTCAAAACCACACATTATACCACACAAATATCCACACGCATTAATATGAACCTTTGAAGTATGGAAAAACAACAATTTTACATGCTCTCAGAAGAAGGAATAAAAGTACTAGCAGAGCAAATTACAGAAAACATTAAAAAGGCAATTGCACCATCTGAATCTTCTACAGATGATGCCTATATGAGTATTGACGAAACCGCTAAACTTATCAATCTGGCTAAGTCTAGCATATATGGTTTAGTTCACCGAAAAAAAATTCCTTTCCATAAAGTGGGCAAGAAATTATACTTCTCCAAGGAAAGTATTTTGCAATGGATTAACAACGGAAAACACAATACAAAATCTGATATTGAAACTAAAGCAGATGAGTATTTGATGAAAAAACAGCTATTTAATCGTTAATCTAACGTAACATTTACGAACATGGACAATTATTTATACCGATGTCAGTATTGTGGTAAAGATTATAAGCCCAATAGACGCAAGAAACAAAAGTATTGCAGTAATAGTTGCAGAACTAGAGCATTTGTAACAAAAAATAGTACTGGATTAAGCATTGTAAAAAAGGAAACTGAAAAAAAAGAACCTCTAAAAATTGAAAAAATGAGTTTGGCTGGTGTTGGCAATGCAGCGGCTGGTACATTAGCTGTGAATGCGTTAACAAGCCTATTCACAAGTGAAGAAAATAAGCCCGCAACAAAGAAAGATATACAAAATTTAATTGGAAGTTTAAAACAACGATATTATCCAGTAATGAATATTCCAATTACGCAGGATGGATCAAAAGCCTACTACGACATGGAAACAAAAAATATTGTTTACCTAAAAAGCAGATGGTTATGATGGTAAATACTATTGAGGAAATTGATATAAAAATTGGAAACGCTTTTAAAACAAACAAAGAAATTGCAATTAATCAATTGGAACAAATAATTTCCAAAATGCCAATTGAAATCAAAACATTAATTAACGATGCGTTTACTTTAAAAAGGATTCCAAAGGAGTATTTACTAAGTTCAATATTGTTTGCTTACAGCAATGCTGGTGGTCTTGCCTTTTCAATAAAAGCGATGGGATATATAAATTATGCCAATTTATATTTTTCTATAATTGGAAGTCGTGGAGACATTAAATCCCCAGCAATGGATTTAG
>JANOVK010000301.1:0-7355 GCA_031417315.1 Chitinophagaceae bacterium | reverse complement strand
TTATTAGAAATAAGTTTTTTATTTTGTGTATATTTCCTACTTCATAGCCAACTCTTAAACTTTGTAGGTTATTAAAAATTTTAGAAGATTCAACACTCATTAACTTTAAAGTTAAAAAATTATTGTGGTCTATGTTTTTTCGATATGTTAATTGTAAACCACTTCCTTTATTAAAATTGTCTAACTTAATTGCATTGCTTGTTTCAGAAATATAGAATACCCAATCTAAACCTAATGTAAAATGCTTTTGAGCATAAATTGAGGAATAAATTATTTGTAGAAGAAAAATGAATAATAGCTTTTTCATTGTAAAGTAATTTAATTATTAATTATTGTTTTTAACATTTTTAATTCTTTAACAATTCCTAGCTCTTCAAAGCTTGCAGCTTTGAAAGTTTTACGATGTTGCTTGAAGCAACAAAATAAAAACTGCGAAACAAAATGATTAGTAGAACTAGGGGGATTATAGTTTTGACCTTGAATAATCATATTCCAAAAAACTTCATTATTGACCCACGGGTTTCAATTTGCTTTCTTTTAATTTAGTCTGAATATATTCTTTCAGTTCCGCAAAAGTCATATTCTGAGTTTCAGAACTTACTTTATCTCTAATGTCACGCATCATTTTAACTGCGTCAAAAGTTTTTTCTTTTTTAATCGTTTCCATAATTAATAAGGTCTTTAGGACTTCTAATTTCTATCATTTGATAACCCAATTTAAGGTTTACCGAATTATAGCCTTTTATTTTGTCCAGATTAACAATATGTTTAAAATTCCAACTCGCTAAAACGTCCACTTTATTTATTGTCGCTAGTGCGATGTGCCTGCAATCTTCTACACTTGTTTTTCCAACCACTTTTTCTGAAATATAGGTGTCGGCAAGTTTAATTGCATCTTCGGTTAATTCTACACGAAAAAATTTGTCGGCCGAATAATTGTAAAGCAGTTCTCTAACTTTTTGAGGTGCATTTATTAATTCAAGGTCGAGAAGGTCAGAAACTACAAAAATAATTTCTCCATTTTCAAGTCGCTGAAAAAGAGCTACTGTAGCTTCTTTAAACTCTTTGTCAAAATAGCCACCAATAACAGATGTGTCAATATAAATGCGTTGTTTCATTCATTTGTAAAACTATGAAAAGTTATATAAAAATGTTGAAAACATTTTAACTTTTTACAATACCAAAAGAAGACATCAATAACTAAACAATCTAACTATAACAGAATATCAACAATTATTTTATAACAATCTAAAAAATGTCGCTTAAACCTCTATACTATTTTGTCCACTTTTTAGTTGGAACTCCATAAGCCAACAATGATAAAATTAAACATTAATACAAAATTTCGAAATCGAATATAATTATTTATTGAACACAACTCAGCTCTTCAAAGCTTACAGTTTTGAAAGTTTTACGATGTTGCTTAAAGCAACAAAATAAAAACTGCGAAACAAAATGTTTCGCAGAGCTTTTAAAATTTATAAATACTTATCTCCTTTGCTTCGTTTTACTTCAGCTACATATTCTTTAATGGCTTGTTCTTTATCTTTTTTACAAATTAGTAATGCATCTTTAGTATCTACTACAATAAAATCATCTAATCCTTGTAAAACAATTAACTTTTCTTTTGGTGCAGTTACCATACATTTTGTAGCATCAATAATAATAACATTATCACTTGCCACAGCATTTCCCAAATAATCTTTATCTAAGTTTTCGTAAGCACTGTTCCAAGTTCCTAAATCGCTCCAACCAAATGATGAAGGAATTACACAAACACTTTTTGCTTTTTCCATAATTGCAAAATCGATAGAAATGTTAGTACAAAGTGGATAAATTCTATTTATAGCTTCTACTTCTTGTGGTGTATTAAAATGAATTTTTTCATTATCAAACAACTCAAACATTTCAGATTGTTGTAGTGCAAATTCATTCATTATGTCAACTGCTTTCCAAATAAAAATACCAGCATTCCATAAAAACTCTCCACTTGCTAAAAAAGATTTAGCTATTTCTAAATCTGGTTTTTCGGTAAAAGTTTTTACTTTATAAATATTATCGCCAATAGATTCTGTATCGAATTGAATATAACCATAACCAGTATTTGGATAGGTTGGTTTAATACCTAAGGTAACAAATGAATTGTTGGTTTCAACAAAATCTAGAGCTTGTAAAGTGGTTGTTTTAAAAGTTTCCGCATCTAAAATCATGTGATCGCTTGGTGCAATAACTAATGATGCTTTTGGATCTTTCTGTAATAACTTATAAGAGATATAAGCAACACAAGGTGCAGTATTTTTTTTACTAGGCTCAGCCAAAATATTTTCTTTGGGTATACCAGGCAATTGCTCAGCTACAATTGCTGTATATTCTGCAGAAGTTACTACATAAATATTTTCAACAGGAATAAATGCAGCATATCGCTCAAAAGTCCACTGTATAAGTGTTTTACCACTGTTTAAAATATCTAAAAATTGTTTTGGATAAGATGCTCTACTCATTGGCCAAAAACGACTACCAATGCCACCAGCCATAATGGCTACGTAATGATGTGGGTTCATGTAATATTGATTAATTTATCATCAAATGTAACTAACAAGCTATTCGATTTTTATACAATGTGGATTAAAATATAATTACAAAGTATAATAAAAAAATATCTTAACAACTCTAATCAGCTCTACCCATATGTCTTAAAAATCTAAAGTGTGCAGCAATTGCTTTTCTGGTAGTAGGATATTCTATATAATGTAACTGATATTCTACACACACTTTTTTAATTATATTGCTAATTGCAGGATAATGTATATGTGAAATTTTCGGAAATAGATGATGCTCTATTTGAAAATTTAATCCACCTACAAGCCAACTTACTAATTTATTTTTATTTGCAAAATTTGCTGTTGTTTTTATTTGATGAGCAGCATATTCATCAGGTAATTTATTTTCATCAAAATCTGCTACCGGAAATTCAGTATGTTCAACAGTATGTGCTAATTGAAAAACTATGCTTAAAACAAAACCAGCAAAACAACAAATTGTTATAAAACCAATTAACCACGAAGACCATCCAACAAAATAAATAGGAATAAAAATAAATAATGCTGCATGATACACTTTAACAATCCAGAAAGTTAAATGATCTTTTAATTCCATTTTTTTAAGTGGCACACTTCCAATTCTCTTTTTAAAATATTTTGAATAGTCAGTATAAAAAATCCAAAATATATATAAAAACATATAGAGAAACCAAAAATAAAAATGTTGAAATTTATGAGCTTTTAATTTTTTTTGTGTGGGTGCCATTCTCATTAAAATCCCCACTTCAATATCATCATCAACGCCATCAACATTTGTAAATGTGTGGTGAATCATGTTGTGTTTCATATTCCACATAAAATGATTGGCACCTAACATACTAATGCTATGAGCAGCAATTTTATTCATCCATTTATTTTTGCTAAAACTACCATGGCTACCATCATGCATTACATTAAAGCCAATTGCCGCAATTACACCTCCCATTAAAAAACATTCAACTAAGCCAATATACCAAATGGGTTGAACAAAAATTAAATGTATATATAAAGCAGCAAAAATAGTAATTAGTAATATAGCTTTAAAAAACAAACTGCTATTGCCTGTTTGATTAATTTTATTGTCAGTAAAATATTGATTCACTCTTTTTCTTAACTCTGTATGAAGAGAAGTTTTTACTGCAGGAAATTTTGGAGATGGATATGTTAATGCCATTGTGTTATTTTACATCAACGAAAATAAGCGGTATTACAAGAATGACAACAAGATTTAACAAAACAAATTTCAGAAATATTTGTAAAACATTGGCAAACAAACATTCGTATTTTAATGATATAATTAAGCAATATGGCTACCCACCTATGTTTGTAAGAAGTCTTTCGTTTGAAACTTTGGTTCAAATTATTTTAGAACAGCAAGTTTCTTTAGCATCTGCAAAAGCAGCCTATCATAAATTAAAAGAAAAAATAGATAATGTTACTGTTTCAAATTTTTTAAAACTTACTGATGAAGATTTAAAAGCTTGTTATTTTAGTAGACAAAAAATTGTTTATACAAAATGCTTATCAACTGAAATTAAAAATGGAAATCTAAGCTTAGATTTATTAATTGATATGAAGGATGATAAAATAAAATCTGAGTTGAAAAAAATTAAAGGAATTGGCGACTGGTCGGCTGATGTTTTTTTAATGATGGCTTTACAAAGTTGTAATTGTTTCCCAATGGGAGATGTGGCTTTAATAAAAAGTGTTAAAGAAGTTTTGAATTTGCCTAACACAACAACTAAGTTAGAAATTGAATTAATTGCAAACGATTGGAAGCCCTATAGAACTATTGCTGCATTTTTACTTTGGTGGGCTTATATTAACAAGCGAAAAATTAATTGGAATTAATTAGGCTTTAACCCCAAGCCAACTCATCATTCCCATTCCCATTTCAATAGCACTTTCATCAATATTAAATTTTGAAGTATGCACATTATGAATAATATTTTCTTTTTCATTTCTCACTCCTAATCTAAAAAAACAACCAGGAACATGTTGTGTATAATATCCAAAATCTTCTGCTCCCATTCTTAATTCTGTTTCATCAACATTGTTTTCACCTATAAACTCTGTTGCAAGTAGAGTACAGTGTTCAGTCAAAATAGGCTCGCTATCAACCGTTGGATAGCCAACATCAATATTTAATTCAAGTTCTGCACCCATACCTTCAACAATTGCCTTTGCTTGTTTTTTTATTAATTCATGAGCTTTAGTTCTCCAAGTTTCATCCATGGCTCTAAATGTTCCCATTAATTTTACTTCACTTGGAATAATATTGGTGGCATTTCCACCATGAATTGAACAAATAGACAATACTGATGGTGAGGTTGGATTATTATTTCTAGAAACAATTTGTTGTAGTGCTACAATTAAATGCGACGCAATTAATACTGTATCCACAGTTAAATGTGGGGCAGCTGCATGGCCACCATTACCTTTTATTGTTATATAAATTTCATCTGCACTAGCCATTACTCTTCCTTTTCTAAAACTAAATTTACCAACTTGTAATCCTGGGTGTACATGCAATGCAATAATTTTTTCAATAGTTGGATTGTTTAAAACACCTTCTTTTATTAAGATACTAGCACCACCTGGATTTTTTTCTTCACCAGGTTGAAAAATTAATTTTATAGTTCCCTCCCATTCATTTTTTAATTCGTTTAAAATTTTAGCAGCACCTAATAAACATGTTGTATGTACATCATGTCCACACGCATGCATTACTCCATCATTTAAAGATTTATAAGCAACATTATTTTCCTCGTTAATGGGTAAAGCATCCATATCTGCTCTTAATGCAATAATTCTAGAGCTTGAATTTTTTCCCTCAATAATACCTACAACGCCAGTGTTAGCCATAACTGTATAAGGAATTTGAAATTCAGTTAATCTATTTTGGATGAATTTTGAAGTTTTAAATTCTTGGTAACTTAATTCTGGATTTGCATGTAAATGATGTCTGATTTTTATAAAATCATTTGCGTATAATGAGGCTAAATTTTTAATTTTTTCTTTAATCATCTGATATTATTTTAGCATTAAATCATCATCGCCTTTTGGTGTATATTCAATGGCATCTTGCACAATAAAAATGCCTGCTGCATATTTTTTCGATAATTCTTTTCGAATTAATTCGGCATCTTCCTTTTTAATAAAATTTCCAAATCGTACTTTAAAATAAGGAGCTTGATACGAAATATAAACTTTGTGTGTTGGATAACTTACAAGCAAATCGTATTTTAATTTAAATGCTTGAGTTCTGATATTTGTACTCAATAGTTGAAGTCTATAACCCTTCCACAAACCAGTACTGGTCATCAGTTGAGAACGTTTGTTAATTAAGGATTGCTTCTGTGTTAATATATCTAATCGTGGGTCTTTATTAACTATGATAGAATCTTTTTTTATTGATGATGTATCAATTTGTGCATTCACTTGAAAAGTAGCCATGTAAAAAACAAAAAGTATAAAAGAAATAAATAGCTTCATTAAACATTTAAAATTTATCATTCAAAATTATTTTAATACCCTGCTTTTGCCCCACCAATATTTTCAATAGGATGCCAAGTTGTTTTTATTTCTTGGGTATTCATAATAAAATAAGGTGTTTCAGCAGCATCGCTGTTCCATTTTACTTTGTTATACAATACAACTCTTTTTATATTTAACGATGCTTTTTCTTGAATGAGTTTTATTGTTTCAATTTCATTTTCACAATAAATCATTGCATTTACATCCATATGATCTGCAAAATATTTTACTAACTCACTTGGTTTTCCTGTTAAAATATTTATTACTCCACCAGAAACATCAGAAGAATTAATTACTTCTGCTAAAGTTACTGCACATAAAGGTTTTGTTTCACTTGCTAAAACTATACAAGTATTTCCTCCAGCAATTACTGGTCCTATAACAGAAACTAATCCTAACAAAGAACTGTCTTGAGGTGCAATAATTGATACAACACCTGTTGGCTCAGGAACAGAAAAGTTAAAATATGATGATGCAACAGGATTTACACTGCTATAAACTTGTTGAAATTTATCACACCAACCAGCATAATAAATTAATCTATCAATTGAAGTGTTTACTTCTTTTTCAGCTTGTGCAGCAGTTGAATCTTGTTTCATCAACTCATCTATAAACTGAGCTTTTCTTCCTTCTAACATTTCTGCAATACGATATAAAATCTGACCTCTATTAAAAGCAGCTTTTGCACTCCATCCACCAACAGCATTTCTTGCAGCACCTACAGCATCTCTAAAATCTTTTCTGCTACTTAAACAAACATTTGCTAATGCTTGTCCTGCTTTATTTTTTGGAGTATAATATCTACCACTTTCAGTTCTTGGAAACTGACCTCCAATATATATTTTGTACGTTTTTAAAACTTCTAGTCGAGTCATTTTGTTTTATTTTTTATTTTGCCACAAAGGCACTAAGACACAAATTTTATTTTTTAAGGAAAGAAACGATAACCTCTTTTCTATTCATTACCCTGCTTAAAATTATTTCTTCATTTTCGTAAATAAATCCAATTCTAAAATCTCGTAATCTAATTCTATATGCAGTTTTAAATCCTTTTAATTTATTAAGATTTTTTATTTCTTCCAATCTATTTATTCTATGTAATTCTTCAATAATATCACCCAATTCTATTTGCAAAGATTTGTTTCATTCTTTCTCTACATCTTTAATAAATTGCTTAGTAGTAATAACTTTCATTTACTACGAAGTTGTTTAATAAATTCAGTGGTGTCAACAGTTTCA
>JANOVK010000300.1:0-10339 GCA_031417315.1 Chitinophagaceae bacterium | reverse complement strand
GCTAACTGCAACACCGGAGAAAATTAAAGAAGCGGTTTTAAATCAGTATAAAAACAAAACGGTTATTTATTGGCAAGATGAAATAGCGAAGCCTTACGAATCAAACGAACCCGATTTCAGTTGGAAACATGTGCTTATAGTAGTAGGGGCATTTATCGGATTGAGGTTTCTTTACAATCGTTTCTTTAAACCAAAAAGACGGAAGTTATAATAGTTTATTTTTGAGTAACAACAAAATGGCAGAACAACAACACATACCTAAAACATATCTTTTCATAGATGAAAGCGGCGACCCTGTTTTCTATGGCAACCGTAAAAAATTGCTGGTAGGCTCAGAAGGCTTTCAGCCCTACCTTATTATTGGCATGATAGAAACCGATAACAGAAAAGCATTGCGTAAAGCAGTGGTAGGTTTTATGGACAGCATTAAAGCCGATAGCTTATACAATTCTATCCCTTCCATTGCCACAGATAAAGGCTGGTTTGTTCATGCCCGTGGCGATCATCCCGAAATCAGGGCAAAGTTCTTTGAGTTACTCCGCAACCTGGAGGGCTACAAAGCCCATATTGTAATAGCCAGAAAAGACCTTAATATTTTCAACCGGAAACATAATAACAACCCCACAGAGTTTTACTTTGATGTGTTGCACCACCTTTTGAATGGCAGGTTAAACGATACCGGGAGGCATTATAACCTTTACCTTTCCCAAAGGGGCAACAATTCGCTACACCGCTTCCAGGAGGCCGTTACAAAGGCATTAGAGGCTGATAAAGCCGATTCCACCGGAGCCATACAATACAACCTTGAAATAGTACAGAGCAGAGAAATGCCGGAATTAAGCATTATTGACTACCTGATGTGGGCCGTGCAACGGGATATATTACAGGGAGAAAGCCGTTATTTTGAAGCGTTGAAAAGTAAGTATGAAACGGTGTTAAACTTATACGAGGAGGATGGGCAATAAAAAAGCTAAAAAATCTTTTTGCCCCCGTGCCAGTACTGGCAACACCCATCATGGGATGAGATATGCAGGCGAAAAACTCTTTAGCAATGCAAATATAACACAAAATATGCCGATTTTGCAAACGGAATCAAAAGGGTGTCAAAACCTTAATTTTCCAATGAGTTTGGAACTTAAAAATATCACTTTTGGGTTTAACAAGGATAAACCGCTGCTAAAAAACATTTCCATGTCTATACAGCAAGGCAAAATCTATGCCCTTATGGGCGGTAATGGTTCTGGAAAAACCACTTTATTCAATATCGTTACCGGTTTCATCAAACCACAAAACGGTGATATTTTTTTTGGCGATAAAAACATCACAAACAAACAGCCCTACAAAATAAACCGGCAAGGCATTAGCAGAACTTTTCAGGATTTACGGCTTATTACAAAGCTTTCGGTGAAAGAAAATATCATTTTAGCCATGCAGCAAAACCCAACTGACAATTGGCTCAATGCAATGTTGCCTGAAAATTTCCACCGCAACACAAACACAGAGTTGAATAAAAAGGCAGATGAAATTATTGAACAGTTTTTTCTAAGCGATGTGAGAAATTCTTTGGCTGCTGAAATTTCTTACGGACAACAAAAACTGCTTTCGCTTGCCTCCTGTGTGGCAAATGGCCCAACGCTGCTGTTACTTGACGAAGCTGTTGCAGGCTTACAGCCAGAGTATCGGAACAAGATTGCGATACATATTAAGCAATTGAAAGAACAAGGCAAAACTATCTTCTTGATTGAACACAATACAGACTTTATTGCCGATGTTGCTGACAAAATTTTCTTTTTGCATGAAGGAATTATCTCCAGCTTTGAGAACATAGAAACGCTTAAAAAGGATAAACAAGTAATGGAAGCATACATCTAAATACAAATGCTGAAAGTAGAAAACATATCAACAGGTTATGACAAAAAGCAAGTGCTTTTTGATGTTTCATTTGAAGTGAAACATGGCGAAATTGTTTTGCTTGCAGGAAGCAACGGTAGCGGAAAATCTACTTTGCTCAAAGCCATTTACGGAATGTTACCACTATGGAACAGTTCCCCTCTCCCTGGGAGAGGGGTTAGGGGTGAGGTCTTTTTTGACGGAGAAAACATTACAGGCAAACCAACATCAGCACTTTTGAAAAAAGGGTTGCTCTACATTCCGAAAAAGAACAACCTCTTTGACGACCTCACCGTAAAAGAGAATTTGGAAATGGCTGGCTTAACCCTTGACCAAAAACTATTGAAGCAGCGAATTGAAAATGTACTTTCAATATTTACACTACTTGCGCCTCATTTGAACCGAACACCAATGAAACTAAGTGGAGGTGAACGCCAATTGCTCACAGTTGCAATGGCAACTTTGCACCAGCCGAAGATGATTTTACTTGACGAACCATTAAGCGGATTATCGCCCCAAAATATTATCTTCGTAACTGAAAATTTGAAGGCATTAAAAGAGAAAAGTGGAATCACTTTACTGATTGTTGAACACCGTGTTAAAGAATGTGTAAGAATTGCCAACAAGGTAATTGGTTTGAAACTTGGCAGAATTTTCAGTAAAACTATAGTGAATACAAACTTCAACATCAATGAACTAAATTTAGTATTTGTCTAAAAATATAAATCACACACGATGAAAAAAATAAAAAACCTATTCGCACTTTCAGCAATTGTATTTGCTTTTGCAGGATGCAATTCATGTAATCAAAACAAACCAAAAAATAATAAAGGGGTTGTAAAAATTGGTGCTGTTCTACCATTAACAGGCGATGTAGCTAAATATGGTAATTGGATTAAAGAAGGAATGAATTTAGCCGTAGATGAGATAAATGAAAATGATAGTTTCACTAAAAAGATTGAAATTATTTATGAGGATGATAAATGTGATGCGACCTTTGGAACGAACGCAATGACGAAACTTGCGACTATTGATAAAGTTCCTTTTGTAATTGGTTCGTGGTGTTCTTCGTCAGTATTAGCTCAAGCACCAATTGCTGAAAAAGAAAAAGTAATTGTATTAAGTGAAGGTTTATCCCCTAAAATCAGCGATGCCGGAGATTATATTTTTAGGATTATCCCTACCGGAAAAATTTATATTGATAAATTAGTAGAGTTCATCGGTAAATCTGGTTACAAAAAAGTAGCTGTGATTTATGTAAATAATGATTTTGGTGTTGGTATGACTTCATATTTAGAAGAAAGAATAAAAAGCATAAATGGAGAAGTTGTAGAACAACAATCATATCTTTCAGATACCAAGGATTTTAAAAATCAATTATTGAAAGTATCATCACAAAAACCTGATGTTGTATTATTAGTTAGTTATGAAGAAGCGGGATATATTTTAAAACAGGCTAAGGAATTAAATCTCAAATTGAAATTTCTTGGTATGGATACTTTTGAAAACCCTGACATTTTAAAAGTTGCAGGTGAAAGTGCAAATGGCGTTATCTACCCTCACTTCTTTTATGAGAATGACACTGCTTCAAACAATGCACTGAAGGTTTATCAAAAAAAATATTTCAAAAAGTATAACCATTTCTCAGAAGGTTTTGCAGCAGTTTCTTACGATGCTGTTTATCTTATAGCAGAAATCTTAAAAAATACTGACCCAAATGACAAGGCAAAAATTTTAGAAACACTACAAAGTATTCAATATAACGGGGTAACAGGTTTGACGAGTTTTGATGACAATGGAGATGCAAAGAAAAATATAATTCTTAAAGAAGTTATAAATGGAAGGTTTGTTAAGCATTAATTATGGCAAGTGTAAATAAATATTTGGCATCAATAAGTAATCGACAACGAAGAAGAATAAGAAGGGTTTCGATTTGGACCACAATTATATTTTTTTTTGTTGCAGTAGTTGATTATTTTATTGGGGTTCCTTTCTTTCCGTTTTCAGATATTTATGAATGGAGACCAGATGCCAAATTTGAGGATCATATGCCAAGCTATTTCTTTTTTGGTTTAATAGCAACATTGGGGACTATAATATCATTTAAAGTTCTTTTAACAGTGAGTTCAAGAGAGGCAAAAACTTTAGGTGAATATTTGGACATCTATAATGACATATTACATGATGTTAAGAAAGAAGAACAGTTTTACATTCTTTCCCCAGCCCATAATACCGGTCAAAAGGATTCCTATATAGATTCAACTGTAAAGAAAAAATATGACCTTAATCAAAAATTATTACAGCAGAAAGCCAAACTCGGAAAAGGAGAATACAGTTTACTAAAATATTATGACGAAGATCTCAAACTTTTTGCAGAAGCCAACGAACAAAATCATTCGGATAGAATTAAAAGGATCACGAATTTCCAGATAAATAAAACAAGTTATTCCCCTATGTTTCAGTTTTTGATGGGGTTTTCAAAACAAATTGAGATAAAGAGCATAGATGATCATACGAATAGAGTTCAAGCATATGTCCAAGAAGCATTTACAAACTTGAAATCAATAAAGGATAAAGAGATGCAACTAAGAACAATTGAAAATCAAGATTATTTAGAAGCCCCATTGGTGTTAATTATTTCTAAAAGAATGGCCTATTTCGGATTATATAAATTGACTGATGAGCAATCAAATGCCACAGTCAGAGGAATAACAGTTCACGATCAAGATGGAATTGAAACTCTAATGCTTCTTTATAAAACGTACACACAAAATTCAACAACACAAATCATAATATAAATTTTAGCAAATGAATAAAGTAATCGTTATTTTCTCTGGAGGTCCAGATTCAACAGCAGCAGCACAGTGGGCAGTATCCAAAGGATACCCAGTAGAACTGCTTACTTTCCAATTTACAAATGGTCGAAGTCAGGATGGGGAGCTTCACTCAGCGAAAGAAGTTTCTAAAGAATTAGGATTACAACATACTATTCTTGATTTTTCATCGCCAATGCATCTTTTCAGTTCTCAAAGCCGTGTTTTAATGCATATAGGTATTCCTAAAAGTATTGAGAAGAATAAAGATAAACCACATCTCTTATCATTCGGGTCTGGAATGGTATTAAGTACAGTCGCTTGTTATGCAATTTATAATGAAGTTGATACTGTTATTTGGGGAGCAACTAAAGATGATGGCTACTTAAACAAAGATTATACTCAGAACTTTGCGACTTCTTTTGCAAACCTTATTTCAGAAGTATCTAATACAGAATTCAAAATCATAGTTCCGTTCTCGGAAAAGCATAAGTATGAAGTGCTATCAAACTACAGGGGACAGGAAAATCTTTTTGCGAAAACTTTTTCTTGTTTATTTCCAATTGAAGATGAGCAGTGTGGAATATGCAAAGCATGTATTACAAGAAGAGTCTCAGCAGAACTCGCTAATCTCAAAGATTACACCCGATATATAAACAAAAAATTCAAAAATCCCCTAAGTGAAGATGAAATTAATAATCCAGAAAAATTAACAGATGATGACTTTGAAAAAATAATTAACGAAGGATTATTAGTTCAAAGTTAAAAATGGCAGTGTTTAATATTGCTTTTACCAAATGCTCAATCTCATCTCACAAATTGTAGCAAATATTCTTTTTTCTACTTCAATATATTTATTGATTGCAAACTCATTTTCTTTAATCTATTACGCTACAAAACATTTTCACATTGCCCATGCAGCCGTAATTACTTCCGGTGCATACTTCGTTTTTCTTTTTGCAAATAAATTTTCAATTCCTTTTCCGGTTTCAGTTGCTTTGGCAATTGCAGCAGCCACTTTAATTGGTGTTCTTTGCGAAGTCTTTGTTTACCGCCAAATGCGTAAAAGGAATGTTCCAGCATTGGCATATCTCATTGCATCTATTGGTTTGTATGTGGTTATACAAAATTGCATTTCTCTCTATTTCGGAGATGATACCAAAATCATCAACACGGCAGAAGTAACAGTAGGCCACCAGATTTTGGGTGCATACATCACCACTATTCAAATTATAACCGTTTTTGTTTCCATTACTTTACTTATTGCAGTCAACTTGTTTCTGCACTTCACGGCAACTGGTAAATCCATTCGTGCCGTTGCCAGTAATCCTGAACTCTGCAACATTTACGGCATCTCATCTAATAAAGTTATTTTGATTGCCTTTGGCATCGGTTCAGCTTTGGCAGCTACAGCCGGAATACTTTCAGCAATGGACACCAACATGACACCTACTTTCGGTTTCAATCTTTTGCTTTACGGAGTAGTGGCAATGATTATAGGAGGTGTTGGCAGCACAAGAGGCTTAATTGCTGGTTCCTTAATGGTTGCCGCAGCACAACATCTTGCCGCTTATTACATAGACACAAAATGGATGGATGCGGTTACTTATGTTATCCTCATTATTTTCTTAATCTGGAAGCCGCTTGGGTTTAGTGGCAAACGGCTAAAAAAAGTGGAGGTATAATATGGAGTATATCTTGCACCTTTTCATATTAATCAGCTTCTATACTTTGCTATCGCAAAGCCTGAATCTTGCTGCTGGCTATACCGGATTAATTTCGCTGGCACAAGCTGGTTTTTATGGCATAGGTGCATATACCACAGCAATACTATCAACTCAATTTGGTTTTTCATTTTGGTTAAACCTGCCTTTGGCAATGCTGATTAGTGGTGCAATAGCATTTGTTGTTTCATTAATTGCTTTAAGAACAGTAGAAGATTATTTTATCATTTGTACACTTGGGATACAGGTCATTCTTTTTTCTGTTATGAATAACTGGATGGATTTAACGAGAGGGCCATTGGGTATTCCAGGCATTCCTTCAATTCATTTTTTTGGCTTAAATTTAGATAACAAAATTTCGTTTCTTCTTCTTTCTATTTTCCT
This sequence comes from Chitinophagaceae bacterium, assembly GCA_031417315.1. GTDB lineage: Bacteria > Bacteroidota > Bacteroidia > Chitinophagales > Chitinophagaceae > CAIVPM01. The sequence goes on along the minus strand of JANOVK010000300.1, from coordinate 3,528 downwards.
GGTAGCAGTAGTATGGTACATCTTAAAGAACATTTCAAAATCAGGTTATGGAAAAACACTAAAAGCAATCAGTGAAGATGAAATTTACTCTCAGAGCATTGGAAAAAATGTGTACCAGTCTAAGATAATTTCTTTTACTCTCAGTGCAGTTTTTGCAGCCATTCCCGGAGCTTTGTATGCACATTACATCACTTATATTGACCCCAGAAGTTTCACCGTTAATGAATCTATTTACATTCTTTCTATTGTTATTATTGGTGGGTTAGGAAACCTGAAAGGAAGTTTTTTTGCAGCAACATTTTTAGTACTCTTGCCCGAAGCTCTCCGCTTTGTTGGTATGCCTGATAACATCGCCGCAAATATGCGGCAGATTATATACGGATTACTTTTAGTTGCAGTAATGATGACTGGAAAGAATGGATTGAATGAATTGCTTTCCAAAAAGAAGGTTATCAAATTTTAATTCAAAATTTTTGCCAACTCACAACACGGCTTGTGCAGTGAGCAAACTCACAAAGCTAACGCTTCCACTGCACCTGTGGTATTGCCGTCATTTTTAACTGTCATACTTTTTGTGTTGGGTGTACCAGCACATTTGGCACATTGCCTATTTCACTTCGTTCCATAGCCAAAGAGCCAAGCCAACGCATACACCCAAAACAAAAAGACCGGCAGCCTCCAACCACCGCCACCGGCTGCCTTATGCCAGTATAAAAATGCCGGAAGCTACTTAAACATAATGCGGCATTATAGGTTCGCTACGCATAGCCATCCTACGCTTATGCAAGCATCCCAACGCAATGGCTATCCTATAATACGCCATTATGTTAAGTATCCAATACCACAACCCCAATAAAGCAAGCCACTTCACAAAGCCCTTGGAATTGCTTTATTGGGGAAGCCGTGTTTTAGCCAACGCTTCACCCCCCGATGCCACACACCCCTCCACCCTTTAAGTGGTGCAGAAAAAATAAAGCATTAATTTATTTACCGGCCATTTGCTTGCGGTCAGTTCATTCTCTGCGTCTCCATTTCGTTCAGCCGTTTCATTCATTCCGCTTTGCTTCATTCACTTCACTATCCTTCACTCCATTTCGCCTCCGTTCATTTCACTCACCTCAGCACCGCACAGCAAAAGCAATTCCTTCTTTCCATTTCGCAAAGTCAACCCATAGGCTTTGCGTGTCATGGCATCCCGATTAACAACACACAAAGCCCTTTCACAATCGGGATTGCTCATGCCACTACAAGCCAGCCAACCCATTTGCTCCATTGCATTCAGTCATTGCATTTGCTTTTAACCCACCCACGATAAGAAAGCGGTATGCTTTATTTTTTCTGCGACATATTACCCCAGCCAATACACAAAGAAGCATTTAGTTACTACTTAGTCCTTCGCCTTTTTGAAATATAATTCATTGCTTCTTGTTCTAACTCTTCATTAGTGCTGATTCTGTTTTTCGTAAGCCATTCATCTAATTCAGATTTTTTGAAGTAGATTTTCTTACCTCTTTTAAAATGTGGTATTCCTCTTCCAGATGTGAATTTGTAGATAGCAGATTTAGTAAGGGTTAAATAATCTACAGCCTGATTCATATTCAGTATTTCGGTTGAATAATTTTCATTATTTGTAGTTATTGTATTGGGCTTTTTGAGTTCATATATAAGCCTTTCAATTTTATCAAGTCTTTGGATGATTACTTCAAAAGGATTTTCCATAATGTATAAATTTTGGTTTAGGAACAACTTAAAATTCATTTTTAGAGAGATACTTTATACAAATAAAAAAATAAAGCAAAGTTAGTTGGCTGGCACAGCCCCATGCTTTAAAAAAAACAAGGAACTACGGCATAAACACAGCCCCATCGCACAAAGCCATCATTTATTCCGTTCCTCCTTGTTTTTTTAGCCACGCCACCTGATAAAATTGCTTTCTTTTTTCTTTTTTTTGGTTTTTTTCTTTTTTCTTTTGGGTTATATATAGGCGAAGCGTAGCGGAGCAAAATTAAATGCTCATACTATGCACAGTCCAAAGTTTCAAACGTACAACGTAAAAAATCAAAGCACTTCATTTGAGTTTTATATCCTCTGCAAAGGATTAAACAGCGGCAAGCCACTTACTGCACCTTGTCCAAATTCATTTGTCTGCATCTGCAAAAGCGAGGAAGAAAAAGACTTTTATTTCTGGCTACTTTTCGGCTTATGGAAAGCAAAATACTTTCATCAGTTTCTTACTGGCTCAGTTATCCCATTTATCCGCATTGATGATTTTAAAAAGGAAGTAAGCACCCAGGCCGAACAGGTACGCAGCCAATCAAAAGAATATACCGCCACAGTTGATAAAATAAAAATGCTGGAAGCAAGGGAGCAAAATATCCGGCAGCAATTGGCTTTAATAAACGATTTGAAAAGAGCAATGATTTACCGCCACCTGAAAGGCAAATAATGAAACAGCCCTTTACATGATACTGCTTTATGCAGAACTAAAATTTTAATACGCAAAGATAGCAAGGCGGGCAATCGCACATATCCAACAAAAAAAACAAAAACACTACGGCATAAACACAGCCCCAACACACAAAGCCATCTTTTATTCCGTTTCCTTTTGGTTTTTTTATCCGCCATTGCTGAGAGATGCGTATAAAATTTTAATTATGCACAAGCATCCACGTATCAGTTCGGGCAGTCATTCAGGCATTTGCCCTTTCACGCCTCAGGTGTTGCATCAGCCTTTGCAGCTTTCACCTTATGCGTTCAGTCGCCACATCCGCAGGTCTTCCTTAGTTGCTCAGCCTTCGCCGGGCATCAGGGTTTATCAGCTTCCTTGCGGTTGTTGTGTTTGGTGTTCTCCTTCGGGTGGCCGCCAGCTTTCAGCATTGCCTTTTTAGGGCAGTGCTTTTAAAAATTGGCATCCTTTGCCTTTCTCCTTTGGGAGTAGGTGTTCGTCATTCGGCTGACGGATAAGAATAAAAAAGCCCTCCCAGGAATGGGAAGGCTATATTAACTGAAAGATGAGAATAGTTTATGCAGCATCTACAATGTTCAGCACATTGTAAGAACCGTTTTTAAGTGAGTATTGAACACCATTTACTTCCTGAAAGAACTCAACCAGTATCAGATAAAACTTTTTACCGGCTCCGGCAGGAACGGCAGCAGGTGTAAGTGTTACCGGAGTGTTTGTACCATCAATTGGAAGGTTTGTTACCGGGCTGTACTCAATAGCACTTGTTTCATTTGCAAAATCAACAACTGCATAGGCAGATTTTAAGCTGATATGAGTTGCCCCGGTTGGGTACGAAATATCATTAATCGGAGTAAATGCAGGAATATTGATTGCACCAGTAGCACCTGTTACAGTAAACGGAGCAAACAGCACACCGCTTAAAGCAGCACTATCATTGAAATCAAAATCTATCAACAGTGCCAATCCAGCAGGGTCAACAATACCAATCGCAACAGTTCTGTCACCTCTGATAGAAGTTGTATCATAGTTTTTGATTTGGGTCATAACCTGAGTTAACCGGCTGG
>JANOVK010000299.1:0-2927 GCA_031417315.1 Chitinophagaceae bacterium | reverse complement strand
ATACTTGAAGTGCAAAATCATGGTTATTTTGTTTTTCGCGTAATGCATCTTGGATTCTATTATCTAGATTGGAGATTCCGCGCAAAGTGACCCACTGATTCCGCGCTAAAGAGGTCCACCCATTCCGCGGCAAAGTGACCCACCTATTCCGCAGCAAATTGACCCCCCTGAAATAAAAGAAGGCTCTGCTGTTTTGCAGGCTATAAAAACCAACTTATTCCATATGCTTTGCATACCCGGAAATAAGAGGGAAATATGGCAAACCAAAACATCGACATGAGCAAACTAAGACAAATACTAAAGCATTACAGTCACCATCAGGGAACACGCACCATACGTGATTTAACGGGAGTATCACGCAACACTGTAAAGAAGTACATCGCGCAATACAAGGTGTTGAAAATACCCTGGAGTGAACTCTCAAAGCTGAACGATAAGGATCTATCAGTTTTATTTTTTGAGGAGATTATTATTGCTGACCCTCCTGAAAGAGAACAGGCACTATATGCATTTTTCCCCTATGCAGAGAAGCGATTAAAGCAGCCAGGGATGACGTTAAAGCTGTTGTGGCAGGAATATTCCTCCCAGCACATTGACGCCTTTCAGAGCACCGGATTCTACAAACACTTCAGACTTTGGAAGGGACGCTCACATCCATCCATGCACATGGAACATAAAGCAGGAGATAAAATGTTTGTTGATTATGCAGGAAAAAAATTACAAGTCATTGATACAGCAACAGGAGAAATAAAATCTGTAGAAGTCTTTGTTGCCATTTTAGGAGCGAGTCAACTTACCTATGTGGAAGCGGTTGAGAGTCAGGACATGGAAGATTTTATCAGGTGTTGTGAGAATGCACTTCATTTTTTTGGTGGAGTCCCGATTGCAATTGTTCCTGATAATCTCAAATCAGCAGTGAGTAAAACTTCGCGTTATGAGCCACAGCTGAATGAAAACTTTGAAGCCTTTGCGGAACATTATGGAATGGCCGTATTGCCTGCAAGAGTATATAAACCCAAGGATAAATCATTGGTGGAAGGAGCTGTCAAAATCACTTACAACAGAATTTATACCAATCTGCACGGTAAAGAATTTACCTCTGTTGCCTTGCTGAACCAGGAAATCTGGGGACACCTGGAGAATCACAATACAACTCCCTTCCATCATCGCAATTATTCTCGCAGAGATCAGTTCAACGAAATGGAAAAGCAAATGCTTCAACCACTTCATGTCTTTCGTTTTGAAATGCGTCAATCATCCAGAGTAACAGTGATGAAAAATGGCCATGTTCGTTTACAAAGCGACAAGCATTATTATAGTGTACACTATAGTTACATCGGAAAGAAAGTAAAACTGTTTTACTCCAAATCCAAAATCGATATTTATTTTAATTATGAATTGATTGCCAGTCATGATCGGATCAAAAGCCCGCATAACTACACCACTGATACAGCGCACATGGCAACGTTTAATCAGCATATAGCGGATTGGAATCCAGAGCGGTTTATAAAAGAAGCAGGTTATATCCATGCTGATGTAGAATTATATATAAAAGAAGTACTATCAAAAAAGACACATCCCGAACAAGGTTACAAATCTTGTCAGGGTATTCTCTCATTTGCTAAACGTGTTGGGAATGAGCGGCTGATTAACGCCTGCAGACGTGCTCACCAGTGTGGAGTATACCACTACAAGATCATTGAAACAATCCTTAAAAGAAATCTCGATCAATATGAAATAGAAGATGAAACAGCACCCATGCCAAAGCATGACAATATCCGAGGAGAAGAATATTATAGTTAAACAATATCTAAACAAATAAACAATGAATGCACAAATTATTGAAAAAATGAAAACAATGAAACTCATTGGAATGCTTCGTGCCTTCCAATCAAGTTTTGAATCAGGAACCATGAACACATTGACATCAGATGAAATGATTGCGCATCTGATAGAAGAAGAATGGGATGAGCGGTACAACAGGAAGATTGCCCGCATGACCTTGAATGCGAAGTTCCGCTACAAAGCATCTGTCGAACAGATGTATTTTGAATCAGACCGTGGTATAGATAAAAATTTAATCATGCGCCTTGCTGAATGTACCTTCATTGGCAAAAAGGAGAATATACTCATCACCGGTAGTACAGGGATAGGAAAAAGTTATCTTGCATCCGCAATAGGTCAACAGGCTTGTACACTTGGTTACCGTGTATTGTATCTAAATGCAAGCAAACTGTTTGCAAAACTAAAAATGGCTAAAGCTGACAGTTCTTATGTTAGTGAAATAGCAAAGATGGAGAGACAACAACTGATCCTAATAGATGACTTTGGTATACAACCCCTGGATGCACAAAGTCGCTCTATGTTTATGGAAATCATTGAAGATAGACATGGAAAATGTTCTACTATCATTACTTCTCAGGTCCCGGTCAATAAATGGCACGAAGTAATAGGAGAACAAACTATTGCCGATGCAATAATAGATAGGCTTATACATAATGCACACAGGTTGGAACTAAAGGGCGAATCCTTAAGAAAAGGGCTACAGAATAAAATGGAAAATCGAATTGAAATAATTAACTAAATTTGTTAAAGTGAAACAGCAAGAAAAACCTTCATTCAGGAAATCAATTTTAGTGGGTCAGTTTGGCGCGGAATAGGTGGGTCAACTTGCGCGGAATATCCACTCAATTACCTGATGTAATTCTTCTTTCGTTCTTTCTTTCTTCTCAACTTTTGCAAGATAATGTGGATATACGGAGGAGGCCTGTATTGTTCATTCTTAATTAACTTTTATCGCTCAATTTATTTCAACCTTTCTAATTGTCCCTTTCTCTTTACTATGTTTTTATAGTCCCATTGTATTTCTCTTGATTTTTTCAGCCAACGTTTTAAATCTTTTGATTTGATTTCAGAAAAATTATTGT
>JANOVK010000298.1:0-1898 GCA_031417315.1 Chitinophagaceae bacterium | reverse complement strand
GCCGCCAGGCAGCACATTTTCTTCTATTTGAACTTCTTACTTCACATGATAGTAAACGGGATTTTTTTCAATGGATTAAAATTTTAAATTTGTAATGCTAATCCTGAACTGCCTGCCCGGCGGCTGCTCGGAAACCGTTATGCGCAAGGTTTGACAAGAAAGTATTACTTTTGAAAATTATATAAACATTTTTTATTAATCACTAAAAACCATTAAACATGAAAAAATCATTTAAAACAAAATCAGCATTGACGTCTAATATTTTTGCATCGTTAATTATTATTAGTTTTTCTTTAATTTCATCTTGCAAAAAAGGTGATACCGGACCGGCTGGAACGAATGGAACGAACGGAAGTGCAAATGTACAGTCAATTACTGTTACGACTAACAATCTGAGTTGGTCTCTTGACGCGACAGATAATTCCTTCAATTCTACAGTTACTGTTTCCGCCATCACTTCGTCTGTTGTAAGCAATGGGACAGTTCAAGTATTTATCGGAGACGGAACATCAACTGAATGGGGAGCTTTACCTTTTTCTTACGGCAAAATACAATATAACTATTCGTATAAAGTTGGTCAAGTTATTTTATCTGTAACAATGAATGACGGAACAGTGCCAACAAATCCTGGTGGACAGCAATATAAAATCGTTGTAATTCCTCCTGCTGCAAGGAATTCTAATGTAAATACTCACAGCTATTCTGAATTAAAAGCCGCATACGACTTAAAAGATTAATCAAATAAGGTTAAAGAAGTCGGACTTAATGGTTCGACTTTTTTTGTGCAGTAAATAACCCTGCGCATAACCCGGTGCAGCCGCCAGGCAGCATAACTCTCCTATTTTAAAGAATTACTTCGCATGATAGTAAACGGGATTTTTTTCAAAGGTTTTAAATTTTAAATTTGTGATGTAAATCCTAAACTGCCTGCCCGGCGGCTGCACCGAAACCGTTATGTGCAATGCTTTAATAAATTCTAAGGGAATACACCGAGTTCTATTTTGAATTACTTTAGTCCCAATTCTAAACCAACCACAAATAACACAATATGAAACAACAACTTCTTCATCTCACATCGGGTTTTCTTAAAATGAATAGATTAGTGCTATTTCTTTTAATTGCTTTTCCACTAACAATTGGATTTTCCTCACCACCAGATGGCGACTATGTTACACTCAATCGTATATTAGCAAGTATTGGTAGCATTTGTTTGTTAGGTTGGATTTTTGCTGTTGGCCATAAAGCAAACGGGAAACTCGTTATGCAAGGAATGAAATTAAATTATTTTCAATTTTTTAATTGGGCTTTTTTTGTTACAGTAATTTGTTTCATTCTATTAATTATTTATGGAAAAGATGTTAATGTAACTGTTAATAATATGAAAGTACATTATTTTGCACCTATCTACTTGTTAATTATTCTTTGTGTTTTAACTATAATCACTATTATTATAGCTGCGAAAACATTAGTAAGTGCTGAATTGAATAAGGATGCTACTATTGCAGAATATTTCCCAACTACTCTTCTAATGATATTTTACGTAATAGGCATATGGTTTATCCAACCAAGAGTTCAGAAGCTTTGACAGAATTAATTTCAGCAGAGAAGCACTGCACATAACACCAAGCAGCCGCCAGGCAGCACAAGCTCTCCTATTTTAACTAATTACTTCGCATTATAGTAAACGGGATTTTTTTCAAAGGTTTTAAATTTTAAATTTGTAATGTAAATTCTAAACTGCCTGCCCGGCGGCTGCTCGGAAACCGTTAGTAGCAATTGCAATTGTTTTTTCTTCCTATAAAATTTCTTCTAGTTTATTTGCGGGCTTTATATAAAAAGTGAAAAGTTTTCATTCGTTCAAATTGGTTTGTGATGTTTTTTTCGCTTGCGTTAAATAT
>JANOVK010000297.1:0-21355 GCA_031417315.1 Chitinophagaceae bacterium | reverse complement strand
TAATTAATCATTATTATGATTCTTTAAAAAAAGTTTTATCTAAGTATAAAAATATTTCTCTATTTTTCGACCTTATTTTGAAAACCTAACAAAACAATTATGAGTTTATTTAGAAAAAAATCTTTAGATGGATTAATGCTTCAAGCAGCAGATTCTGAAAAGGGATTAAAAAGAACCTTAGGGGCAGGAAGTTTAATTGCTTTAGGTATTGGAGCAATTATTGGTGCTGGACTTTTTGTAAGAACAGCAGCAGCAGCTGGTGAACATGCTGGACCTGCAGTAACCTTATCTTTTGTAATAGCTGCATTAGGCTGTGCTTTTGCAGGGTTGTGTTATGCAGAATTTGCTTCTATGATTCCTATTGCAGGTAGTGCATATACTTATGCTTATACAACAATGGGTGAATTAGTAGCTTGGATAATTGGATGGGCTTTAATACTTGAATATGCATTAGGTGCAGCAACTGTTTCAATTGCATGGAGCGAGTTTTTAAATAAATTACTCTCCCAATTTAATCTGGGGTCTATACCATATGAATGGTGTCACTCCCCATTTGAAAAAGCCTTAGACTCTGCAAATGTTATGCATCATGGCATAATGAATCTTCCAGCATTATTTATTTTATTGATGATATCTCTATTATTAATAAAAGGTTCAAGTGAATCTGCTTTTGTTAATGCTATCATCGTGGTGGTAAAAGTTTCAATTGTAGTAGTGTTTATTGTTGTTGGTTGGAAATTTATAAATCCTGCAAATCATACCCCTTATTTAATTCCAGCTGATGCTCCAGATGCCTTAAAAGGAGATGGAACTTTTTATTCCTTTAAAGATACATTTAGGCATGGTTGGGGAGGTGTGCTAACTGGTGCAGCAATTGTGTTTTTTGCATTTATAGGTTTTGATGCTGTTAGTACTGCTGCACAAGAAGCTAAAAATCCTAAACGAGATATGCCAATTGGTATTTTAGGTTCTCTTGTAATTTGTACAATACTTTATATTTTATTTTCTTATGTTTTAACTGGAGTTGCTCCATACACCGATTTTGTAAAAGAGGGTAAAGAGGCTTCTGTTGCATATGCTATTGAAACTTACATGCATGGTTATGGCTGGTTGGCAAAGGCTGTAACAATTGCAATATTAGCTGGCTTCTCCAGTGTAATATTAGTAATGCTTATGGGACAAAGTCGTGTGTTTTATACCATGTCGACTGATGGATTATTGCCAAAAGTTTTTTCTGATATTCATCCTAAATTCAGAACACCTTACAAATCTAATATGATATTATTTCTTTTTGTAGGATGCTTTGCTGCATTCATTCCTGGTAATGTTGCTGGAGATTTAACTAGTATAGGAACTTTGTTTGCATTTGTATTAGTTTGTTTAGGTATTTGGGTGATGAGAAGAAATGATCCGGATAGACCAAGACCATTTAAAACACCATTAGTGCCTTTGGTTCCTATTTTAGGTATTATTGTTTGTTCTGCAATGATCTATTCATTGGATAACAGAACTTTATTATCTGCCTTTGTTTGGATGATTTTTGGATTGATAATTTATTTTGCTTACAGTAAAAGAAATAGCAAACTCAAGAATTAATATAATCAAATTATAAATAAATAAAAGAAGCTGACATGTTCAGCTTCTTTTATTTATAGTAGTTTATATTAGCATCATTATTTTACTAAATGAGCAAATCTCAATATTATAAATATCTTTTATATCCATTTGGTTTAATGCGTACTAAAGAGATATTAAAAGTAAATCCAACAATCATTCCTCAAAGAGTTGAGTCGCTTGAAATTTTTATTACTGTTTATAAATATAACAACGAAGTTTTTAGCGAGCATAAAAATATAAGCTTAAACCAATGTTTAGAATTAGCAAATAATCCAAATCAGGTAATGTGGATTAATGTTGATGGAATTAATAAACAAATTGTTGAAACATTATGCAATCAATTTAATATTCATTACCTCATTGCTGAAGATATACAAAGTATTGGGCAACGCCCAAAAATGGACGACATAAACAATCATCTTTTTTGTTTATTAAATATGCTGTATTTCAATATAGGCAAGGCTTCTATTGAAAGTGAACAAATCAGTTTTGTGTTAGGTTCTCATTATGTAATCAGTTTTCAGGAGGATGCACACAGAGATGTTTTTAATACTTTAAGAGAAAGATTAAAAGTTGCTGCAACAAAAATTCGCCAGTCGAATGCCGATTATTTGTGTTATGTTTTAATTGATTTAATTGTTGATCATTATTTTTTAGTGATGGATAAATTGGGCGATAAAATTGAAAGCCTTGAAGAAGAAATTATCAAAACTCCCAACACTCGCAGCCTTGCAAAAATTAATCAATTACGTAAAGAATTAATTGTTTTAAAAAGAAGTATTGCACCTGTGCGAGAACTTGTAAATGGCTTTGTAAAAACCGATAGTAAATTGATTGACGAAAACACATCGAAATATTTTAAAGATATTTACGACCATGTTATTCAAGCAAATGATCTCGTAGAAAACTATCGTGATATGATGGTGGCCATGCAAGATTTATACATTAACCAAGTAAATCTTAAAATGAACGAAGTAATGAAAGTTATGACAATTGTAACTTGTTTACTTGCACCAGCAACGGTTATAGGGGGAATTTTTGGAATGAATTTTGAAAGAATTCCATATTTACACAATTACAATGGTTTTTATATTGCTGTTGGATTAATGCTATTAATACCAGTTTGGATGATTTTTATTTTTAAAAGAAGAGGTTGGTTTTAGAAGGGAATTATGAATTATGAGTTATTAATTATGAATTTACTTTTTAATTTTTAGTTTTTAAAAATGTATTAATAAATTTTGGAAAAGAATATTGTTGTATATCACCTTTATTAATCCAAAAATAATTTTCTATCTCAATTTTTTTAGATAATATTAGTTCAATAAATTTTCCTTTAATAATTCTATGTGTAAGTTTTTGTTGCTGTGTTGTAGTAATAGAATTAATTTCATAACTCATATCATTAAATAAAAAATTAAGTTTAGTTTTTAAATTTTTAGAACTTAGTTTTTCTTCAACTGTTGATTCAATTAAATAAAATTCAAACAAGTTTTGCCAAATATCTTTTTCAGTTCTTTTTTTAATTAAAACTTGATTTTTATAAGAGAAAATAAAATAATAAAACCACCGTAATTGTGTGGAAGTTTTTTTTGATTTTACTGGTAATATTGAAACTAAATTTTGATTATATGCTTTGCAATATTTTTTAAAAATGCAAAAATTACAATCTGGCAATTTTGGTTTACAAATTATAGCACCAAAATCCATTATAGCCTGATTATATAATGCTGGTTTATCTTTAGCTAATAACTCTTGGGCAAGTTGTTCAAAATATTTTTTTCCTTCAGTTGAATCAATAGCTTTATCTACTCCATAAATTCTAGATAAAACTCTAAAAACATTTCCATCTACAACTGCATAAGGAAGATTGTAAGCAAATGATGCAATTGCTGCAGCAGTATACTTTCCAATGCCTTTAAGTTTTAAAATATCATTATATTTTTCTGGAAAAATGCCTTTACAATTCTTTGTAATTTCTCTTGCTGTAAATAATAAGTTTTTACATCTATTATAATAACCCAACCCCTCCCAAAGTTTAAAAACATCCTCATCTTTCGCAGCTGCAAGTTTATTAATGTTGGGGTAAATTTGAATGAATTTGTTATAATAAGCTAACCCTTGTTCAACACGTGTTTGCTGCAAAATAATTTCACTTATCCATATTTTATAGGGATCTTTTTCTTCTTTCCATGGCATAACTCTTTTGTTAGAATTTTTATGCCAATAAAGTAATTGAGTAGCTATTTTTTTATTCATCCACTGCATTTGCTAAAATCTTCGAACTCATTTTTCGCAAAGGGTTTGCTCTTGCAATTTTATAGCCATTTCTCAATCGAACAATATCAATAGCCTTAAAAATTGCTGTTAAAAAAGATTCGTGATTAGCAATTCCTTTTCCTGCTATATCAAAAGCAGTTCCATGGTCTGGGCTTGTACGAACTACTGGCAAACCAGCAGTATAATTTACACCTTCTCCAATAGCTAAAGATTTAAAAGGAATTAATCCTTGATCGTGGTACATGGCTAAAACTGCATCAAATTTTTCGTAATGTCCTCTTGCAAAAAATGCATCAGAGCTGTAGGGTCCAAAAACCATCATATTTTGTTTAGCTTCTTTTATAGCTGGTCTAATTATCGTTTCTTCTTCAGTACCAATAACACTTTCATCTCCTGCATGTGGGTTTAATCCTAATACTGCAATACGTGGCTTATCAATTCCAAAGTCTTGTTGTAACGCTTTATTTATTATTTGTAATTTACTAATAATAGCATCTTTTGTTATTGCTTTTGCAACTTCTGCAATTGGTATATGTTCTGAAACTAAACCAATTTTTAAATTCTCAGAAATCATAAACATTACCACATCTTTTGCATTAAATATTTCTTTAAAATAGGGGGTATGACCACTATGTTTAAAATCATTATGCTGAATATTTTTTTTATGAATTGGTGCAGTTACTAATGCATGAATATGACCTGCTTTTAAAGATTCTGTTGCTTGCTTTAATGATAAATAGGCATACCTACCACCAATTTCGTTTAATATTCCGGGATTAATTTGTACATCTTCTTCCCAACAATTAAATATATTAACTTGTTTCTGACTTAACTTATTAAAATCTCTAGTATTATTAAAACTAAAATGGGTTTCGGGCATTCCTTTTCTATAATAATTTATACATTTATTATTTGCAAAAATAACTGGTGTACATAAGTCTAAAATTTCATTATTTGAAAACGATTTAATAATTATTTCTAATCCAATACCATTTAAATCGCCACAACTAATTCCAATAATTGGTTTAAATAATTCGTTACTCATTTAGTCTATTTTTATTTTACGAAGATATAGTTTTTTAATCCCTAATTGAATTAACCAACTTAAGAGCACAACCAGCAAAGCTCCTACAACATTTAACCATAAAAACCCTAATCCAATAATATTCATTTTATCTAAAACAAACAATGCAATAATTAAAATTTCAGATATTATTGCTGCAATAAAAACAGCAGTCGATTCAATTTTTTTGCAATAAAATGCAGTTAAAAATATTCCGAGTATTACGCCATAAAATAAAGAACCTAAAATATTTACAGCCTCAATTAAACTTCCCATTCCAGTAGCTAATTCGGCAACAATAATACAAAATGCTCCCCAAGCCAAAGTATACATTTTAGATACATTATATTGCTTTTTTTCTGTTGTGTTATTTTTAGAAAATCGCATATGAAAATCAATCATAGTACAACTTGCTAAAGAATTTAAAGCAGCAGCAATACTACCCCAAGCTGATAAAAATATGATTGCAATCAACAATCCAATTAATCCTATTGGAAGATTATCTACAACAAATCTTAAAAAAATATAATTAGTATCTTTTCCATCAGAAGAAGCTTTTGCAGACACAACATAATGTGAAGCTAATGAACGCAAAGAATCTTCTTTCAATTTCAAATTTTGAATTTTAAATTTTGAATGATCACTATTTGTTTTCACAAAATCCATACTCACATATTGCTTCTGCAATTGAACAGAATTATAAGCATTCTGAACATTTTGCATAGAGTCTTTATAAACAGATTTATATACTTTATGCTCTGCTGCTTTATCAAAATAAATTGGCATAGGTTTAAATTGATAAAACACAAATAACAATGCTCCAATTAATAAAATAGAGAATTGCATGGGAACTTTAACCAATCCATTCATTAATAAACCAATCTTACTTTCTTTTTCATCTTTTGCTGTTAAGTAGCGTCCAACCTGACTTTGATCAGTTCCAAAATAACTAAGTGCTAAAAAAAATCCACCAATAACCCCACTAATAATATTGTATTTATCTTTCCAATCAAAACCATTTTTTGTAACTCCTGTGGTTATTACATTTAGTTTACCATTGGCTCCACTAATTTTAAGTGCATCAACAAAACTTATTTCACTAGGTAATAAATGAACAATATAATAACCAGCAGCAAACATTCCAATAAAAATAATTACTAACTGCAATGTTTGTGTATAAGCAACAGCTTTTGCACCACCAGAAACCGTGTATATAATTAATAATCCACCCATAAAAATATTGGTGTAAAAAATATCCCAATTTAATAACGATGATAAAATTATTGAAGGTGCATAAATGCTAATTCCAGTTGAGAGTCCACGTGATAATAAAAATAAAAAAGCTGTAAAAGATCTTACTCTAATATCAAATCGTTGTTCTAAAAATTCGTAAGCCGTATATACTTTTAATTTTTTAAATAATGGAACAAACGTTATACAAATAACTACCATTGCTATAGGCAGTCCAAAATAATATTGTACAAATCTCATTCCATCTGTAAAAGCTTGGCCAGGTGCCGAAAGAAATGTTACTGCACTTGCTTGTGTGCCCATAATACTTAACAAAACTAAATACCAAGGCATACTTCTATTACTTAAAAAATATCCATCGAGATTTTTTGAAGTACGACTTTTATACAGGCCATAACTAATTATAGAAAGTAAAGTAAAAATTAAAATACACCAATCTATTTTACTCATAAAAAATAGTTAGTGAATAATAGAAATAGAAAAATATTTAATGCCAAAAAAGTTAAAACGAAAACATACCAATTTTTCCAAGAAGAAAATATTGGAATTTCTTTTTTCTCTTTCATTTTATTTTTTATTAATTAATAAGCCACCAGCAAGTACTCCCAAAATTAATCCTAATAACAATCCTACTCTTACGTTTTTAATTAAAAACCCAATAAGCAACCCTATTATTATTAAAGTAATTGCTCCTATCTTTCTTCTTTGTTGCATAGTTTTTAATTTTTTGGAAGTGCAATTATATTTGCCATTAATCTATATGCACCAGCATTTCCAGTAGGTAATTGTCGAAACATTGCTAAACTTAAATAAGCAATATTTCCTTTTCCATATTTTGCAATTGCTAAACTTCCATTTGATTGTTTTTCATTTTTATCATTCATTAATAATGGAAATTCAAAATTAGAATCAGATTTTTCTATTTGATAAGTGCTTCTTTCTTGAACCCAATTTTCAAAATCAGAATTAGTAATTTTATTGGGTGAGTTTAAAACCACATGATTTGGCAAAGCAAAATTTACAACAGCATTTTCTTCTGTAACTCTTAATTGTGCACTAATTGAAAAAGGAAAGGGTCCTGATTGAATTTTCTTTCCAATAATTGAATTGCTTTTTAAATATTGTACTATTAAATTTCCTCCATTAAAAATATATTCGTTTAAAATTTCATTTTTTGTAGTAAGCCATTCATTTACATTATATGCACGAATACCAGTAATAATTGCTTGATATTGTTTTAGCTTATTTGCTGTTAAATCTTTATCTGTAATAATTTCAACATCATATCCAATTTGCTTTAATGATTCTGGCACTTTATCTCCTGCACCAATAATATAACCAATTTTTTTTCCTACAATTTTAATATTTAGTTTATGAGTTTTAATGGTAGCATTAGTAAAATATGTTAGTGTTGGTATGTGATCGTATTTTATTTGATGCAAGGTTTTATCAATAGTTTTTTTAGTTGCTTCTTCTATAACATTAAAACTATTTTCGCTTAAACTTTCAGTTGAAATTTTAAAAGATAGCTCTTGAAAATTATTATCATTTAAAAACACAACCTTATTATTATTTGCATTTGATAGTTTTAAATACTCGTTTGTAATTAGGGTTAATTCTTTTTTATAAGTTGAATATTTAACAACTCCATTAATTTCATTTTTTGCAAGAATCATTTTATTTTCATCATCAATTTCAACGGTAGCAACGGGAAAAATTTGTAAGGGTTGATATAACTCGCCCCTAACAGGATCTACATATTTATACTGAACAGGTTTTATAAAATCAAAATCATACCCATCAATATTAAACGTAAATTTAACTTGATATGCTGTTTCATTTTCTGCCTCTCCAATTAATTGTTGATTGCTTACTACAAACATAGATTGTTCTTGTTTTTCTTTTAACCAATAAGGTTGTGTGTGTTCTTTATTTACATTAATTGGCAATGATTTTGATAAATTAAGATTCTGATTTAATTTAAAAACGTTTTGAAAACTGCTATCAAAATGCTCAATTTGAATTCTTTTTAATATAGTATTTACTTCTTTTCTATTATTGATAAAAAAATTAATTTTAACTGAGTCGCCCTGTACCGCGTATTCTTGATTGGTTGAAGCTTCTGCAAAAAGCCCAGCACAAGATTCTATAATATTTTTTAATTCTTGTAGTTTTTGATTTTTCCAAATACAAGGTTCTATTGCTTCTATTTTTTTATATAATTCAATTAATTTAGAAACACTTTTTTCTGGTTTTTCGAAATTAAAGTTGGAGATAATTTCGCTCAACAATTTTTCAATTTCTTGCGAATTATTAATTCTATTCCAAGAAAAATCAACATCATCAAACAAATCTTTAGATGCCTTTACGCCTGATGTGTGTGAGAAATATTCGAATAAAGGTCCTCTTCTTCTAGGTCTTCCTTCACCTTGGCTTTTATGCATGGTTCTTGCTTCTGCTCCAATTTCCCCATACGATTTACCTATTAAAGAATTAAATCCACTAACATCAATTTTTAATTGATTTTCTGAAGTAGTATTACTACCTCCAAAATTAAAAGTGTTCCATAAAATTCTTTTTGCCTGATATGGCTTTACACCATACTTAAAATGTTCTGTAAATTTTGTTGAATCCGCAGCCAAAAAAAATGCTTCGTTTGCAATTATCGCACTGGCCGAATGATGACCATGGCCTGCTCTAGAATCTGGTGGAAAACGAGTAATAATAACATCAGGTTGTAATTTTCTAATCATCCAAACTACATCACTCATCACTTTTTCTTTATCCCAAAAATTCAAAGTCTCTTCACTTGTTTTACTATAGCCAAATTCATACGCTCTTGTAAAATATTGTTCGGCACCATCTATTTTTCTGGCAGCCAATAATTCTTGTGTTCTTATTAACCCTAACTCAACACCTTGTTCACTTCCAATTAAATTTTGGCCACCATCGCCTCTGGTTAAACTTAAGTAAGCAGTTCTGTATAATTTTTCTTTAGCTAAATAAGGCAACAAGGTATTATTTTCATCATCGGGGTGTGCAGCTATATATAACACACTACCTAATACTTTCAATTTCTTAAGTTGCAAATAAATCTCAGAACTTGTATAAAAATTGGGTTGTTGTGCTAAACTAATATTAGTAATTACTAAAATTAAAATTAAATTGAGAGAATATTTTTTCATATTATTAAGCAACGAAAATAATGAAGTGTTAACTATTTTAATTACCACTTAAAAATTCGTTTATTTTACATAAATATATGAGTACCGAATCTGAAAACATAAATTTTCAACTTGCAAAAGAATTTATCAATTATACAAATAGATCAGTTTTTTTAACAGGTAAAGCAGGAACAGGAAAAACAACTTTCTTAAAATATATTAAAGAAAATTCCACTAAGCAAATTGCAGTAGTAGCCCCAACAGGTGTAGCAGCAATTAATGCTGGCGGTGTTACTATACACTCGTTTTTTCAATTGCCATTTAATCCCTATATTCCTGCAAAATTAACTTGGGGTGGGGGCAATGAAAGGGCTACAGACAAAGCATCTTTGCTTGCCAAAGTAAAATTTAATAAAGAAAGAATTGCAATTATTCAAAAAATAGAATTATTAATTATTGATGAAATAAGTATGGTGCGTTGCGATGTATTGGATGCACTTGACCAAGTGCTAAGACACTTTAGAAACCAACACCACAAGCCTTTTGGTGGATTGCAAGTATTGCTTATTGGCGATATGTTTCAACTGCCACCAGTAGTGTCAAATGATGAGTGGCAATTGCTATCACAGCATTATGCAAGCCCGTATTTTTTTGATAGTAAAGTGATTCAAGAGGGCGAACCTGCGTATATTGAGTTGAATAAAATTTATCGTCAAGACGATGAAGTGTTTATTGAATTATTAAATAAAGTAAGAAATAATAATATGGATGAAGATGCTTTTGAATTGTTGCAAAAGCACTATAACCCTACGTTTCAGCCCAATAAAAATGAGGGTTATATTACCCTAACAACACACAATGCAAGAGCCGATGCCATTAATGCCGAAGCATTGGCAACACTTACTACACCATCTTTCTTTTTTAAAGCAACAGTGGAAACAGAGTTTAGCGAAAAGATATTTCCTGTAGATGAAGTGCTGGAATTAAAATTGGGAAGCCAGGTAATGTTTACCAAAAATGATTTAGATAAAAGCAAAAGATATTTTAATGGAAAAATAGGAACGATAATCGAGATTAATAATAACGAAATTGTGGTGAAATGCAAGGACGACAATACTTCTATTAAAGTAGAAAAATATAAATGGGAGAATATTCGCTACACATTAAACCCACAAAAACAACAAATAGAAGAAGAAGTTATTGGAACTTTTACACAGTATCCATTAAGGTTGGCTTGGGCAATTACTATTCATAAAAGCCAAGGATTAACTTTCGATAAAGCTATAATTGATGCTGGTGCTGCATTTGCACCTGGCCAAGTTTATGTTGCTTTAAGCCGTTGTCGAACCCTTGATGGCGTTGTGCTTGCCAGTAAAATTAGTAATAGTAGTTTGCACAACGATGAACACATTAAAAACTTTAGTAAAAACTATAAAAATGCAAGATTAAATGAGAGTTTAGTGTTTGAAAAGCACAACTATCAAAACGAAGTGATACAAAATTTATTTACCTACGTTGATGAATTAAAAAATTGTGATAAACTAAGCAATTTTGTGGTGCAACATAAAACATCTTTCAACACTGCAACCATTGAATTTGCTGGTAGTTTGGCACAAAAAATAAATCAACTCAATAGATTTGGATTAAGTTTTAAAAAAGAATTAGAAGATCTAAATCAAAGCACAATATTGCCCGAAGAAAACAATGCTTTGCAAGAAAGATTTAAAAAAGCAGCAGCCTATTTTGGCAAAGAATTATTGGGTTTGGTAGCATATATAAATGCCTCTCCTGCAATTACAGATAACAAAGAAAATGCAAAAATTTATAACGATAATTTAAAGAATGTTTTTGTATTAATTACAAATAAACAAAATGTTTTGCAAGGATTAATGGGTGGATTTTTGTTTAGTGATTATCAAAAATTAAACAAAGAATTTATAACGCCAATATTTAATGTAAATGCTTATGCAGGCAAGGCTAAAAGTGGTGTGCAGCATAGCACACACCCCATTTTATACAATACTTTAAAAGACATTAGAAACGAAATTTGTGTAGAAACTGGCGAAGAAGTTTTTATGGTTGCAGGTTCTAAAAGCTTAGACGAGATGGCAACCTATCTTCCACAATCAAAAAAAGAATTAATGGAAATTAGTGGCTTCGGAAAAGCCAAAGTAGAGAACTATGGGTTGCAATTTTTAGAAGCAATTGTAAACTATTGCCAACATCATAACCTAACTTCATTAATTCATAACAAAGACAAAAAGAAAGAAGGTAAAACAACAGTAGAAAAGGTAAAAACTGATAAACCCGATACAAAAGATGTCTCTTTTCAATTATTTAAACAAGGCAAAACCATTGCAGATATTGCAACAGAGAGAAGTTTCTCTCCTGCTACTATTGAAGGACATTTATTAAAGTATGTAGCCACAGGAGAAATTGACATAGAACAATTAATTCCCTTAAAAAAGGTGAGTGTTATTAATGAAGCTTTAAAAAATTTTGAAAAAGGAAGCTCCATTATTACTGTAAAAGAAAAACTTTCTGCCGATTATACATTCACAGAAATCAGATGGGTATTGGCTTACAATGAATTTATAGATAGCAAAGTGATAAAAGTTTAAACATTTGATTTTATTTCATCTGTGTTTATCAGTTAAATCAGTTTCATCTGTGTTCCAACTTGTAGCCTAATATTGCAACTTTATTTATAAAAATGATTCAATACAAGAAATTTATTTTAGATAATGGACTAAGAGTTTTAATACACGAAGACAAAAGCACTCCAATGGCAGTGGTAAATGTGTTGTATGATGTTGGTGCAAGAGATGAAGATCCTAACAAAACTGGGTTTGCACATTTGTTTGAGCATTTAATGTTTGGTGGAAGTATTAATATTCCTGAATACGACCAACCCTTACAAATGGCTGGTGGAGAAAATAATGCTTATACCACAAATGATTTAACTAATTATTATTGCCAACTTCCTGCAGAAAATTTAGAAACTGCTTTGTGGTTAGAAAGTGATAGAATGTTAAGTTTAGCTTTTAGTAAAAAAAGTTTAGACGTTCAAAAAAAAGTGGTTTGTGAAGAGTTTAAAGAACATTATATTAGTAAACCTTATGGTGATGTTTGGGCAAAAATGAGGGCATTAAGTTATCAAGTACATCCTTATAGCTGGATGACAATTGGCAAGGAATTAAGCCATGTAGAAAATGCAACAATAAAAGATGTTAAATATTTTTTTCAGAAACATTATTGCCCATTAAATGCCATATTGGTTATTGCTGGAAATGTTGAAACTGATAAAGCTATAACACTTGCTAACAAATGGTTTGGTAATATTCCTTCTGGTGAATTATATAAAAGAAATTTACCAAAAGAACCTCAACAAACACATGCAAAACTTTTAGAAGTTAAAGCAGATGTGCCCTTAGATGCTCTAGTAAAAACTTGGCATATGGATAGCAGACTTGAAAAAGGATATTATGTTGCAGATATAATTACTGAAGTTTTAGGTGGTGGTGGCTCATCGCGTTTATTTCAAAAATTAGTTAAAGAGAAGCAATTGTTTTCTAATTTAGATTGTTATCATTTTGGAAGTATAGATAAAGGTTTATTAGCAATTGAAGGCAAATTGGTTAAAGGCGTTTCCATGCAAACTGCAGAAGCTGGAATAAACGAAGAATTAGAGAAAATAAAAAATGAATTGATAACTGAAACAGAACTAGAAAAAGTAAAAAACAAAACAGAAAGTGTAATTGCATTTGAAGATATGGCTTTAATGAGCAGAGCAAATTCTTTAGCATTTTACGAATTACTTGGCGATGTAAGTATGATGGATACTGAGCTAGAGAAATTTAAAAATATTACAACCAGCGATGTAAAAGAATACTCGAAAAAAATATTTTCAGATAATAACAGCAATACTTTAAAATATTATAGTAACAATTAATTACAGCAATTTAATTCATGTTAAATAGAAAAATACTTCCTAATATAATAAACCCAACCGATTTTAAATTGGGATTAAAACCATATACACATTTTAAATTAGATAATGGTATAAATGTTTATGCAGTTGAAGCAGGTGAACAAGAAGTGCTAATGTTAGAATTAGTTTTTAATGCTGGCAATTGGTTCGAAGAAAAAAATATTGTTGCAGCCACAACAAATTTTTTAATTAAAAATGGAACAAAAAATAAAACCGCTCTAGAAATAAATGAACATTTTGATTTTTATGGTGCATACTTAAACAGAAGTTGTTACAGTGAAACTGCAACCATAACATTACATAGTTTAAGTAAACATTTACATCATTTAACTCCTGTAATTAGTGAGTTGTTAAGTGAGTGTATTTTTCCTGAAAATGAATTATCAATTTATAAACAAAACCAAAAACAAAGATTAATTGTTAATCTTCAGAAATGTGATTTTATAGCAAATAGATTAATTGATGAATATGTTTACGGCTTTCATCATCCTTATGGCAAGTACACTTCAACAATTGATTATGATGCTTTAGATAGAGATGGTTTAATTGATTTTTATTCAAAATATTATTTAAATGGTGTTTGTAATATTTTTATTGCTGGTAAATTACCTATAGATTATGAAACAATTTTAAACAATGATTTTGGAAAGCTGCCAATAAATTCAATAGATAAAGAATTCAAAAAAATTCAAACTTCAACAGCAGCTGAAAAAAAATATACAATAATTAATGATGTAAATGGGGTTCAATCTGCAGTTAGAATTGCACGACAATTTCCAACTAAATCTCATCCAGATTTTCAAAAATCACTTATTTTAAATAATATTTTTGGTGGATTTTTTGGATCGAGATTAATGAAAAATATTAGAGAAGATAAAGGTTACACATACGGAATTCACTCCTATATGCAAAATCACATTCACCAATGTAGTTGGATGATTAGTACAGAATGTGGCCGAGAAGTTGCAGAACCAACAATTAATGAAGTTTATAAAGAAATGAAAGTATTACAAGATACTTTTGTAAGCGATGCTGAATTAAATTTAGTTAGAAACTATATGATAGGTTCAATACTTGGAGATTTAGATGGTCCATTTCAAATAATGAGTCGTTGGAAAAGTTATATTTTAAATAATTTAACCGAAGCGTATTTTCATAATTATATTAATACTATTAAAACTGTAAGTTCGGAAGAATTACAATTTTTAGCAAAAAAATATTTAAACCCCGATGAATTTTACGAATTACAAGTAATTTAATATTATGATAAAGTTTATTACTAAATCAATTTTAACTTCTGTTGCAGTTTTACTTGCTGCTTATTTATTAAGTGGCGTAGTTGTTAATGATACTTTAACAGCAATGATTGTAGCTGTAGTTTTAGGATTGCTTAACAGTTTTGTTAAACCAATTTTAATAGTTTTTACAATTCCAATTACTATATTAACACTTGGATTATTTTTATTTGTAATTAATATTTTAATAGTTTTTTGGGTATCTAAAATTGTACCTGGTTTTTCTGTTGATGGCTGGGGAAGTGCGTTATTATTCAGTTTAATTGTTTCTATAACTACTGGTTTTTTAGAACGATTGATAAATAAGTATGGCGAAAAGAAAGAAAAAATTCAAGAATTTTAATTTATTTCTCTCAAAAAATTATTTAAACAATTATTAAATTCTTCTGTTGCTTCAAACATACCCATATGTCCCACATTTTTAAGTATACAAATATGAGATTGATTGGGTAAATGGCATTGTTGCAGTACATCTTTTAACGGTGCAGCAACATCTTCTGTTCCCATAATAAATAATACGGGAATTTTAGAATTTTGTAAAACATCAACTGTAGATTTTCTATTCATCATTGCATTATAATATTGACAAAGAGATTCAACAGAAAAATTTTTTCCATCTTCAATTAATGCGTCAACAATCTTATTATTTTCTTTTTTAAAATTATTGGCAAACAAATTTGGAATTGTATTTTTTAAAAAAGAATGAGAGCCATATTCTTTTATCATTTCAATACCTCGTTTTCTTGCTTCTATTTTATCATCATTATCTGCAAAGGCTGTGGAATGCATTAAACCAAATGCACTTAATTTTTCTGGAAATAATTTTGCAAAGGCTAGTGTAATGTAACCACCCATACTATGCCCTATTAAAACAATTTTTGAATTCTGCAAACTTGTAATAGAGTTTATTAATTCATAAATACATAATGCAAAATCGTTAATTGAACTTTCATCACTTTTTAATAATTCAGAATTACCAGTTCCGGGTAAACTTGGAATTATTATTCGGTAATTATTTTGTAAAAATTCCTTTTGTTTATTCCAAATACTTGCATCTTCTCCAAAACCATGTAACATAACAACACAAGACCCTTTACCAATATCTGTGTAAAATATTTTAGAAGTTTTATAATAAAAAAAATGTTGCATTTGATAGTTTAATTATGCCCAATCCACCGTTTACCCAACTTTAATTCATCAAATTTTAAATTGGCAATTTTATAATTAAATTTTGCTCTTGGTTTCGAAAACAAATAAATATGTTTACGAGTTCTTCCTAAACAATTTGTTTTTTTATCTTGTTTAGTAGTAACAACAGAAATAGTTTTCAATTTACTTAAATCTAAAAATTCATTTGCAAATTCTAATGTATGCTTTCCATTACCACCCACTCTATACCAATAATTATAATTAACCCAAAAAATGTAATTACCAACATAATTAAACGTATTTGAGTTTTTTATACTTGGTACATTATTAGAACATATTTTTCCAGTGTCGGAAAAAATTTGATGTTTAATTTTATCAATAAAATCTTCCATCTCATCTTTTTCAATTTCTTTATAAGTTCTCGAATCTTTTACTTGTTCATCAATAATCTTTTTTTTATTTCGTTTGTTCTGAGAATTAGCAAAAAAAATTAAGAAATAAGGATCATTAGTATCCAGATATTTTGATGGCTTCATATTTCTATCTCCTAAAGTAACAGAAACAGGTTTGCTCTGAGATTGAGCAAAAACTGCAGCAAAGCTAAATATTATGGAAAAAATACACTTCAATTATTATTTATTATATGCTTAAATAATAACGTTATAGCTTTAGCTATATTGGGTCTTTAGTTAAATGCACTTTAGTCATATCCAAATAATGGTTTTGTAATTGATGAACAAAGTGCACATCAGGATTGTGTCTTCTATCTTCTCTATACCACATTTCAAAATGAGAAAAATCGTTTTTTAATGGAGTAACAATTCTAAAAGCTCCCTTCATATATTTTACAGAACCATCAGCTAAAATTTGTTTAGTAAAATTTAAATTTATCAACTCTTGTTCATCTAATGGAATAGGTTGTAACTTATCAATTTCATACCAAAAGTCTTGAGTATCAGTTTTAACACAAACTTGTTTTTCATCTCCATTTAATAAAACTACTTCTCCATTTACTAAGTTTCCTTCAAATTCTGCTTTTAGAAAATCTCCAATTTTAATATCACTAAATTTTATCATTGTAAATATATTTAAGGCTTAAATTTAAAATAAATTTTAATAAAGAAAAAAATATTTTATAATAATTAAATATTCGCTTGCAATACCTCAGTTAAATTTGCAAACATGTTTAGTATTTTATTAGAAAATTTACAATTTAAAAGTTTTCACGGCATTTATAAAGAAGAAAGAGTTTTAGGTAATTTATTTATTGTTAATTTAAAAGTAAATTATTTTATTCAACATAAATTAGATTCGATTATTGATACAATTAATTATAAAATATTATTTGATATTGTTGATAAAAGAATGGCAATACAATCTGAACTTTTAGAGAATATAGTTAAAGATATATCTGATGAAATATTTAATCAGTTTTCTATCGCTAATTATGTAACTATAACAATAACAAAAAAAAATCCACCCATCGAAAATTTTATAGGCGATGTCTCAGTTTCGTATGAATTAATTAGATAAATAAAATGAAAATATTAAGTACCATTATATGTTTTTTTATTACTTTTTTTAGCTTTTCACAAGATATTAATGTGTTAATAAAAGAAGCAATAAATTTTGAATTAAAGTTTAACGAACCAGATGCACTTAACAAATACAAACAAATATTTTTATTAGAACCAAATAACTATACTGCATTACAAAAAGCTACAGAATTAAGTTGCACTATTGGAGCAAGAATAAAAACTAATGAAGAAAAAAAATTGTACTTCGAAAGTGCCATGGCTTTTGCTAATAGAGCATTTATAGTTGATAGTAATAATGCACACACTTATTTTTTACTTGCAACTGTAAATGGTAAATTGACAGAGATTGACCAAGATAATAAAACTAAAATCGCTTTTCTAAAAGCATCGAAAGATAATGCTGATAAAGCATTAACAATAAATCCAAATCATGGAAAAGCAAATTTTGTTTCAGGAAAATGGCATTACGAAATATTGAATTTAAGTTGGGTTAAAAAATTAGCAGTTAAAACATTTTATGGAAGTTTGCAAAAATCATCATATGAAGTTTGTATTAAATTTTTAGAGAAATGTAGAATTTTAGAACCCTACTATATAAGAAATTATTTAACCTTAGCAAAAGCATATAAAGAAAATAATCAAACAACAAAAATGTTAGAAATATTAAATTTACTTGTAAAGTTGCCAAAAAGAATTTTTGATGATACTGCATATTTAGATGAAGGAAAAAAAATGTTGGCTGATGAACAATAATTAAAAAACTAAAATGGAAATAAAAGAAATTTTTGAACAAGCTGTAGTTAATAGTAAAACTTTAGTTGAAAAGCCAGATAATTATACTTTATTGCAACTTTATTCATTATATAAACAAGCAACAGAAGGTGACAATAATTCTGATATGCCAACTAACCCATTTGATTTTGTTGCAAAAGCAAAATATAATGCCTGGATAGAATTGCAAGGAATTACAAAAGAAAATGCCATGCAACAATATATTGATTTGGTTCAAAAATTAAAACTTAATTAATGAATTATTTGCCTCAAATATTTTTTATCTCAATTTTAGTTTTAGGCTCTTTTATATTTTTTAAAAAGGCAATAGAAATTCGTAGAAATATTTTATTGGGTAAAGACGAAGACTTTTCTGATAATAAAAAACTACGCTGGAAAAACATGATTCTTTTAGCATTAGGCCAAAAGAAAATGTTTAAAAACCCATTAGTAGCCGTATTGCACTTAATAATTTATGCTGGGTTTATTATTATAAATATTGAAGTATTAGAAATTGTTTTTGATGGAATTTTTGGAACTCATAGGATTTTATTTTCTTATACTCCAACTAAATTTTATATTTTTCTTATCAATTTTTTTGAAGTTTTAGCAATTGGCGTAATAGTAGTTTGTATAATTTTTTTAATTCGACGAAATGTAATAAAACTAAAAAGATTTATAAGTAAAGATTTAATTGGTTGGCCTAAAAGTGATGCTAATTATATTTTAATTTCAGAAATTATTTTAATGAGTTTGTTTTTAATAATGAACTCAACCGACACTTTATTACAAATACGAAATGCAGACCATTACTCAATTACAGGTAATTTTATTATATCCTCTAATTTCCAATTTTTATTTAATGAATTAGAAAATACCACATTAGTTTTAATTGAAAGAATAAGTTGGTGGTTACACATAATTGGAATTTTTAGTTTTTTAAATTATTTACCATATAGTAAACATTTACATATTTTACTTGCTTTTCCAAATGCATATTATGCAAAATTAACTCCTCAGGGAAAAATTGCAAATATGCCAGCTATACAAAACGAAGTTTTATATGCAATGAAACCAGAATTGGCTCCAACAGATTTAGCAACCCCAGCAAGTTTTGGTGCAAAAGATATTTTTGATTTGAGTTGGAAAAATTTATTAGATGCTTATAGTTGTACAGAATGTGGAAGATGTTCAACAGCTTGCCCAGCAACCATTACAGGTAAATTATTAAGCCCAAGAACTATAATGATGAAGACAAGAGACAGAGTTGAAGAAGTTGGCAAAAATATAAATCAAAATAAATCTTATATTAACGATAATAAATCTCTTTTACACAATTATATTTCTGTTGAAGAATTAAGAGCATGTACAACCTGTAATGCATGCGTAGAAGAATGCCCAATTAGTATATCACCTTTAGATATTATTATTGAATTAAGAAGAAACTTAGTAATGGAAGAAAGCAATTCTCCACAAGAATGGAATGGGATGTTTAGCAATATTGAAAACAATTTTGCCCCTTGGAAATTTAGCCCTGATGATAGAGATAAATGGACAAACGATTAACTTAATGCAATAGTAAATTTATTAATATTAGTAGAAATTTTAGAATAAGAAAAAGTACCATTATGTATACTAATGATTTTTTGAACAATAGATAAACCAAGCCCAATTCCCTTAACCAATCCAATATTTTCTCTACTTGAAAAAGGAATTTTCATATTTGAAATTACTGATTCTGTAAGTTGATTCCCTGTGTTTATAAAGTGAATTTGAATATCTTTATTTTTTGCAAATAATAGAATACTTAATTTTTTATTTTCAGAATATAGAAAAGCATTTTTTATTAAATTAATAAATGCAGATTTTAATAATGTTTCGTTTCCATTAATTAATAAATTATTTTCTTCAGGAAAATTTTCAAAACCAAAATCAATAATAATTCCAGGAAAATTTGCCTTTCCATAACTTATGGCATCATAAATTAATTCATCAATTCTAAATGTATGTAATATAGAAGAAAATTCTAATTTTTCGAACTGTGATAATAACAACAACGAATTTGTTAAGTCTATTAAATTATTTTGTTCTACTTGCAACAATTCCAAAGTTTTTTTATACTCTTCTTCGGTTAGCTTTTTATTTAATGCAGCTTGAGTAGTTGCATACATTAATGTTAAAGGAGTTCTTAATTCATGCGAAGCATATTGTACAAAATTCTTTTGCAAATCAAATGCATTCTTTAATCGTTCAATTAAAGCATCGTAGTTTGATGTAATTTGTGCTATTTCATCTTTACCTTTTGTTAACTCAACTTTTTGCCAAAGATTTTTTTCGGTTGTGAGTTTAATTTTATTATTCAAATTTGTTAAAGGTCGTAATGCAGAGTTTACAAACCAATATGTTATTAAACCAGTAAGTATTAAAAAACAAAAAAAAACGCCAACTAATATTAATCTTAAATTAGCTAATTTGTTAAGTCCATCTTTATCAATAGCAGAAGCAATTACAAACATTTTTTCATTTACAATATATATCCCAAAAAACTCTCTATTCGATTCTTTAAAAAAATATTCTTTTAAATTTTTAATTAATGCGAAGGTTTTTGTAGATATTTTAAAAATCGATTTTGTAGGTGTTGCATTAATAATTTTTTTATCTTCAGAAATAATTAAATTTTGTTTTTCAAACAAATAAATTTCTGTTAATTCATTAGAAATGTTTATGCCTAAATCTTTTAAATTTTGATTATTGTTACCAAAATTACTTAAAGAAATAATGGCTTCAGTTCTTAATTTATTTTTAAACTCTTTTTGCCTATGTAATGAAAAAAATGAATAAATGGTAATAGAAGATAAAATTAAAATGATAGCTACTATTAAATTAAATAGCAATGCAAATCGTAGCTTTAATGTCATTCAATTTATTTTAAATAATAGCCAAAATTGCTCTTAGTATAAATAAGTTTTCTTTCGAATGGTTTATCAATTTTATTTCTTAAAAAAGATATGTAAACCTCAATAGTGTTGGTACCTGTGTCAAAACTCAGATCCCAAACTTTTTCTAATATTTCTTGTTTTGGAGTTATTCTACCTTTATTTTCAGCCAATAATTTTAATAGTAAAAATTACATTTATATTTACAACTACAGAAACTAACTATGCCTTACCAGTATTCAATTTTATTGGTTGAAGATGAAGAGAAATTGTGTAATCTTATTAAAGATGAATTACAAA
>JANOVK010000296.1:0-13360 GCA_031417315.1 Chitinophagaceae bacterium | reverse complement strand
AGTATTAAATTAGAAAAACACAATTACGCAAATAGATTTTTTGCTTTTCTATGAGAGGGGGGGAACAAAATAGTACAGTATTTTTTATTGGATTGTAAACTGTAAATATATCGTAAGAAATAAAAACTGGTACTGGTGCTTCTGCAAAAAAATTAGGAATTTCAACTGATGCTTTTGTTTGATTGTGTTCTCTTTTAAGTGAAACATATTTGTGTTCGTCTTTACAGCAGCCTTTTGATTTGTCTGCTTTCATTCCACATTTAGGGCATTTATCTGACTTTGAATGATACAAGCTTGAACCCATATATTCACCCATACAATAATGAGAATGTATAGTAGCACCAACAGTTGTAAGACTGTAAATAAGTAAAAAGAATATGGCTATTAATTTTTTCACAGATTAAAGTTATGCAACATATCTTGTCTTTATGAAATCTGAATAATTATTTTAGGAAAGAATTGTGAAATTTCAATTTTTATTAACTACCATAATCAACGCAATAAAATATTTCATTTTTCAAAGTGTTATTGTTAAGAATTTATTTCTAATTATTTATATAAAAATATTTTGCAATTCTATTAAATCTTGAAAATAGATAAATATTTATGACTTTTGTTGAATAAACAATTATTATACATTTAAAAACAGTAATGAACATTCATATATTATCAGTAGTGCCAGATCTTTTAGAAAGTCCATTTAACCACAGTATATTAAAACGTGCATCAGAAAAAGGAATTCTTAAAATTTATGTTCACAATCTTCGAAAATGGTCGATTAATAAACACAACCAAGTTGACGATTATCAGTATGGAGGTGGTGCAGGCATGGTTATTATGTGTGAGCCTTTAACAAAAGCAATTGAAGAACTACAAGTAAAAAATAAATTCGATGAAATAATTTTTGTTACCCCAGATGGCGAAAAATATAATCAGCAATCTGCAAATCAATTATCGCTTAAAGAAAATATTTTAATTATTTGTGGTCACTATAAAGGAATAGACCAACGCATTAGAGACCATTATATAACTAAAGAAATTTCGGTAGGTGATTATGTTTTAAGTGGAGGAGAATTAGCTGCAGCAATAATTGTAGACTCTGTGGGCAGACTAATTCCTGGGGTTTTAAACGATGAAACTTCGGCATTAACAGATTCTTTTCAAGATAATTTATTAGCTCCTCCCGTTTATACAAGACCAGCAAATTTTAATGGTTGGCAAGTGCCCGAAATTCTTTTAACAGGCGACCCAAAAAAAGTAGAAGATTGGAGATTTGAACAAGCACTTGAGAGAACTAAAATTAGAAGACCAGACTTATTAAATGATGATAATTAAATTAAACAAATTCTTTCATCAGTTTTAAAAACATATTTAATCCTTCGCGTTTTTTTTCATCAAATTGAAATGAAATATTTTCTGTAAAATATTTTTCAACATCAAATTTTTCATTTTGATATTTACTTAAAATAGTTTTATAATTTTCTATTCCAAATTTATTTGCTTTATTAAAGTCTTCAATAAATTTTTCAGAGATTGGTTTGTTAGAAACCCAAGCTGCAAAAACAAAAGGGAGATTTGTTAAATTAATCCAAGCTGTTGCTAAATCGTAGGTATAGGAAAATTTGTTTCTATTTTCTAATGCTCTATCACCAATTATAACACCAGCATTTTTCTCACAAATATTTTCAATATAATTATTATCTCCTTGTATAAATTTTACCTTTTTTTTCCAGTAATACTTCATCAATATTTTTATTAAAATTATTGAAGTTCTACTTTGAAAATCTAAATAAATTGTTTCTATAAAATCAATTGGTTTTTCACTTACTAATAATACACTTTCAACTTTTGCATTTGCACCAATACAATAATCGCTAATTAAAAAATACTCCTTTAGTTCTGGTAAAATAGCTACTGGCACTAGTCCAATATCAATCTGATTATTTAATAAAAAATGAGCAATTTTTGCAGGATAATCTTCAATTAAATCAATTTCATCAATTATATTACTATGCTGTAACCCATAAATCAAAGGTTTTGTATTTAAATAATTTACTGCTCCAACTTTTATTTTATTCAATTCTACTAAATTTGGTGGCAAATGTATTTTTAAATTAACCTCCTAGTTCAGTTTATGGAAATAAATTCTTTAACAGCTATTTCGCCAATTGACGGCAGATATAGAAAACAAGTTGAATTTCTTGATGAGTATTTTTCGGAATATGCATTAATAAAATATAGAGTGAAAATTGAAATTTTATATTTTATATTTTTATCGAAGAAAAATTTTTTTAAAATAAATTCTGTTAGCAAATCGGGTTTATATAATTTAATTGAAGTTTTTAATATTAAACATGCACAGCAAATTAAACTAATAGAAGCAACTACAAATCATGATGTAAAAGCTGTTGAATATTTTTTAAAAGATTATTTAATAAAACTGAATTGTAAAGAAAATATTGAGTGGATTCATTTTGGATTAACTTCTCAAGATATAAATAATACTGCTACTCCACAAATTCTAAAACATTTTTTCGAATACGAATATTTACCAACAATTATCAACTTGCAAAATCAAATTCAGAGAATTGCAAAAAAATATAGTAAAATTCCTATGCTTGCTAGAACCCATGGCCAAGCTGCTTCTCCAACAATTTTAGGAAAAGAATTGATGGTATTTGTTGAAAGATTACAAAACCAAATTAAGTTATTAATTCGAATTCCTTACTCAGCAAAATTTGGTGGAGCAACAGGAAATTTTAACGCTCATCATGTTTCATTTTCTAATAAAAAATGGATTCAACTTGCAAATGAATTTGTAGAAAAAGAATTAAAATTAAATCGTCAACAATTCACAACTCAAATAGAACACTACGATTATTTGGCAGCACAATGCCATGCAGTTTCTAGAATTAATACAATACTTAATGATTTTTGTAAAGACATTTGGACCTACATTAGTCAAGATTATTTTACTCAAAAAACTAAGCCAAACGAAATAGGATCATCTGCAATGCCACATAAAATAAACCCAATTGATTTTGAAAATGCAGAAGGAAATTTAGGAATGGCAAATGCAATTTTAATTCATTTAGCTAGTAAACTTCCCATCTCAAGACTTCAAAGAGATTTAACAGATAGTACTGTGTTAAGAAACTTAGGCGTTCCATTTGCACACAGTATTTTGGCTATGAGCTCTATTAATAAAGGATTAGAAAAATTGGTGATTAATGAACCTAAAATAAATCAAGATTTAGATAATAATTGGGCAGTAGTTTCAGAAGCAATTCAAACTATTTTACGAAGAGAAAAATACCCAAAACCTTACGAAACTTTAAAAGATTTAACAAGAGGAAATACTCAAATTACAAAAACATCGCTCCATAAATTTATCAATAATTTAAAAATTAGTGCTTCTTTAAAAAAAGAATTAAAGTCAATTACTCCTTTTAACTACACTGGCATTCATCCAAAATATTAAATAAATTAACTTCATTTTACAACAAATAATTAGCTCTAATTAAACTTTATTTGCCATTTAGATGTACATACACTAAATTTGCAATTCAAATGATTCAAGCTTTAGATATATTAAAATCTGCATATAGAAGTGGCATAGAGCCTTCAATGGATTTACTTTTTCATAAAGAGCAAAACATTCCAGGATCGATTCAATTTAATATTAATAGGTACTATGCCCACCATCCTTGGGTGGCTGATGATACTAGTATGATGGTATATCATTACAACGAAAAAAGACCTAACGATAATTATTTAGAACTTAGATTTTGTACCACAGGAAATAAATATTGTCCAGAAAAAAGTTGCAGTCGTTGCACACAAAAACCAACTGAAAGTTGTGATGGAAAAATGCAAACCGTTGATGTTTTTGTATTTCATTTTACCTCATCATTTTTACATCAGTTTACACATAATGTAAAGCTTAGTAATAGTAAAGATGATGTATTAGCATTCAACCATCCTGCTGCATTTACAAAATTATTTCCCCTTTGTAATAAAAAAAGAAATGTATTAGATGCTTTACTTAACAATAGTTATAGTGGTGCTTTAGAAAATATTTTTTTAAATGCAAAAATTCATGAACTTCTTTTATATAGTTTAGATTGTTTAGTAGATGAAAAACAAGAAGGATTTAGTTGTAAATTTTTAGAAGATGAACATAGTTTACAAGCAGTTTATAATAGTAGAGAAATATTATTACAAAATATAGGAAATCCAATAACAATAAAAGAACTAAGTAGAAAAGTTGCCATTAACGAATGTTATTTAAAGAAAGGATTTAAAGAAGTTTTTGGAACTACAATTTTCGACTTTTACCAACAACAAAGAATGGAACATGCAAAATATTTGTTATACGAAAAAGGTTTAAGTGTAACTGATGTTTCTGCATTGCTTGGATACTCTTCTATATCACATTTTTCTGCAGCATTTAAAAAACATACTGGCTTAAAACCATGTGATTTACTAAGATAATTTTAGTTTCAATTTTTCTAATATTATTTTTGATGCATGACAAATTCTGCCATTGCCGATAATTTCTCATTGCTTTCTAAACTAATGGACATTCATGGAGATAATAGTTTTAAAGCTAAATCATACTCTATTGCAGCGTTTACAGTAGAAAAATTACCAGAAGAATTATCTCTACTCCCTCAAAATAAAATATTTACAATAAAAGGAATTGGCGAAAGTGTTGGCCAAAAAATTGTTGAACAATTAGAAACAAACTCTCTAAATATTTTGGAGGAATACATTAATAAAACTCCACAAGGAGTTATAGAAATGTTGCAAAAAATTAAAGGCCTTGGTCCAAAAAAAATATCTACCATTTGGAAAGAAATGGAGATTGAATCTATTGGAGAATTACTTTATGCATGTAATGAAAATAGATTAACACTTTATAAAGGCTTTGGTGAAAAAACTCAAGACAGCGTTAGAAAATCAATAGAATTTTATTTAAATACAATAGGAAGTTATTTATATGCACAAATTAAACCCTATGCTTTAACTTTTACAAATAGTTTAAAACATTATTTTACAAATAATATAATAGAACTTACTGGCGAGTTTAAAAGGCAATTGCCAGTAATTGAAAAAATTGAATGGGTTACAACTTTAACTATTGAAACACTTAAATCATTTTTTACAACTAATGGATATATAGTAAATAAGGAAACAGAAAATTCTATTTCTTTTAAAGGAAGCGAAAATGTAACTCTCGAATTTTATACAACTACAGAAAATTTATTTTACGTTTCGTTATTTAAAAATAATTGCAGTGCTGAATTTTATAATAAATGGAAAACAGAATTTAATTTTAATGAAAGTGATAATTATTATTCTGAAGAAGCAATTTTTTTAGAAGCAAATATTCAATTTATTCCAACATATAAAAGAGAATTTGAAAATATCATATCGCTTGCAAAACAAAATAAAATTCCTACTGATATTTTAGAAAAAGATATTGTTGCAATTATTCATAGCCATAGCAAATGGAGTGATGGAAATAATACATTAGAGGAAATGGCAAAAGCAGCAATAACAAAAGGTTTACAATATTTAGTCATTAGCGATCATAGTAAAACAGCATTTTATGCACAAGGATTATCTGTTGAAAGAGTATTAGCCCAACATCAAGAAATTGATGAACTTAATAAAAAATTATTTCCGTTTAAAATTTTTAAAAGTATTGAAAGTGATATTTTAAATGACGGAAACTTAGATTATGAAAGAGAAATATTAAATCAATTTGATTTAGTAATTGCTTCAATACATAGTAATTTATCAATGACTGAAGAAAAAGCAATGCACCGATTAATTACTGCTATTGAAAATCCATTTACCACAATTTTAGGGCATTTAACAGGCAGACTTTTATTAAGCAGAAATGGATATCCAGTAAATTACAAAAAAATAATTGATGCTTGTGCAGCAAATAATG
Organism: Chitinophagaceae bacterium; assembly: GCA_031417315.1. GTDB lineage: Bacteria > Bacteroidota > Bacteroidia > Chitinophagales > Chitinophagaceae > CAIVPM01. The sequence goes on along the minus strand of JANOVK010000296.1, from coordinate 7,398 downwards.
TAGCAATAGAATTAAATGCCCATCCAAGAAGATTAGATATTGATTGGAGATTTATTAATGACGTTTTAGACAAAAATGTTTTGATTTCTATTAATCCTGATGCTCACAGTATTGATGGATTTGATGATTGTAAATATGGCGTTTTGATTGCACAGAAATCTTTGCTTACAAAAGAAAACAACTTAAGCAGTTTCAGTTTACAACTATTCGAAGAATTTTTAATGCAACAAAAAAAGAAAAGATAATTAATTAATTAAAGGCAATTCAACAAAAAATGTTGATCCTGACTCATTAGTATTAAACCATATTTTTCCATTTGCATTTTCTACAATTCCCTTACAAATTGCAAGCCCTAAGCCAGTTCCAGATGTTTTTGTTGTAAAATTTACAGTAAATATTTTTGGTTGTAATTCCACCGAAATTCCGGTACCATTATCTTTTACAGATACTAAAACTGTTTTAAAATTTGGAACATAATTTATATAAATATTTTTATTAATTGTTGAAGCTTCAACAGCATTTTTAATAATATTAGTAAATAATCTTATTATTTGATTTCTATCTGCAAAAACAAAACAATCATTCTTTGCATCATTAAAATGTATTTGCACTGTATCATCTCCAGTGTACAAATTCTTTACATTTAATAAAATTTCAGTTATGTTAATTCTTTCAGGGTTTTCAATACCAATATTTGCAAACTGAGAAAAGTTACCAGCAATAATAGATAGTTGATCTATCTGCTCAATTAAAGTTGTTGTAACTGTTTTAGCAATTTCTTTTACATTAGAAGATCCTTGTTCAATACTTTTTTTTAAGTACTGAACACTTAATTTCATTGGTGTTAAAGGGTTTTTAATTTCGTGAGCAACTTGTTTTGCCATTTCTTTCCATGCCTTTTCTCTTTGACTTAAAGCAAAAGCTTTTGCAGTTTCATCTAATTTTAAAACCATAGCATTATACTCTTTTATTAAAGCCCCAATTTCATCATCTTTTTCCCAAATAATTTCTTCATTGTGAGTTTGCCAATTAACAGCTTTCATTTTATCTTTAATAATCGCAAACGATTTTGTTATTCGTTGAGTAATTAAAAAAGCAATTCCACCGGCTATTAGAAATATAAACGCATTTAAATTCATTAGTGTTGCAATAAACCCAGAAATCTCCTGATTCAATTCTGCTTCAGAGTTTAAATAAGGAATGTTTAAACAACCAACAATTTTTTCATCAGAATTTCTAATGGATTTATATAAACTAAGAAAAGGAAGTAAGCCAATTTTTTCCTCATGCTGAAATAAATTTTGTTTATTGATATAAATTTTTTGATAAGCTATTGGATTCATTTTTTGATCAACTAATTTTCTATTATAAATATATGGTTGTGTTGTTTCAATAATTGTTCCTTTACTATCAAATAAATTATACTCCAATCCTTGTTGATCTGATAATTTAACTAATGATTTTTCACGTTGATATTTATTAAAAAAATAATTATTAAATAAATTACTTTCAAATTCAATTGATGAATAATTAATTGATTTGATAAGCTTTTCTTCGCTCGACTTTTTAAATTTATTAATAAAAATAAATACAGTTACAATTCCGATTATAATAAATGAAATTAGAGAAGTAAATATTATAGTGGATTTTATCTGATTTCGAATACTCAATTTAAATAATTTACCAAATGATTTGTCTTTAAACCGAATAAGGCTAAGCTTTTCAAATACTATTAAGCAAAATGTTACAAATAAAAATGCAAAAAATAAATAAACAAAAAGTGTTATAAAGTCTAACCAAAAATTAGTTGTTTTTACCACTACAACCGATTGGGAATTTGTAGGTTGATAAACTAAAACATTTTCTTTCTTATTATTAACAATCGTAAAAACAGCGTTGCCATATTTTTGAAATTGAGGAAAATTGTAATTGCCATTTTGTTCAACTATATTTCCAGAATCATACAATGCGAAAGGATAATTTATTTGAAAATCTGCATCCTGCCCTTGAAGAAATAATTCTGGAAGAATTCCTTTGTTTCTAATTTTTTTGGGATGCAATAAAATATATAACTGACATAATAAATTTTTATTTTTATCTAAAACAAGTTTTTTATAAATATAACTTTTACCAATATTTGTTGTGTTTATACTAAACAACCCATCAAGTCCAACAGACTTTCCAGATGTTTTAATATAGTTGTTCCATTTATCAACTGTTGAATTATCGTTATTAAAAATAGGATTACATGACTTATCGAATAAGTAAATATTTGTTTCAAAATTTCGTAAGTATCCTGAGAAATTTTCAGCAACTAAACTGTCTTTAATAAAATCAACTTCAATTTGATTTGTAAATTTGTGATATTCTTTCTGAAAAAATTTATTACTAAACCCCGTTGTTGCAATGTTTAACAAGTTTTCAGTTACTGCATCAGTTTGAAGATAAATTTTTTCTGCAATTTTTTTTCTTTGCTCTACTTCTAATTTCTGTATATAATAATTAAAAAAAGATGTTATTGAAATAGAAAAAAATAAAATCCAAAATAAGGGAAATGCAAAACTATTTTCGTCAGATTCTAATTTACTAAATTTAATTTTTTGAAATAGAATTACAAAAATATTTAGCCACCCAATAATTATTAAATCAATAAAATCAATTTCGCTTTTTAAAATAAAAAAAATCAAAACAGCTCCTAAAGTTAAAATTACTATTTGCTTTGTTAAAGCAATTTTCTGTATTTGCAACTTCTGTAAAAAAACAACAGCTGCCTTAAAATAAATAATAGTTGCTAAACAAACAATAATAAAAGCAATAAAGCTAAACAGATTCAAACTAAAGAAATTGCTAACATCAAATGAAATTTTAGAATCAATTATTAAACTTTTTAAAATATTTTTTAAAGTAATTGTTAAAACTACAATTGTCAACAAGCTTAAAATTGGAGATACATTATTACTATTTTTTCTTTCGCCATTTTTATTAATATAATAAAAATTTAATCCCCAAAATATTAAACATAAGTTTATAAACAAATCGGCTAATGATGCATTAATAAAATTTGATGCATAAATTGATGGATCGAATAAGGATAATTTAGTTTTATAAAATAGCAAATCGGGTAAAAAATAACTAATCGTTCGTAATCCAATAATTAAACTAGTTAAAATAAGGAATGATTTATTAAACCCTAGTTTTTGAATTAATTTTTTGCAAAAACTATTTATTGAAAATAACAAAACTAGTATACCACAAAATCGCAAAATAATTGTAACCCAATCGTATTCAAACATCGACCCAACCTGAGTTTGCTTTAAATAAAATAAAGCATTACCCTCGCAATTATTAATAGGCAATTCTGTTACATTTTCACTAACTTGATAGTATTTATTTAATAAAGGAAAATCATCGAATTTTGTTGGCAAATATTTATTCTTAATAAAATAATTCCATTTAATTGGAATAACTCCAACAACTAAAAAAGTTGACTTATTTATTGTTACTACACGTCTAATTATTTCAAAATCTCCATTCTCGTAGTTAACAAAAAAGCAACTATCATTTAAAACAATATCATTTTCATTAACATAATACTTATTGTTATTCCAATTTTTTAATAAAAGACAATAAATACTATCAGTAGAATAAATAAATACGCCATAGGGTTTATTATAAATTGAAGTCACATTATTATCCTCAGAATTATTAATCCAGTTTTTAATTAATAATTCATCTTTAGTGAATGCTAAAAAATCATTTTCTTTTTCTGTAATTATTTTTTGAAACTTCGACTGTACTTGTTTTGGCTGAAATTTTTTGTTATTAAAATGCTGGGTTATTAAAGAAAAAAGCAATAAAAATATTGCTATAAAAAAATATTTTTTATACTTGTTTAGACTAATATAATTGTAAGGGCTTAACAATGAATATCAGTTTTAATTTCATTCCAAATGGTATCCATTTCATTTAAACTCATGTCTGTTAAACTTTTGCCTTGTGAATTAGCAACTTCTTCCATTTTTGAAAATCGTTTAATAAATTTTTTATTTACTTTTTCTAATGCCACATCAGGGTCTATATTTAAAAATCTCGAATAATTAATTAAACTAAATAAAACATCTCCAAATTCTTCTTCAATGTGTTGTTGATTATTTAATTCAATAGCCTGTTTTAATTCACCAATTTCTTCTTCAACTTTATCCCAAACAGCTTGTTTATTATCCCATTCAAATCCTACTTTTTTTGCTTTCTCTTGAATACAAACTGCTTTAGGCATAGAACTTAAAGATTTTGGCACTCCACTTAAAACGCTTTTTTTTCCTTCTAACAATTTAATTTTTTCCCAATTTTTTTTTACATCTTCTTCATTATTTACAATTACATCACCATAAATATGAGGATGACGATTAATTAATTTTTTTGAAATATTATTAATTACATCTTCAATCGAAAATTTATTTTTTTCACTTGCTATTTTTGAATAAAATAAAATATGTAATAATACATCTCCTAACTCTTCTTTTATTCCATCCCAATTATTTTCATCAATTGTATCAATCAACTCATACAATTCTTCAATAGTCATGCCACGCAAGCTTTGTATAGTTTGTTTTTTATCCCAGGGGCATTTTTCTCTTAGCTCATCCATTATTTTAATCAAATCTTCAAATACATATTTTTTATTATCAGTCATATTATTAAATATTTTTTTAAAATTAAGGAAAGCAACAGATGATTATAAAACTATCAGATTGTTTATTTGAAAAGTAAATTTGAACAGTTTAAATTTGCAAGAACAATTTATAAAGCCTGAATGAAAATAAAAAAAAATGTTTTACTGATATTGATTTTAATTTTTATAAATCTGAACACTTATGCTCAATATTATTATAGCGATATTTTATCGAATAAATTAGCAAATGAAACTTATATAAGTTTATTAAAAAACAAGATAACTAAAATAATTACCACCAACATAATTCAAAATCAGGAGTCTGAACAAAAATTACAAATTATTCAAACTTTTTCTGATAATTGGAGTATTTTAAGTACAGAATCAAACTCAAATATTAATTCCAATTCAAATACATCTTCATACTATCAAAATAATAAAATAATTAAATCCGAAGGCGAAAAAACAAATTTAACTTCATACTTAACTTACGAATACAATAACGAAAATAAATTAGCTACAATTACTACTGCAACAATTGATACTTCTGTTGATAATGGATTTAAAGAAAAGCATTTATTTTATTATGATGCAAAAGGAATTATATCAACTATGATTAAAATAAAAAATAATATTGATACTACTTTTGTAACATTTATTAAAGATGATAACGAAAATATTATTGAAGAAAATTGGTTATACAAATCTAAAATAGTTGAAACTTATTATTATTATTATAATGATAATAAATTGCTTACTGATATTGTGAAATTTAACTTAAAAGCAAAAAAAATGTTGCCAGAATTTTTGTTTGAATATGATTCGAATAATAAATTATCTCAAATGATTCAAATTCCTTTTGGCAGTAGTAATTATTTAATTTGGAAATATACTTATGATACTCGTGGCTTAAAACAATCTCAATTTTGTTTTAGTAAAAACTCAGAATTACTTGGTAAAATGGATTATGTGTATGAATAATGTACTAATTAATTATTACAAACTGTTACAGGCAATTTTCCTTTTGCATTAATTCGTCCATTTAAAAAATCTATAGCAAATCCTTGTGTAATATCATCTTCGTCGTAACATGCAATTACATTTTTTGCATTACAAATATTTTTTATTGCATACGGGTTTCCAAAAAAGAAACTAATACAATTATTTAAGTTTGAAATATTTTTTATTAAGTAAAATGCTGCATCACCAATTTCAAAATTATTTGCTGGACGACGATTAAAGTTACTAACAGAAATTATTATTGCATCGTACTTTTTAAGTTTTAAACAAGAATCTAAAATATTTTTAACTAATTCATATTTAATTTTAGTATCAGAAATTGTAATCCCATTTTGTGGTTCAATCAAATTTTTAACAGTATCATTTTTTAAATAAGTTTGGCTATAATAATAGTTATCTGCATCGTATTCTAACTTCATTCTTCTCGAGAATAAATTTTCAGTTCCATTGCCAATATTAATACAAGCAACTTTTGGCAAAACATCAAAAGGTTTAGTAATTGATGTTAATGGAATAATATTTTTATTTTCTTGCTTTACAATTGTAATTGCAAGTTCAGATATTTTTGTTCTTAATTTAATTGTTTCGCTATTTAAATCAGCAATTAAATTTTCTGTTTCAATATTTTTAAATTGATATAGTCTTAAATTATACTTTACTAATAAAACTTTTTTAACCTTATCTTCAAAATCACTTTTGGATAATTTATTTTGTAAAATAGCTTCTTTTATTTTTACTATGCTCTCTTCAATTTGTTCTGGCAAACACAGCAAATCATTACCAGCAATAAGTGCAAGAGCAGATGCTTCTCCAGATGGAAAGTATTTTGTTACACCCTTCATTTCTAAAGCATCGGTTATTATTAGCCCTTTAAATTTTAATTTATTTTTTAAAAGATTTGTAACTACATTTTTTGATAATGAAGTAGGCAAGTACTGAGTTGTATCGATAGCTGGAATTGATAAATGTGCCATCATAACAGTACTAACATTGTTTTTAATTTGAGATTTAAAGGGCTCTAATTCCAAATTGTTTAATTCTTCAAATGATTTCGAAATAGTTGGTAATGCTAAATGACTATCCACATCAACATCACCATGTCCTGGAAAATGTTTAGCACAAGCCATTACATTTTGTGCTTGTAACCCCAAAGTATATTGCTTTGATTTTTCTATTACATCAATTTTATTTTCACCAAAACTTCTATCATTTATTACAGGATTATTTGGATTATTATTAATATCAACAACAGGTGCAAAATTTAGTTGTATTCCCATTCTATTGCATTGCTTACCTATTGCTGTTGCAACATCATAAACAATATTTGAATTATTTATTGCTCCTAACATCATGGGTTTTGGAAAATTAATAACACTATCTAATCTCATTCCTAATCCCCATTCAGCATCTATACTAATTAATAATGGAGTTTTAGAAATACTTTGATAGTAATTTGTAAGATTTGCTTGTCTAACAGGCCCACCTTGAAAAAAACATAAACCTCCAACATTATATTTTTTTATTTGATTGGCAACGTTTTCAATATGGTCTACACCTAAATTACTATGTGCTCTAATAATCATTAACTGTGTAATTCTTTCTTCTTCAGTTAATGAATTAAAAACGCTATCTACCCAATAATTTGCTTGCTTACTTTTCTGAAAAAAACATTGAGCACTTAAATTTGAAATAAAAAAAATAGTAAT
>JANOVK010000295.1:0-7784 GCA_031417315.1 Chitinophagaceae bacterium | reverse complement strand
ATTTTCAATAACTAGAGAAATTTTAGAAAAGTATCCGCACCTTAATGTGCCAAAACATTTTTTGCATCATGGCCTTGCAGATGAATTTAAAAATGCAGAGACAGTAACAAAAATTGAAGATGGAGAAATAAGAATTGGTTTATCTGGCAATTGGCTTAGAATAGATATTGATACCAAATGTTTGTTGCAAATAATTAGAGAAAACGAAAATATAATTTTTGAATTTTGGGGTTCTTATCAAACTAAGCAATCAAATATTGGTGGAGGAACAGATAAAGAAGTTGCACAGTTTATTACACAACTTCAACAATCAAAAAATGTGATACTGCATGGGGTTGTTCATCCAAAACAATTGGCAATTGAGTTTCAAAGAATAGATGGCTTTTTAATTTGTTACGATATTTTAAAAGACCAATCTAAAGGAACAAACTATCATAAAGTAATGGAATATATTAGCACAGGAAAAGTAATTATTGCTAATAATATTACAACTTATAATCAACTACCAAATTTGGTGATGATGATTAAAGAAAGAGATAATAACAAGCAACTGCCAAAATTATTTAGCGAAGTTGTAGCAAATTTATCTCACTATAATCAAGCGAAATTTCAACAAGAAAGAATGGAATTTGCTTATGATAATGCTTATTCAAACAAAATAAAAAAAATAGAAAAAATATTAAATAAAGATGAATAAAATTTGTTTAATTCATTTTCAAGCGATTGAAAAATATCCTCCTGTAATAAATTTTCTAAGATTTTTAGGTAAAAATAAAATAGTTAATGTAATAGTTTATACCACTAACTATCATTATAAACTTGTTGATCTTCCTTCAAATATTCAAGTTATTAGAATTGGAAAAATTAATAAAAATTCTAAACCATTATTGCGATATTTTGAATATTTTAAATTTTATTTATTTGTAACAATAAGTTTAGCAATTAAAAAGATTGACAAAATACTTTATTATGAAACACTTTCATCACTTCCAGTTTTATTGATTAAAAAAATAAAAAAAGTAGAGATTTTTGTCCATTATCATGAATACTTATCACCATCAGATTATGAAAAAGGTATGGTTTTAAATAAACTATTTCATAAAATAGAAAAAAAAAATTATAATTCATTTTGTTGGATTTCACAAACAAATAGAAGTAGATTAAACTTGTTTATTAAAGATAATCCCGAAATAATCAATACTCAATTATTTAATATTGTTAACAATTATCCACCACGAAGTTGGAGCAATAATATTACTGAAATCAAAAAATTAAATCAACCCATAAAATTTGTTTATTTAGGTGCCCTAAGCCTTGAAACAATGTATACAATTGAGTTTGCAAGTTGGATTGAAAGTTTAAATGGAAATGCAATATGGGATATATATTCAAATAATTTTACATCAACTTCATATGATTATATTGTAAAATTGAATTCACCATTTATTAACTTTAAAAAAGAAATTAAATATGATATTATACCCGATGTTCTAAAAAAATATGATATAGGTCTTGTATTTTATAAAGGATATGATGATAATAATATTTATTCAGAAGCAAATAAAATTTTTGAATACTATGTAAATGGAGTTGATACATGGATTTCAGATAAATTGATAGGTAGTAAACATTTATGCAATAATAATATTTACCCGAAAATATCTTTTGTGAATTTTGAAAAAATTAATGAAATCAATTTTGATACTTTTACTAGTCGAGAAAATTTAAAATTCAATAAAAAAACTTTTATTATGGAAGAAGAGTTTGATAAGTTGGTAAAAAAAATATTACAATAAATTTATGTGTGGAATAGCTTGTGCTGTAGGAAAAAATAATTTGCATTTATTGCCTACTATGTTAGATAGAATTAAACATAGAGGACCCGATGGATTACAGATAAAATATACAGAAAACTTTGGCTTTGGCCATGCTCGTTTAAGTATTATAGATTTATCAAATGCTGCATCTCAACCAATGGTTGATAATAATGGTAATATTATTATTTTTAATGGAGAAATTTATAATTATATTGAACTTAAAAAACAATTATCGAACAATTATCTATTTAAAACCGATTCTGATACCGAAGTAATTTTAGCAGCATACCAAAAATGGGGAGCTAAATGTGTTGAATATTTACGAGGCATGTTTACGATTATTTTGCATGATAAAGTTTTGGATAAATTATTTGTAGCTAGAGATAGATTTGGTATAAAACCATTGTACTTTAGAACTACAACAAATGGAATTTTATTTTCTTCAGAAATAAAATCATTAGTACATCATAATGAATTTTCTGATACTTTAAACGAAATAAAAGCTGCAGAATTTTTAATTCATAGAAGGCTTGATACTAATACAGAAACTTTTATAAAAGAAATAAAACAACTTAAACAAGGTTGCTATGTTTGGGTAAATAATAAAGGAGAAATGTCTCAAGAATTTTCTTATTGGAAATTTCCAGCAATAGGAACAAAGGATATTAATTCTTCAACATTTCAAAATATATATGAAAAGCTAAATGATACTGTAAATATTCATCTTAGGTCCGATGTTCCAGTTGGCAGTTTTTTATCTGGAGGTGTAGATTCATCAGTTTTAACTGCAATGAGTTTGCAAAATGTTGAAAATAAAAATTGGCATACATTCTCTGCTATCTTGCCTTACTATCATGCAGAAAATACTTTAATAAAAGATTTTCATTTACATTATCCAAACATTCATCAGCATAACTACAATTTAAGTGGAGATGGGTTTTTCGATGATATTGAAAAAATAATTTATCATCACGACGAACCTATTTTAGATGGCTCAATGTATGCACATTATCAACTATGCAAAATAGCAAGTGAAGCAGGAGTTAAAGTAATTTTTTCTGGCTCGGGTGGAGATGAACTTTTTGCTGGATATAAAAGTTATGTAGATGCAGGGTTGGCTCAAAAATTAAAATCGTTGCATTTATTTGATTATTGTAAAATGGTAAATGAGTTATCTGTAACAACAGTAAACTCTAAATCATCATTAATAAAAAAATCAATTTGGGAATTGTTACCAGCTTCAATAAAATCTACAATAAAAGAAAATAAAACTGCAAATGATGCTAAAATTGTTTCAAAAAAATATCAGTTTAATTTCTTTCCATATAATGACCCCAATCCTTATCAAGCTAATTTATTAAATAATTATTATAGTTGGACCGTGCCTCCTTATTTGCATTATGAAGATAGAAATTGTATGGCTCATGGCGTTGAAGTACGAGTACCTTTTTTAGATCATGAATTAATAGAGTTTGTATTGCAATATAAATTTGATAATTTTTTAAAAGGAAATACAAAATCTATATTAAGAGAATCGGTTAGAAATATTTTGCCAAAATCTATAGTTGATCAAAAAGGGAAATTTGGTTTTCCTTCACCCATAGACCATGCTTTAAAAAATGATAAAAGAGGAAAAGAAATGTTTTTTGATTATATAAAAAATATTTCTTTTATCAATCAAGAAGAAGCGGAAAATTTAGCTAATAAGTTTTACAATAAAGGCAGCAATGAAAACACTTTGACCTTATTTTGGAGAACACTTAGTTTTTCAATTTGGTATAAATCTTTTTTTAAAAGCTAAATACTCGTGCAGAAATATCAATATATTATTTTCTCACAGATAACTCAGATATAACAAATTTTTTCCGTGTTATCTGAGTTATCTGAGAGAATTATTTCCTCCGTTTAATTTTGATTGACTACTTAAATGAAATCACCACAACAAATTTTATATATAGGGAGTTTAACACCTAATTGTAACAGTCATAAACGTTTTAAAACAATTATTTCTTTAGGGCATAATGTTACTGCAATTGATATTGACAAATCTATTTATGTAAAAAATATCACTGCAAGCATTCATCATAGGTTAAATATTGGCTATGGTTTATACAAGTTAAATAAACAAATTAGAAAAGAAATAGTTGCAAGTAAACCCAGTTTAGTTTGGGTAGATAATAAACCGTATTTGAATAAAAATACTTTAAATTTTATTTTAAAAAATTTACCCCATACAAAAATTATTAATTTAGTTACTGATGATGCAAATGGAAAATTTAAAGCTTCGTGGAAAATAACAAGAAAAACTGCTAAATATTATCATCATCATTTTGTGCAACGAACCGAAAATTTTAATGAGTATTATAGTTGGGGAGCACAAAAAGTAGATTATTGTTTAAGATCCTTCGACCCCAATTTTCATAAAATTTTGGAGCTAACTTTTGAAGAAAAAAAACTGTTTTCTTGCGATGTAGGATTTATTGGTTCTTACGAAGAAGAAAGAGCTGCATATATTGCTTACTTAATAGAAAATGGGATTGCTGTAAAAGTTATTGGCGATGGTTGGGTAAATAAAAAATATTGGAAAACCATACAACCACATTTTATTAGTAAAGGAATTTATAGCAACGAATATGTTAAACGATTAAATGCAATTAAAGTGGTTTTGCATTTTATTAGAGTTGCAAACAGAGATCAACAAGATAGTAGAACTTTTGAAATACCGGCATGTGGAGCTTTTATGTTGGCAGAAAGTACACCCGTTCACGAACAACTTTTTGAAAATAATAAAGAGGCTGTTTTTTTTACTACAAAAGATGAGCTTTTAGAAAAGTGTAAGTACTATTTAAAAAATGATGAAGTAAGAAATGAAATTCGAATAAATGGTTACAACAAAGTACATACAGCCAAACACGACCATAAAAGCAGATTAATTGATGTGTTTAATAAAATTTACAATAAATAATACTTAAGATTTAAATGGTATTAAACCGTAGCCAACAAATTATTGTTTTTTTTCTTGCACTAAGTATATTAATATATTACTCAGGTGCCGATTATGGCTTATTACCTGCAGCATTTTTTGTAACTTGGATAATACATATTATTAATTCTTTAGGTGCTGGTTTAATAATAAGGCATGTATTTGTATTAATGTTGGCATTGCAATATTGTATGGGTCCTACATTGTCTTATGCATTTAATGTAAACCCAACTTATGCAATGGTTTTACCAGATAAAGAATATTTCGACTTTGCATTTACTGGGGTATTATTATTAAGTTTAGGTATTTTTTCTTTTACAAGTAAAAGTGATGAAGATTCTATATTTAAACCCTATTTACAAAATTGGGAAAGTCTAGGTATTGATAATAAATTAATGGAGAAATTTATGTTTTTTTCATTAATAACAGACTTAATTCCCTTTAGCCCACCCGAAGCATTAAATTTTGTTTTTTTATTAATTTTTTCTCTTAAATATGCTTATGTATGTTATGTAATTATTATAAATAAAAAAATAAACTATTATTATCTTGCTATACCCATTTTATTTTTAACATATTTAACTATTAGAACAGCTATGTTTCACGATTTAGTTACTTGGAGTATTTTTTGGGGTATCTCTATTTGTATTAGAATTAAACCTACAAAGCTTCAAATAATATCGGCTATGATAGGATTTTTTGTTTTAATTGTAGCCATACAAATTACAAAACAAACCTATAGAACCAAAGCTTGGGATACAGCAGGTTCGGGAATTTCTGAATCTGGAATTAGTACTTATGGCGAATCTCTTATAAATAGTACAGAAACATTAGATGAAGGTAGTTTAGCAGAAAATATTTCAAGAATTAATCAGGCATGGATAACATGCAGAGTTATTGAGTTTGTACCAAAATATATAGATCACGAAGGTGCTGATTTAATAGAAAAATATATTGAAGCAGCCTTTTTGCCAAGGCTAATAGCACCAGATAAATTAACAGCTGGTAATAAAGAATTGTTTGGAAAATATACAGGTATTAAGTTACAAGGTGGAACTTCAATGGGATTAGGAATTTTATCTGATGCTTGGATTTGCTTTGGTCTGTTTGGAGGTTGGATGATGTTATTTTGTTATGGTTTAATTATTAGTTTATCATTAAAGTATTTTGAAAGAATGATAGCTAAAATTCCATTATTATACTTTTTCTTACCACTTGTTTATTATTATCCTATTAGACCAGATTGTGAAACACAAACTGCATTTGGGCATCTTATTAAAACAATATTTTTCATTACAGTAGTATCACAATTATTCTTAGGTAAAATTAAAAAAATGAATTTTTTAAAAGATTTCAAATAATTATAAATGACACACTTTAAACAAAACTGGTTTCAAAATTTACCAAATTTTAAAGGTAAATGGAGATTAGCAAAATTTTTATATAACAAAAAGATTAATGCTAAAGTAGAAGAAAAATTTAAGACAAAAAATGGATTAAAATTTTATATTCCCAATTTAATTGAGAATGTTTATTTTGAATTATTTTTTAATGGTACTTATGAAACTGAAATTGTAAATTTTTTTATAAAACAAATTCCTCAAAATGGAATTTTTATAGATGTTGGGGCTAACATTGGAAGTATCAGTATTTTTTTAGCAAATGCAAGACCAGATGTAACCATTTATGCTTTTGAAGCTGCACCAGAAGTTTATAAATATTTTGAAAAAAATATTGAAGCAAATAATTTTACGAACATAAAAGCATATAATTATGCAATACATAAAACAGATGCAATTCAATTACCATTTTATTCTCCAAAAGAAAAAAGCGGGAAAGGTTCTTTTTCAAATGTATATACAAATGAAGCAATATTGGTTTATACAAAAAATTTAGATAATTTTTTTATACAAAATAATATTTTGCCAAATGCAATTAAAGTAGATGTTGAAGGGTATGAGAAATTGATATTTGAGAGTATGTCAACTTTCTTAAAAAATAATAACAATGCTTTTGTTTTATTTGAATTTGAAGCATGGGCTGAAGATCTGGTTGAAAATTCAAAATCTGGAGATGCACAACAATTGATGAAAAATTACGGATATAATTTGTATGAATTGAAAGAAGAAAAATTAATTTCAAGAGACTTTATACAAACTAAGGGAAGATGTAAAAATTTAGTTGCAACAAAAAATGTGGACTTTTTAAAAAATTAAATCGTAGTTGAAACCCTCAAAACTTCTTTTATTTTCCGATTGGTTTTATCCAGGCTACAAGGCTGGTGGACCCATAAAAAGTGTAAATAATTTATCTATTGCATTGCAAAAACAAATTGATGTTTTTGTGTTTACTGCAAATACCGATTTAAACGAATTAACACCTTACCCAAATATTAAAAGTAATTGTTGGGTAAAACCATTTGTGGATAGCAATGTGCAAGTATATTATTGTTCAAAAGATAATATTAGCAGAGCAAGAATAAAGGCTATTATAAAAGAAATAAATCCAACTAGTGTTTACTTAAATCATTTGTGGAGCTTTTGGTTTGTTATACAACCCCTGATTATTTGTTGGCTATTTTTTAAAAAAATTAAAATAGTGCTTTGTCCTCGTGGTGCACTATTCGAAAGTGCCTTACATTATAAAACTACTTATGCAAAAAAAAGAGTAGTAATATTTTTTATTAAATTATTGGGGATTCAAAAACAAATAAATTTTCATGCAACAACTTTATTAGAAAAAGAAACTATAGAAAAGTATTTCGGCAAAGTAAAAATTAATATTGCCAATAATTTGCCTGACCTAAATCAACCACAACTTGAATTTATCCAAAAAAAATCTGGAGAATTAAAAATAATTTTTATTGCAAGAATTGTTGGAATAAAAAATTTACAATTGCTTTTGCAAAATTTAAAAAATATAAATGCTAATGTTATATTAACCATAGCTGGCCCACGAGAAGACGAAACTCATTGGGAAAATTG
>JANOVK010000294.1:0-2709 GCA_031417315.1 Chitinophagaceae bacterium | reverse complement strand
AAACAAAATCTTGATTTAAAAAATTGTTTTAAAGTTCTTAAAAAACAACAATTTGGTTTTAATCAAGTTGTTGGTACCATTTATAACCAGTTTGAAGGTCAAATAGATACAGGTTTAATGATGGATAATTTAAACTTAATGGCATTAAAGCTTGGTATTGTTGCTCCACTACCATCAGCTAAACCAATAGCAGAACCACCTGTCCATGCAAAAGTTAATATTGCACCAGGTGCAACAGGTGTTGGACTTGTTATATTTACAACAATTGTAGCACCACCATTACATAATGTTTGATTTGTTATTGGATTAATTACTGCAATTGGATTAACCGTTGCAATAAATGGCACAATAGAAGTTAATGCTCCACAAATTGCATTTGTAATTTCTACAGTATAACTGCCTGATGTAAATACAGAATATTGCGAACTCGTCGCTCCACCTATTACCATACTATCTTTTAACCAAACATATGTATTGCTAGTACTATTTAAAGAACTTCCAGTTAAGACTGTAGTTGCTCCATCACAATACGTAGATGGTCCTACTTGAGTAATTAATGGATGACCAACTACAACAACAATAGTAGAGTCTAATTGATTTTGAGAACAAGAATTAGAACTTGCATCTTGAACACTTTCTAAATAATAAGTAAAAGTTCCAGCAGTTGAAGTAGGAGCAGCAATAGTTATAGCATTACCAGTAGTAGTAGTTACAGTTAAAGAACTTCCACCATTAATATTATAAGTAAAAGTATATGGTGCAGTTCCATCTGCACCAGTAAAAGTTATTAAAGGAGCAGTTGCATCTTTACAAACAGTAGCATTACCACTAATAGTTGCAGTAGGTAAAGGATTCACAACAACAATAGCAGAGCCAGTTGTAGAAGTGCCAGTGCAATTAGCATCACTAACAGCAGTAATAGAATAAGTAGCAGCAGCAGAAACAGAATAGGTATAAGGACTTGAATTAATACCATTAATATTAATTGAAGTAGTACCATCAGTGCTAGTAATATTCCAAGGTTGAGCACCAGTTAAAGTAACAGAAATGATAGTAGAATTTCCAGAACAAATAGTAGTATCACCACTCACTACAGAAGTTGGTAAAGCATTAACAGTTAAATTCAGCGTAGCCAAACTATCGCAGCCAACAGAATTAATTAATGTAGCAGTTTGTGTTCCTGCTGCATTAAATGTTAATCCATTCCAAACAAAAGGAAAATCAGTTGAACAAATACTTAAATTAGTTGTAGAACTTGATGTATCATGAACAGTTAAAATTAAAGTAGCTAAGCTATCGCAGCCATATTCATTGGCAGCAGTTAAAGTTGCAGTCAAAGTTCCTGCAGAATTAAAAGTTAATCCATTCCATAAAAATGGAATTTGATTTGTGCATATAGATAAATTATCAGTAGATGTTTTAACAGGGTTTACTCTAATTACAAATATTTTTGGAGTTCCTATACAAGTATTACTAACAAAAGAAAAATTTGGGGTTATGGTTATTATTGAACTGTCTGGAATTTGAGTAAGATTTGAACTAATAAAACTTGAAATATTTCCAATTCCATTAGCTGCTAATCCAGTTGAAGTATTTGAATTTACCCAATTGTAATTTATGTTAGTTGGAGCAGGAGCAAAGGATCTAATAAATATATTTACATTACTACTGTTTTGTGTATTTCCAATTTTTATTTTAGGACCAGTTGTTGCCCAACTTTCTACATCACTTTGAATTTTTGTAATTAAAAATCCGTTTGTAGAATAATCAAACATTGCCCCAAAAACTTCTCCATTTCCTAAAGGATTTACATGGCTTGTAATAGAAGTTAAAGTAAAGTTTGTGGTATCCATTTTATCATAAAAAGTTTCACCATTGCCCGACCAATGATAAATAAATCCATCTTGTGGATTAAAACAAATTACTTCACCAACACCACCTGTACCAATAGTTCTAATAAATGTTTTTGTTGCATTTACTTTATTAATTAAGTATAAAGATTTTGGAACTGAAGCACCACTACCAGTTACGCCATACATTTTTCCATTTGGAGTTATTGTAATTGAAGAAAAGTTATCACCTAAAGATCCTTTGTTAGTAATAACACCAGTTACTGGGTCAATAATTCCTAATCTTCTTTGACCAACACTTAATTTTACAATAACATAATATTGAGAGGTACTTGCATCAAATGCAATTGAATTTAATCCTGTAACTGTTGATCCTGAAAGTGTAGCCAATATTTCATTATTTGCTTGAAAACTTCCTGCCGGAAATGAATAAACTTTTGCACTATTTGATTCAACACTATATAAATTCCCTAAAATTTCAGGACTATTAAAACTTACAGTATTAGTTGAAGTTCCATTACATACAATTTGGTTAGTTATAGAATTAACTTCAGGAGTTTGATTAATAATTAATATTAAAGAAGCTAAACTATCACAACCATTTGCATTTGTAAATGTTGCAGTTTGTCTGCTAGTAGTTGTAAAAGTTAATCCATTCCACATATAGGGTAATTGGTCAGAGCAAACAGAAATTGTTGTGGTAGAACTTGATTCGGTGTTAACAGTTAAATTTAAAGTAGTTAAACTATCGCAGCCAACAGAATTTGTTAAAGTTGCTGTTTGTGTTCCAGCCACAAAAAAAGTTAATCCATTCCAAACAAAAGGTAACTGATTATAACATGTACTTTTATTTGTTGTT
>JANOVK010000293.1:0-1680 GCA_031417315.1 Chitinophagaceae bacterium | reverse complement strand
TGCTTTCCCTATAATCTCAGGATTTATAGATTGCTTATAATCCAATCCTAACACATCGTAACTCTTTACCAGAAAGCTTTGGGTGCTTTCTTTGCCATTACACACATAGACAGGTTTCTTCTTATTGTCTTTTTCTAAGTAGTGAGTCAATAGTTTAATGGCTGCAATAATTGCAATTCCTGCAAAGAAGTTCAATGGAATGGTTTTCAGCAAAGGTAACTATCCTTCTTATTCTGTGGGGGAGTTAAATCGGAACAGTTCAATAGGCTTAATCTCTAGTGCATTAGCTAACAAATGGACGGTAGAAATGGTTGTATTACTAACACCTCTCTCAATTTTGGCTATTTGAGAATATTCAATATCAGCTTCAAAAGCCAGTTCCATCATAGTCAGTCCCTTCTTTTTGCGGAGTTTCCGAAGGTTTTCACCAAAGGCTTTCCAATAGGTAATATTTCTGGTTTTGCTCACATAAGCAAAGTGGCATAAAAGCCATATTTTTACTATGGCATATAAGCCATAAAATATGGAAAAAGACCCAGAATACATAAAAAAGAATTCTGATGCTAATTTGAGGAATCAAATAAAGGGGCTATTAAGTTCTAAACCAGATTTTAAATTTAAAGAACCAGAGAGCAATGATATTTAGAAGTATAACCCCAAGAATGATATTGGCGATTTGTTGTTATATCTTGATAAAAAAGCTTGGCTTCCAGAAAGAAAAGAAATAAAAAATTTGAAACTAGAAGATGTTGAGAAACCAATTTTACAAGAATCAAAAAAAGTAATTTTGAATAAAACAGAACATCAGTATGATATAAGTAAAGAAACTAAAGTTTCTCGCATTGATTCTGAAAATAAAAATCTATTTAAAGGGGTTGTTGCTTTAAGCATTATGTTAATCATTATTTTGTTTATATTCTACATTATAGAAGGAGCATTAAACGGTATTGCGGATGCATTAGGAAACATCCCAAAGTGGTTATTAATACCTTTATTCGTAGGAGGAATCCTATTCTTTAACGGAGCTTTTAATAAAGATGAGGATAAATAAAATCTGTTATCATGTACAACTTCAAAATAAACGGAATCTATCACACCCTACATAAGTTCTTTATCGAAGTGAAAGCTGATAAGATTGATATACCTGATGAAACCAATGTTTATGGTATAGTAATGGAAGGGATATTTTGGAGAAATGAACAATCCCTTTTAGCCTGTTATTCCTCTGAATTTGTTGCTAATTATATGGTCAGCCAAGGCGGTAAGGTGGGTAAATACTACAAAGAGGGAGATATGTCAGTAATTACAGACATTATCGACATTTACGACAGTAACAAGTTAAAAGGACAAGAATGGAATGAGCCTTTGAATAATCAGGTAAAAGAGCTTGTATTGTTAGCTAATAAGAATATTGGTCAAACAAAGTTCCTCAGACCCAACAGCCCTGTAAATCCCTATACTCCCAATACTACCCGAATTTGGCTATTGGCAAAGGATGGGGTTTATTATGCTGAGGTAGGAGATGATAAATTGGAAGGGTCCCTATGGAGCAGTATGGTAGAGGAAGCAAAATGGATAACCAAAGATTTATATGATTTTGTACCAGAAGCATTTTAGTCAGTCAGTCTAATTCCTAAGAAAAAGATTGACTGAATTATATTGTTCATTTTTTGATACCTC
>JANOVK010000292.1:0-5221 GCA_031417315.1 Chitinophagaceae bacterium | reverse complement strand
TTACCCAAACCTTCTCCTTTGCTTGCACCTTTTACATGGCCTGCTATATCAACAATCTCCAGTTGAGTAGGAATAATTTTATTTGGATTTACTAATTCTGCTAATTTATTTAATCGCTCATCTGGCACATCAACTAAGCCAACATTGGGCTCTATTGTACAAAATCTGTAATTACTTGCTTGTGCTTTTGCACTATTACTAACTGCATTAAATAAAGTTGATTTACCTACGTTGGGAAGTCCAACAATTCCTGCTTGTAAAGCCATTTCTATTTACTATTTATTGATTTGCGATTGTCGATTTTGGCTGCAAATATAGTAGAATGAGTTTGGAGGAATTACTACTTTAACATAACTATACTATCGGGATATTTATGTATGTAATTTTTAACATAAGATTGAACAACTAAATTTTCTGGAAAAGTTGTGATCTGTGGTTTTATTTGATCTAAAGATGTTTCTGTAATTATGCTTTCGAATTTTCCTATTCCATAAAACTTTCCATTTTCAACCAATACATAATTTAATGCACCATCATGAATTAAGTATGTAGTGTTTTGTTGTTGAATATGTAAAAGAATCTCTTCAACTTTTTTGTTATGATGATTTGTTGTTGGTAATTCTGTTGTTGTTTCTTTACTTAGAAAAAATAAACTTGGATGAATATCAAATTCATTACACAATTTAAATAAAGTCTGTCTTGCCTCTAAGAGCAAAGAAAAAGTTAATAAAGGTTTTATTATTTTCTTATTAAAATCTATTGCTAATCTTTTATATCCATTAGCATCTTCAAACAAAAAAATTCCATATTGTCGATCAAATTGTTTTTGGCTTTTATTAAATTGTGGCCATAACCTTTTAATTTCAATACTTTCGAATATTGATGCAATAAAATCTGAGCTACAATCTTGCCAAGTAATATTATAAATTTCTTTTAAAAAATCTTGTTTTTGTTGGGATGATTTATTATTTGAAAAATGCGAACTCACCCTTTTTTTTAAACATATAGCTTTACCTACATAAATTATTTTTCTTTTATTATTATGAAAATAATAAACCCCAGGTAAGGATGGAATATTTTCTAAAATATTTGAATTTACATTGGGTGGCAAGTATTGAAATGAATTTCTTTTTTTTGACGATTTAGTAATAATGCCTTCTACATCATTTTTCAATAATAAAATAAAAATTTCTTTTAATGCTTCTGTATCGCCCATTGATCTATGCCTTGCAGAATTATTAATACTAAAATGTTTACAAAGTTTCCCCAATCCATATCGCATTAATCCAGGAAAAATTTTGCGAGATAATTTTACAGTGCAAATTTTTGGTAAATCAATTTCGTAACCAGCAGTTTTTAAATGCGATTTAATAAAAGAGTAATCAAAGTTTACATTGTGTGCAACAAAAATTTTATTGCTCAATAAATTAAAAATATTTCTTGCAATTTCTTCAAATTTTGGAGCATTAGCAACCATTTCATCAGTAATGCCAGTCATGCTTTGTACATATTTCTGAATTGGTATTTGAGGGTTAACTAATGTATGGTATCTTCCTTCTTCTTCAATTCCATTGAATAATATAATCGCAATTTCTGTTATACAATTTTGTGCAGCATAACCACCAGTTGTTTCTATATCTACAATAGCATACATAACTTTAAAAATACTTACAATTAAAAATTTGAGTTTACGAATTTTAGTTTTTATTTTTTTAAAATAAGAAAAAAATATAAACAGGATAATTTAAAATAAATGTTAGCTTACATTTGTTAATTCAAAATAAAAAAAGTAGTATAAATTGAATATTTACATGAAAAAAATTATAACAATATTATTTACAACATTTATTCTTAAATCAACTTTTTTAATATCTCAACCTCCCGCAGGTTACTACAATAATGCAGCAGGTAAAAATTGTGTAGTTTTAAAATCTGCATTAAGCACCATAATTACCAATGGGAACTCTCCACAATCTTATGCCAGGTTATGGGGTAGATATACAATTTCTGATATTAAACCTAGAACGGTTGGAACAGGTTCTGCAAATGTTATTTATGATATTTACTCTTCAATTCCTAGTGGGATAGATCCGTATCAATTTACCCCTACAACAAATCAATGTGGTAATTATAGTGCAGAAAATGATTGCTATAATAGAGAGCACTCAGTTCCACAAAGTTGGTTTAATGGAAATACAAGTTCTAATGGACCTGCAACAGATTATTTACATATTTTCCCAACAGATGGTTGGGTAAATAGTAAACGTAGCAATTTTATTTATGGCGAAGTTGCTACTAGTTCTTTTGTTAGTATGAATGGAAGTAAGCTTGGAACATCTGCTATTGCAGGTTTTACAGGAAATGTTTTTGAACCTATTGATTCGTTTAAAGGTGATGTTGCCAGAGCATTTTTATATTTTATTACACGTTATGAAAGCAATATGGCAACATATGCTACAAACCCTGAAGCTGCCCAAAGTTTTGATGGTAATACTTTTCCATCTGTAAAAATTGAATATTTAAAATTGATGATTAAGTGGCATAATTTAGACCCTGTTAGTGAAAAAGAAAGAAATAGAAATAATGCTGCTTACGCTTTTCAAGTAAACAGAAATCCCTATATAGATAACCCAAGTTATGTAGATGCTGTTTGGAATGCAACTTGCCCAGGCTTAGGAGCATTACCTGTTGATATTGTTTATTTTTCTGGAAAATTAAATGGCAATACATTAAATCTTAATTGGGAAGTTGGCTCTGAAATTAATTTAAAACATTACGAGATTGAAAGAAGTTTTAATGGCACTAATTTTACTAAAATTGGAATTCAGGAGTCTAAAGGAATACATAATTATTATTACAACGAATCTGTTGAAAGCTTTAGTGGAAAAAGGTTATACTATAGAATAAAAAAAGTTGATAAAGATGGAAAGTATAGTTATAGCGATGTGTTTACAATTCACATTCCACTAAACACAAAATTTGTAATTTATCCAAATCCGGTATCAGAAAATCTTTTTATAAAACTTAATAACAATAGTAGTAATTCTTACCAAATGCAAATTACTGATGTAGTTGGCAAACTATTATTAAACAAAAAAGTACAATCTAATAATGGAATTATTAATGAAAATATTAGTACAATTTCTAATGGAACTTATTTTGTAAGATTAATCATAAATAACGAATCATTAGTTGCAAAAATGATTGTATCAAAATAACTTGAATTCGATAAATAAATATGCTACAAATTCATATCAAATTTTATTGCACTAATTCTATTTTCTAAAAGTAAATAAGTTGCATCGAAATCTGCTTTCGAATTTAGTTTTGTATTTACACTAAAATAAAATTTAATTTTTGGTTCAGTGCCACTTGGTCTTGCAGAGATTTTACTTCCATCGGCAGTAATAAATTGTAATACATTACTTTTTGGTAAATCAATTATCCAGGTATTTCCATTAACTAAATTTTTCCCGATTTGCAATTCATAATCCAACAATTCAACTACTTTGCTTTCATTAATTGTAGCAGGAGGATTAGTTCTATAATTTTCCATCATTTCAGCAATTTCTTTTTGCCCATTCATTCCTTTTTTTGTGATACTTATTAATGACTCTAAATAGAAACCATATTGCAAATACATTTCTATCATTTTATTAAATAAGTTACTGCCTTTATTTTTTTCAACAGCAGCCATTTCACATAATAAAGCAACAGCACTTACAGCATCTTTATCTCTTACTTTATCACCAATCATTAAACCAAAACTTTCTTCTCCACCAATAATATAATTTTCTTTACCCTCTTTTTCTTTTAATAAAGATGCTATCCATTTAAATCCTGTTAATACATTATAACAAGCCACACCATTTTGTTTGGCCACTTCATCAATCATATCAGTTGTAACAATGGTACTAATAACCATATCATTTGGCTGAGCAATTCCTTTATTTTTTCTTGCTTCAATCATATATGCAAATGCTAAAACTGCTGTTTGATTTCCATTCATTAACACCCATTCTCCTTTATGATTTTTAACTCCTACTCCTACTCTATCAGCATCAGGATCTGTACCTAATAAAATATCGGCATCTAACTCTTCTGCTTTTTTTAAACCCATACTCATAGTTTCAGTTTCTTCTGGGTTTGGATAAACTACTGTTGGAAAATTTCCATTAGGTTCTGCTTGCTCATCAACTATTGAAACATTTGTAAATCCAAAAGTAGCAAGGGTTTTAGGCACAACAGTTATTCCAGATCCATGTATTGATGTATATACAATTTTTAAATCATTTTGCTTTGCAATGATTTCTGGATAAACACTTAAACTTTTAATCATGTTGATGTATTGATTATCCATTTCATCACCAAGTATAGTAATATTTGCATCTCCACCTCTCCACTTAACTTCATCAACACTATTAATTGCTTCAACTTCTTTTATTACATTTTTATCGTGTGGTGGCACCAATTGTGATCCATCATCCCAATAAGCTTTGTAACCATTATACTCTTTTGGATTATGGCTTGCAGTGCACACCACGCCTGCTTTACAATCTAAAGTTCTAATGGCAAAACTAAGTTCTGGTGTTGGTCTAAGTGCAGGAAATAAAAAAACTTTAATACCATTTGCTGCAAAAACATTTGCAGTTGTTTCTGCAAAAAATCTACTATTATTTCTGCAATCATGCCCTACAACAACTCTTATCTCACGACTACCATAAATTTTCTTTAAATAATTTGCAAAGCCTTGAGTTGCCATGCCAACAGTATATTTATTCATTCTGTTTGAACCTACACCCATAATGCCTCTTAAACCTCCTGTTCCAAATTCAAGGTTTTTATAAAAACTATCTTCTAATTCAGCGAGATTTTCACTTTGTAGTTTTTTAATAATTGACTTCGTTTCTTCATCATAAGATCCATCTAACCAACAATTAATTTTATCAGTAGTAGCAATATTCATAAATGTTTTTATTTGGTTTCAATATAAGCAAGAGTAAGAAAATTATTTTTATTTTATAATAAATGTGGAAATCATTTATTTAAAAAAGCCCTCGAAATAATAGTTTCGAGGGCTTTTTATTTAGTTAAAACAACAAAATAATACTCTATTCCACCACCAATTTCTTCGTTGTTTTTCCTTCGTTAGTTATTATACTTACAAAATACATTCCCTTACTTAAGTTGGCAATATTTAATAAATTATTACCCATACTTA
>JANOVK010000291.1:0-3730 GCA_031417315.1 Chitinophagaceae bacterium | reverse complement strand
TTTTATTTTATTAATTTAAGTTTACAATTTTATCTTTAGGATATTTAATAGTATACGTGAATTTTATTTTTTTTGTTTCTCCTGCTGCTAAATTTAATTTCCAATTTAAAACACCAATATCTGAATTTACTTCTGCACCACCATCATCAATTAATTCAACTTCAATTTCTTTGTTAGTGGTTAAAGGAAATTGGTCTTTTAACAATAAATTAATGGCTTCTTTTTTTGTGTTCTTAACTGTTAATTGATAAGTGAATTTTTGAATTTTATTGCTGCCCAAAAATTTGACACTACTGTAATCAATCAACTTTTCTCTTTTAATCGTAACTCTTTTATCTCTGCCAAGTGTAAGGCTTAAAGTATCGTTGGTGCTGTTAGGGTCTATGAAAGATTTGCCAACATAAGTTCCTTCAAAAATAATATTTGCTTCGCCAGGCATTAAATTTAGTTTGCCCCAATCTGCAATTTCGGCTAATAAATAAACATCATTATCTAATTTAGGAACGGCATAATGTTTATAATTTGTTTCAATTTCTTTTGAACTAATTATTGCAGTTTGTGCTTTACCATTTGTTGGTACATCGTAAGGTAAATCAATCTCGAAGGCAAGATTTAATGTATTATCTGTTACTGTTACGTATTCATCCATGCCTTCTTTTAATGTAACTAGAATTACTCCATTATTTCCTCTTGCTCCATAACTAGAAATTGCATTAGCATCTTTCAAAACATTAACTGACTTAATATCTGATGGAGAAATTTTACCAAACTCTTCTTTGCTCATTTCTGCACCATCAACAATATATAATGGTTCATTGTTATTATTTATTGAAGCATTTCCTCTAATTATTAGTTTGTAATCTTTTTTTGCAAGTACTTCCTCTAAACTTTCAGATTTCATGATGGGCTGAATGCTATTCATTGCTAAACTTTTATTCATTGCATAAACAGGATTTACATAAGCTAAATACCATGCATTTAAAATTGGTGCATTACCCCATTGTGATGGGAGTGAAGTGGATAATGATAGTTTAACTTGCTTCCAATCTATTCCAGTGGTTTGTGTAATTTTTGCTTTTGTAACTAATTTAATGGGACTTTTTATATCATCTACTCTAACATCATAAAATGGAACCCAATAAGCATTGTTTGCAATATATGAAATAGAAAAATCGTATTTGCCAGCAATTGCAACTGAAAGCTGAAGAATTAATCTACCAGCACTTGTATTGTTTTTACTGTTTTCTTCATTAATCTGATTTTGCAGTTTAGCTTTTAGTTCATCAATTTTTCTCATTTTTTCTGAAAGAGTAGATTTAACTTCTTGCAACTCTTGCATTTTAGTTTTGTAATAATCCATCAGCTTTGCCAACTCGGTTACACTCATTCCTGTTTGGGTTCCTTTTAAATCTCTATTTGATTTAAGTACTTGAAATAGTTCATTATTAGTTTCAGTTGCAGTATATAATTTATCTCTATCTGCTTGAAGTTTTTGAATTGAATCTTCCAGCATTTTAATTCTTGGAGATTTTTCTGTTGGTGCTAAATAATTATTGCTAAACTCAATACCCATTAATGTTACTGCAGATGCAGTTTTAATTTGTATGCTATTAATATCAATTTGATTGGCAATGTTTTCAATTACCAATTCACTCATACCTTGTTTTAGATTTGCATTTGTTGTATGAGTAAGTTCTGCACCAGATTTATAAACTGTTGCAGATTTAAGATTAGCATTTACAATAATTTTTTCATCAGCAGCATAACTATTGAGATAAAGAAGAAAGCAAAAGCTAAATAATATTTTTTTCATATTGTGTTTTTTGTTGAGAGAAACTTTGTTTTTGATTTTCATAAGTTAATTTGATAAAAATAAGTTAATACCATTTTTAATATTGTTAAATAACTGTTTTTTTAGAATTTCTTTTCAATCATCTTGAACTTTTCAAATAATATTTTTATTTTTTTCACAATTTGAAATCCAAATCTAAAGTTGTTGCGTAGATATAGTAATTGCTAACAAAGCATCATTTAATCAATCATAAAACTATAAAAATGAAAAGAAAAAAAATCCAACTACTGACTACAGTAATGATTGGAATCGCAATTGCAGGTATTGTTTTTGCAGCAGATCATGTTGATTCGCCAACAATTACCAGCCAACCTACAGACATTACAGACTTGTATGTTTTTCAAGGCCAGAGTACAAGTAATTTAGTTTTTGTAGCTAACAGTCAGGGTTTATTGAGCCCTTCAGCAGCAGCAGCAGCAAAGTTTAATGAAAATACTTTATTAGAATTCAACATTGATAACAATGGGGATAATATTGAAGATTTAGTTATTCAATGTAAATACGATGCTACTTCAAACAAAATAGTTGTTTATGGACCAATTAATCCAAGCCAAACTGGAACAAGAAGTAAAGTTGAAGGTAGTGCAACTGTAGAAGTAGCAGTAACACCTTATGCATCTTCAAGTTCGCCAATTGTTGCCACAAGTTTATCTGGAATTAAATTATTTGCGGGTCCAAGAGATGACCCTTTCTTCTTCGATTTAGGCCAATACAAAAAAATATTAGCAGGTACAGCAATAGGTTTTAATAATCCAGGCACAGACACATTTGCTGGAACTGATGTTTTAAGTATTGTAGTTGAAGTTCCTAAAACTTTACTAAATCCAGGTACAGGAAAAGTGAATGTTTGGTTAGAAGCAAAAAAGAAAATTTAGTTAATAATAAAATTATAAAAAATATACAAATGAAAAATATTATAAAAGCAACCTTATTCATCATTACATTAAGCACAGTTGTAATAGCTTGTAAAAAAGATGATGAAGCACCTATAGTGTATTACGAACAACAAGATCAAATGGCACGTCCTGCAATTAATACAGTTTTTGTAAATGATGCTGCTAAAGATTCTTTCAACACAACTATTCCAAGTAGAATGGCATCTTTATTCACTGCAAAATTTAAAAATCGTTTATTAGCTTTAAACTCTGGCTATACAACAAATGCTTTAGGTTTAAATGCAGATGCATTTACTGGTTTATTAGTTTCTGATGTTTTAACTGCATCTACAACTGGTGTAACTACTTTTTTTGATGGCACAAATGTTTTAACTGGTAGAAAATTAGATGATGATGTAATTAATGTTGAATTGTTATTAATTTTTGGAGGCCCTATGGGAACAAGTAATCCAAACTTAACTAACGATTATGTTAATGCTAATGATAAAGTTTTCACTACTTCATTTCCTTATTTAGCAACACCTTGGTAATAAAAATTTAAGTCATTAAAGTCAATACAGTATTGACTTTAATGACTTATTTATTTGTTATATTATGAAAAACATATTATTTCTGTTAACCATTCTACTTGTATCAAAAACAAGTTTGGCTCAATTTATTTTTAAAGGAAAAGTAATTGATGCTAAAACCCAACAACCTGTAGAATCAGCAATTATTAGTGTGTTTCAATTAGAAAAAAATGAGAAAGGTATTAGCAATGAAAGTGGAATTTTTTATTTTTCATCGAACCAAGAAAAAGATTCTATTGAAATAATTTCAATAGGGTATGAGAAAAAGAAAGTTGAAATTATTGCAAATACAAATTTGAATATTGCATTAGAACCAATTGTGGTAAGTTTATCAGACATCACTATTAGCTCTTCAAGTTTTATTAAAATTAATACCATTTCTAAAATTGATTTGAAATTGAAGCCTGTTGTAA
>JANOVK010000290.1:0-14178 GCA_031417315.1 Chitinophagaceae bacterium | reverse complement strand
GAAATAAAATGCAATATTGGATGTATAAATTGAAGTTGAAGAAACAATATTCTTCAACCTGGAACCATCCAAACCGTACACCAGATCATCTCTTTGAGCCTACAATAAAAAGTATGAAATACTTATTTAATAAGCATGAATATACCATTTTAGATTATTTTACCTATAGTAGAAAAGACCCTGCTTCTAATAAAACTTTCGTTTCAAAATTTTTAAATCGTACACTTAAGTTAGGTTCAAATCTTTCATTTATTGTAACACCTAAATAAATTACAATACAAATTCTTATTTTTTGTTTTAAGGATTATCCACAATGCTTAAGAGATATACATTTAACATAACTTAATTTCAGATTTATAAACATTCACAATTAATTAAGAAAGAATTTAAAATATTTGCTGAAAGATTTTTTGAATGGCTTTATATAACAGATTTTTTTGCACTTTGCTTTTTACTATTTTGTTTGCAATTAATTCAAACGCTCAATTATCTAAAGCAGATATTGATATTGATGCTGATTTTAAAAAAGCAAAAGAATTATATTTAAAAGGAGAATACAGTTTAGCAAATCCAATGTTTAAGCAACTGTATTTTTTTAATCGAAACGAATCTAATTATCCCAATCATGTTAGAAATGAAATTAAGTTTTATTATATTTTAAATTGTTTAATTTTAGATGATAGTTCGGTAATTGAACTTGCCCGAGATTTCGAAAATTCTGAAACACTTTTACCACAAATTCAAATTTTAAATTATCACTTAGGAGAGTTTTATTTCCGACAAAATGAGTTTACAAATGCTATAGAAAAATATAGCAATGCGAAAATTAATAATTTATCGAATAGAGAAATTGCTACATTAAAATTTCACAAAGCCTATGCACATTTTGCATTAAAAGAATTCAAGGAGTCTAAAAATTTATTTAACACCATTCGTCAAATTCCATCTGATCCAAATTATATTGATGCAAATTATTATTATGGTTTTTTATGTTTTTACGATAAACAATATGCCGAGGCTTTAAAAGCATTTGCTATTGCAGATAATGATATTGTTTATAAAAGTGTTGTACCATTTTATATAGCAGAGATTTATTATTTTACTGGCGAAAAAGAAAAAGCACTATCTTTTGGCGAAGCTGCTTTAAATAGAGAAGGTGCTCAAATGCATGCATTACAATTAAAACAACTTGTTGGGCATTTATATTTTGATAAAAAAGAATATCAAAAAGCATTACCATTTTTAGAATTTTATGTAAGCAAATCTGAAAAAGTTAGAAGAGAAGATTTGTACGAATTAGCTTTTTGTTATTACTCAGCAAAAGAATGGACAAAAGCAATAGAAGGGTTTAAACAATTAGGAGGTAAAGAAGATTCATTAGCACAAAATAGTATGTATTTATTAGCTGATGCATATTTAAAAACTAATGATAAATTAAATGCACGAAATGCATTTTTATTTTGTTCAAGTAATTCAAGTCATAAACAACAAAAAGAAGTTTCTGCTTTTAATTATGCAAAACTAAGTTACGAACAAGGGTATTTAGATATTGCAATTAAATCGTTACAATTATTTTTAACGGACAACCCAAAATCTGTTTATCAAACCGAATCAAAAGAGTTGCTAATTTCTGCATTATCAAACACAAGTAATTATAAAGATGCATATATTTTATATGAAAAATTACCTGAGAAAAGTGAAAATATTTTAAAAATATATCCAAGAATATTATATGCTCGAGCAGTAGAATTAATTAATGAAGGACAATTAAATGTTGCTGAAAATTTATTTGATGAATTATTAAAATCGAATTACAATGTTCAATTTATTCAGTTAACAAATTTTTGGAAAGGAGAAATTGCTTATCGTAAGGGAAATTCAAATGATGCTATTTTATTTTTCAATAAATATTTATTAAATCCACAATCAAATGGTGAAGCAAATATTTTTAATGCTAAATATAATTTAGCATATTGTTATTTTAAAAACGAAAATTATAATTCTGCTTTAAATTATTTCGAACAAATAGCAAAAAATGTAATGCTTTATTCTTCTGTATTGGAGCAAGATGCTTATTTAAGAATTGCAGATTGTAATTATATGCTTAAAGCATATACAAATGCATTAAATATTTATGAAAATATTATTGCTCAAAATTTTAAAACTTCAGATTATGCAATTTACCAAAAAGCAATAATAGCAGGCATTTTGGGCAAAGCGAATGAAAAAATAGCTGCTTTAGAAAACCTTAATAATTTATATCCAAATTCTAATTTAGTTGGAGATGCTTTGTTAGAAATAGCAAATACATATATGGCTTCTGAAGATTATGAAAAAGCAATTCCAATATTGCAAAAAATACTAAGTAATAAAAGTTTATTAAACCAATATCCTCAAGCCTATTTAAAATTAGGAATTGCTAATTTTAATTTAAATAAAAATCAAGAATCTTTAAAATACTTTACGTTGTTAGTAAAGCAATATTCAAATAGTCAAGAGGCAGAATCTTCTATAGAATATATTAGAAACATTTTTATTGAAGATCAAAAAACTGACGAGTTTATTAATTTTATGAAAGTAAATGGTAAACAACTTTCATTTAACGAAGAAGATTCTTTAGCATACAGATCTGCTCAAATAAAATTAGAAACAAATGATAAAGAAAGTGCATTAAAAGGCCTCTTAAATTACATTTATAAATATCCAACTGGAAAATATATTATTGAAGCAAATTATTTAACTGCCGAAATTTATGTTGGCAATAAAAATAATAATGCTGCAATTGAATTTTACGAGTTTGTAGCTTCCAAATCTCCAAATAAATTTGATGAAAGAAGCACATTACAAAGTGCAAGAATTTTATATTTTGATAAAGCTGATTTTGTTAAAGCAGAAAAATATTTTTTAAAATCAAAATTGATTGCAAGCCAACACGAAAATTTATTAGAAGCAATGAGAGGATTGTTAAGATGCCAATATAAACTTCAGAAATGGAATGATGCATTATCTAATGCAAATGATTTATTAGTTGAAAAAAATATTGCTACCGACGATAAAATGATGGCTAATTTAATTATTGCAAAATCAAATTTAATAGAACTTAAATATGATGAGGCAATTGTAAACTTTAGAAAAGTAATTACTTTGGGAAAATCTGAATTTAGTGCTGAAGCAACATACCAAATTGCTGAAATTTTATTTTTAAAGGATAATTTAATTGAAGCAGAAAAAATTGCATTCGATTGTATTAAGAAATTTGGCTCATACGAATACTGGCTTACAAAAAGTTATATTTTATTAGGCGATATTTATTTTAAACAAAAAGATTTATTTAATGCAGAAGCAACTTATAAAAGTGTATTGGATAATACTACAATTGTAGAGCTTAAAAATATTGCTAAACAAAAATTAGAAGAGTTAATTAAAGAAAAAGACAAAATAAATAAAGTTGAAGTTAATTAAGAATTGTATGTATAAATTAGTTAAAATATTTTTTATGTTGCTAATAATTGTTAGTTATACTAATATACATGCACAAATAAAAAAGAGCAATCCAAAACCAAAGAAATCGGTAGTAATTAAAAAAGTAATATCACAAAAATCTGAAACAATTGAAACAAACACAATTAAAGAATCAAATTTTAATGATAACCCTATTGATAGTAATAAACTTGGTGTAGTAACTATAACCTCTTCTTTTAAACCATCATTACGATTAGCATCTAAAATAAATTTTACTGCAAGTTTACCTGATTTAGATACTAGTAAAATTGTACTAAGCTATAGTATTCCTGCTCAGAATTTAATTTTTTCGTATCAACCAGTACCAATTAAACCATTGGCATTGACAAGTGATTCTGACTTTACTTGGCAAAACCATAAATACATAAAATTAGGATTTGGTAATTTCACCATTCCTTATGTTGAATCTAGTTTATCTTTTGGAAGCAATGAGAGTGCTATTTATTCTATTTATGCTGACTATTTAAATAGTAAAGGGAAATTAAATTTTCAAGAATTAAGTGTTGCTAATATAAAATTAAAAACTGTTTTTTCATCTATTCATAATCACGAGTTGTTGGCTGATTTAAATTTTAATAAAAGTAACTTTTTTAAATACGGTTATAAAAGTGGAAATACTTTTTTAAAAGAAGACCTAAAACAAAATTTTAATACTATCGAAGCCGGTGTTTTACTTAGTTCTAAAAATGATAATGGCTTTGGAATAAAATATCAACCAAATATAAATGTGTCTTTATTTTCTGATAATAAAAATGCTACTGAAACAAATTTTAATATCAAACTACCCATTACTAAATCAGTTTCTGATGCAATAAAATTAAACTTAAGTTTAAATGCGAGTATAACAAGTTTAGCTACTCCAATAAATAAAATTTCAAATAATATTTATTCAATAAATTCTAATTTAATATTAAAGTTTAGCGACCTTAGTTTTAATATCGGTGTAAATCCAACATGGAATAATTTAGAATTTAGTTTATTACCTAATTTGTTTGCAGAATATTTTTTAGATAACGATAAATATATTTTAAGTGTTGGATATTTAAAACATATTCAAAAAAATACTTATAAAACTTTAGCAGGAATGAATCAGTTTATTGATCAACCAACTGGTTTGAAAAATACTTTTATAAATGAAATTTATGGTGGCATTAAAGGTAGCATTGGATATCACATGACCTTTAATACTAAACTTTCTTTTTTAAACATGGATAACTATGTATTATTTACAAATGATACAAATGTTTCAAAAAGTCAGAATTTTAATCTTTTAATTGAGCCAAATTTAAAAGCTATTAAAATAAGTGGGGAATTTGGCTATAACGATAAACAAAAATTTAGTTTATTAGCTTCTATTAATTATACTCAATTTACTGCTCAAAATATGTTTTCAAAAGCCTATGGAATTTTGCCTTTAGAAGTAAATAGCAGTATCAGGTATCAAATTTTTAAAGATATTAAGTTGAAAACTGATATTTCTTTTTGGGATGGAGCAGCATATAGATTTACTGCTTTAGAAGATAGAAAAGGAATTTCTGCTATAGATTTAAGCTTTGGAGCTGAGTTTAAAGCAACAAAAAAGCTAAATATTTATATAGATTTCAACAACTTATTCAACAATGAGTACCAAAGATGGAATCAATATAATGTTTTTGGCTTTAATTTAATTGGGGGAGTTGTATATTCGTTGTACTAAATTTATTTTTTATGCTATACGAGTTATTTTATAAATACCTCATATTGAATGGTAGAGCTTCAATGCCTGGCATTGGAACTTTTGGAATTGAACAAATTCCTTCAACTATGGATTATGAGAATAAAAAGTTAAACCCTCCCACACAAAGTATTAGATTAGAAAGTTCTGAAATCGCAACAGACACTTATTCATTATATAATTATTTAGCAAAAGAATTAGAAATTAATGAAAGTGAAGCTGCTAGAAAATTTCAAGAATTTACTCATGATCTTCAAAAACAAGCTGCTTCAAAAGGAAGTGTTTTATTACCAGGAATAGGCAGGTTATTAAAAGATGCTTATTATGGTTATAGTATTGATGGAGAATCTGAATCAAAACAAGTGTTACCAGATTTATGGATAACAAAAACTCAAGCTGCAAACTCTGGCTTAATGGATGTGTATTCGAGTGATAAACCATCAATTTTACGACATAGAGCCACAGCACAAGAATTTGATAAATTAATTGTTAAAGAAACCGAAGATTATTGGTGGGTTATAGCAATTGTTTTAGCAATTATGGGCTTAGGAGCTTTATTGTATTATTATATTTAATAATTAACTTTTAAGCGTTTTCTCTAAATTATTTGTATTATTTTTTGAAGTATTATTATTTTCAAAAAATAAAATCTTTGTTGCTATTAGTATTAATATAACTGCAAATATTTTCTTTAAAGTTGCATCAGGTAAAGACACAGCTAATTTGCCCCCAAAAAAACTACCAATTGCAAATCCAATTGCTACTAAAAATGCTAGTCTAAAATCTACATGACCTTGTTTATAATACTGCAACATTCCTAAAATTACAACTGGTAAAGTAAGCACAGCAAGTGAAGTTCCTTGTGCCATTTTTTGTGTAAAAGCTAAAAAATAAATTAGGCAGGGCACAATAATTACACCCCCACCAACTCCTATTAATCCACTCAGCATACCAGAAAATAATCCTATTAAAATAAGTATACATACTGTTGTAAAAGTTATGGTCATTTTTTGTTTCAATTTATTTAATTAATAGATTATAAAATCAATTTTAATTTTATAAAAGTATATTAATCTCATCAACATTGTAATAATTATTGTTTGTATTTATAATTTTATATTCGTAAATTAACTAATGTATTTTAGCAACCTTAAATATTAAATAATGAATTTAAAATTAACCCAACCTATAGCATTTATTGATTTAGAAACAACTGGCATAAATATAAGCACAGATAGAATAGTTGAAATTGCAATTGTAAAAGTGATGGTTGATGGTACAAAGCAAGTAAAAAGAAAGTTGATAAATCCCACAATACCAATACCACAAGGAGCTTCAGAAATACATGGAATTACAAATGATATGATAAAAGATGCACCAACATTTAAACAAAGTGCAAATGAAATTAAACAATTTATTGAAGGATGTGATATTGCAGGATATAATAGTAATCGATTTGATATACCACTTTTAGTTGAGGAGTTTTTGCGTTGTGAAATAAATATTGAAATTGAACAAAGAAAATTACTTGATGTACAAAAAATTTATCACTTAATGGAACAAAGAACTTTAAGTGCTGCGTATAAATTTTATTGTAATAAAGAATTAAACGATGCACATAGTGCAGAAGTTGATGCCACTGCAACTTTTGAAGTTTTAGAATCTCAAATAATAAAATATCAGCAATTAGGAAACACAGTGGAGAGTATTTTAAAAGTTATAGGCGAAGAAATTATTGTAGATTTCTCTCGACGATTTATAATGGAAAAAGGAGTTGAAACTTTTAATTTTGGAAAGCACAAAGGAAAGCCAGTTACACAAGTGTTGAAAGAAGAACCTCAATATAATGATTGGATGATGAAAGGAGATTTTCCTTTACATACAAAACAAAAACTTGCCGAAATATTAAATAGAAAATTAGTTCATAAATAATTCTTGAGTATAAATATATGAAAAAGCCACTCATAATTATAACAGGAAAAGATGGGCAATTAGGATTTGAACTATCTCAATTACAAAAATATTGTTCGGCTCAATTTGATTTTTTGTTTACTAACAGAGAAGATTTGAATTTGTTAAATAAAAAGGAAGTTGAATCTTTTATTGAAAAACATCAACCCAATTATTTTATAAATACAGCTGCATACACATTAGTTGATAAAGCTGAAACTGAAAAAGATTTAGCATATTTACTAAACTCTGATGCTCCAGCTATTATTGCAAAAATTTGCACAAAAATTAATTGTCAGTTTATACATATTAGCACAGATTATGTTTTTGATGGAAATAAAAAAGAACCTTATTTAACAAACAATAAAGTTAATCCCTTAAATATTTATGGGGCATCAAAAGCAGAAGGAGAGAGGCTTGTAATGCAAAATAATCCTAAAGCTATTGTCATAAGAACATCATGGTTGTATTCATCTCATGGAAAAAATTTTGTAAAAACTATGATGAAATTGATGAGTGAACGAGATGAGATTAGTGTTGTTGATGATCAGATTGGCAACCCAACTTATGCTGCTGATTTAGCTGAAGCCATTTTACAAATTGTTACAAAACTGAATGATAATAATGCTTTAAAACATTCTTCTATTTATCATTACTCGAATACTGGTAATATTTCATGGTTTCAATTTGCAAAGGAAATTCAAGAAATATTGCAATTGCATTGTAAAGTAATTCCAATTCCAAGCACAGCATTTCTAACACTTGCAAAACGTTCTTCATATTCTGTTTTAGATTGTTCTGCAATTCAAAAAGACTTTGGTGCTAAAATAAAAAATTGGAAAGTCAGTTTACATAAAATGCTGAATAGTTTATAAAGTAAACTTTAATAAAGATTATTTGTTTCTTAAATTTGGTTCAACAATTAAAATCTTAAATCAAAAATCGTAAATCGTAAATCTTAAATAGAATGCCTCACGAATCCATTTCAGTTTTCGATATGTTTAAAATAAGTGTTGGGCCAAGTAGTTCACATACTTTAGGCCCATGGCGTGCTGCACTTAATTGTTTAGCAATAATTAAACAAAAATCATCCTTAATTAATGTAAAAAAAATTACAGTTTTACTTTATGGGTCATTAGCTAAAACTGGCAAGGGACATGGAACTGATATTGCTGTTATGTTAGGCTTGTGTGGAGAAGATCCTGTAACAATTGATGTAAATTTAATTGATAGTAAAATAAAATTAATTGTTGAATCATTTGAATTAAAATTGGGAAATGAATTTATAATTCCCTTTCAATCGTCAACATCAATTCAATTTTTAAGTAATGAATCCTTGCCTTATCATCCCAATGCTTTAAGTTTTTTAGTTGAATTAATTAATGGCGAAAATTTTTGCGAAACATTTTATTCAGTTGGTGGTGGATTTGTTGTAAAAGAAGGTGAATTAAATAATGCTAAATCTAATGTTGAACTTCCTTTTCCTATAAACACTGCTGCGAATTTATTACATTGGTGTATGAAAACTGGAATGAGCATTAGTGAAGTAGTTGCTGAAAATGAAAATGCTTGGAGACCAGAAACTGAAACAATTGTAGGAATTTTAAATATTTGGAATACGATGAAAAATTGTATTTATAGAGGATGTCATACAAAAGGAATTTTACCTGGAGGTTTACATGTAAAACGGAGGGCTTATGAATTAAATAAAAGACTTTTAAATAATCAACCCTATAACGATTTCGAATCTTGGTTTACTTGTATAAAAAATGGTGGAAATAATTTTCAGTATATACTTGATTGGGTGAGTTGTTTTGCATTAGCAGTAAATGAAGAAAATGCAAGTTTTGGACGAGTTGTAACTGCACCAACAAATGGAGCTGCAGGGGTTATTCCTGCTGTGTTAATGTATTATATAACTTTTTGTAATGGTAATGATGATTTAAAAATTATAAAATTTTTATTAACCGCATCTGAAATTGGAAGCATTTTTAAAAAAGGTGCAACTATATCTGCTGCTATGGGTGGCTGTCAGGCAGAAATTGGTGTTAGTTCTGCAATGGCTGCTGCAGCATTAACTGAATGTTTAGGTGGCTCTCAAAAACAAGCAATGATGGCAGCTGAAATTGCTATGGAACATCATTTAGGAATGACCTGTGACCCAATAGGTGGACTAGTTCAGGTTCCATGTATTGAAAGAAATACAATGGGAGCAATTAAAGCAATTACTGCATCGCAATTAGCATTACAAAGTACGCCAGATTTTGCAAAAGTTAGTTTAGATAAAGTGATTGAAACAATGTGGCAAACTGCTCTTGATATGAATAGTAAGTATAAAGAAACTGCAGATGGTGGATTGGCTTTATCTGTTGGATTAGCTGAGTGTTAATTTAAGTTTGAATAGTTAACCAAACTATAATCATTAATTACATTATACAAAGTATCTCTTTCAATTGGCTTTCTATTAACTTGTTTAATTAAAGTTACAAGTTGTTCAGTATTCATAGTTGGATTTTGTTCTTCACTTCCTGCCATACTATAAATTTTTGTAGTATCATCAATAGTTCCATCAATATCGTTTACTCCAAAACCCAAAGTTAATTGTGCATTTTGTCTCCCAAGCATGGGCCAATAAGCTTTAATATGATTAAAATTATCGAGGTATAATCTACTAACAGCATAAACTTTTAAATCCTCAATTGTAGTGCTTTCTTTTATATAGCTCATATCGTTATCCTTATTTCTAAACTTAAGAGGAATGAAAGTATTAAAGCCACCAGTTTCATCTTGTAATTCACGAAGTTTTTCCATATGATCTACTCTATGCCAATATTTTTCAATATGACCAAAAAGCATTGTGGCATTAGAATACATTCCAAGTTGATGTGCAGTCTTATGAATTTTTAACCAACCTGCTGCATCAACTTTATCCTCACAAATTTCTTTTCTAATTTCAGGATGAAATATTTCAGCACCGCCACCAGGTAAAGAATTTAAACCTGCATCAAATAATAATTTCATACCATCTTCTATAGTAAGTTTTGCTTTTCTAAACATATAATCTAATTCAACTGGCGTAAATCCTTTTATATGCAATGTTGGTCGGTGAGATTTAATCTCTTTAATTAATTCAATAAAAAAATTCAAATTCATTTTTGGATGAACGCCACCAACAATATGAACTTCTGTTACTGGTTTTCCATCATAAGATTTTACAATGTCCATCATTTGTTCAACACTCAATTCCCAACCTTCTTCTTTTTTAGCATATAATTTTGAGTAAGAACAAAATTTGCAACTAAACACACAAACATTAGTAGGTTCTATATGAAAATTTCTATTAAAGTATGTTATGTTTCCATGTTTTTTTTCTCTAACAAAGTTTGCTAAAGCTCCTAAAAAAGATAAGGAACCTTTTTCGAATAAAACAACACCATCATCAAAACTCAATCTTTTATTTAAAGCAACTTTTTCAGCAATTATTTTTAATTCTAAATCACTTGTAATATCAATAATTCTTACCATTTCATCCATAAACTTCATTTATGCAAATGTATTAATAGAGTGTGGAGTATTATTCATTTGATATAAATAATTTGTATTGTATTTTATAATAACTAAACATTTGAAGTAATAATATTTACTTTGCCAATCATTCAATAAATATTTTTCAACTTACTAATTTTATGGTTCCTGTTAATCTTCGATCTTTTTCACAAAAAGTACGTTTTAATAAAAAGGCTTTTAAAAGATATTTGACAAAAGTTGAAAAAAATTCACCCAAAGATTTATACAAAAATTTAATTGCAATTGATAAAGAAATTTGGCAAGAAACTGATTGTTTAACTTGTGCAAATTGTTGCAAAAAAATGACTCCAACATTTACCGATAAAGACATTTCAAGAATTTCAAAACATTTAAATACTACAGTAATTGAGTTTAAAAATAAATGGTTGAACTACGATAAAAAAAGTAAAGATTGGATGAATAAAAATCAGCCCTGTCAGTTTTTAAATTTAAAAAATAATAAATGTAATATTTACGAAGTACGTCCAGCCGATTGTTCAGGATTTCCACACATCACAAAAAAACAACCAGAATTATATATTGATGTGTATAAACAAAATATAGAATATTGTCCAGCAACTTATAAAATGGTAGAAAAAATGATGAAAAAATTTGAGATATAACAGCATTTCAGCAATCTAATAAATCAACTCCTTAATTTCGCAGTATGAAAGTTGTAATTTTTGCAGGTGGATTAGGTACAAGAATTTCAGAGGAAACTGAAATTAAACCCAAGCCAATGGTTGAAATTGGTGGCAAACCTATTTTATGGCATATCATGAAAATTTATAGCCATTATGGGTATAACGATTTTATTATTTGTTTGGGGTATAAAGGTTATGTTATTAAAGAATATTTTATGAATTATTTTTTACATAATTCTGATATCACCATTGATTTAGGAAATAATGAAATGAAAATTCATGGTTCTAAATCCGATAATTTTAAAGTTACTTTAGTAGATACAGGTTTAGAAACTAAAACTGCTGGTAGATTACAACAAATAAAAAAATATGTAGGAGATGAGGATTTTATGTTAACCTATGGCGATGGGGTGTGTGATGTAAATATTGAAAAGCTTGTTCAATTTCATAAACAAAATAATAAAATTGCAACTGTAACTGCAATTCAAATGGATGCAAGATTTGGTGGAATGGATTTAGGAGAAAATGGAAATGTTTTATCGTTTAGAGAAAAAGCAAAAGACGAAGGTAAATGGATTAACGGCGGTTTTTTTGTTTTAAAACCTTCAGTTTTTAATTACTTGCAAGGAGATTTAACTGAGATGATGTGGGAGGATGAACCACTTGAAAAATTAACCAATAACAATGAATTGGCTGCTTATCAACATTCTGGTTTTTGGAAATGTATGGATGCATTAAGAGATAAAATTGAATTAGAAGAACTTTGGAAAACTAATTCTGCAAAATGGAAACAGTGGAGTTAAATTCTGAGCTTAATAATTTTTACTTTAACAAACGAATATTTTTAACTGGGCATACAGGTTTTAAAGGTGCGTGGTTATTGGCATGGTTGCATTCTTTAAAAGCAGAAGTTAAAGGATATTCGTTAGCACCAGAAAATGAAATGTCGTTATTTTCTTCAATTGAAAATAAAATAGAATTCGAAAATATTTTTGGTGATATTAGAGATAAAGAAAAATTAGATAAAGAAATTTTGAATTTCCAACCTGATATTATTTTTCATTTAGCAGCTCAAGCATTGGTTAGAAAATCTTACGATTCTCCAGCAGAAACTTTTGATGTAAATGTTGTGGGAACTGCAAATTTGTTAGAATCTGTAAAAAAGTTACATAAAAAATGTACAATAATTATCATTACTACCGACAAGGTTTATGAGAATAAAGAAATAGATTATTATTATAAAGAAACCGATGTTTTAGGAGGCTACGACCCTTATAGTGCTAGTAAAGCTGCAACTGAAATTGTAGTTGGTTCGTTTAGAAATTCTTTTTTTAATAGAGCTGAATATTTAAAACATAATAAAGCAATAGTTTCTGCAAGAGCAGGAAATGTAATAGGTGGAGGAGATTGGAATGAGCATAGAATTATCCCAGACATTATAAAAGCTTTACAAGAAAATGTACCCATTGAAGTGAGAAATCCAAACTCAATTAGGCCATGGCAGCATGTTTTAGAGCCATTGTTTGGGTATTTAAAATTAGCTATGATTGCCTATAACAATTATGAAATAGTTGCAAA
The DNA here is from genome assembly GCA_031417315.1 of Chitinophagaceae bacterium. Lineage (GTDB taxonomy): Bacteria > Bacteroidota > Bacteroidia > Chitinophagales > Chitinophagaceae > CAIVPM01. The sequence continues at coordinate 1,203 of JANOVK010000290.1, read as the reverse complement.
TGCTTATAATTTTGGACCATTACCAAAAGACCATTTAACTGTTAGTGAACTTGTAGAATTAGCAATAAAAAATTGGGGCACTGGAACTTGGAAAAATATGTATAACAATGAAAATCCACACGAAGCTGGCATTTTAAAATTAGATATTTCAAAAGCAATAAACGAATTAAATTGGCAACCGAAATTAGATAGTGAAACTTCAATAAAATGGACGATAGATTGGTATCAACAATCTTCAAATTCTAAATTGGAATTTACTATGCATCAAATTAATCAATATCAACAAAAATGATATTTAACGAAACCAATTTAAAAGAAAGTTTTGTAGTTGATTTAAATTTATTTGAAGACGAACGAGGTTGGTTTACCCGAACATTTTGCAAACAGGAATTTGAGAAAATTGGTCATAAAAAAGAATGGGTACAAATGAATCATTCTTTTACAAATGAATTAGGAACAATAAGAGGAATGCATTTTCAAAAGCCGCCATTTAAAGAAATAAAATTGGTTAGATGTATTGCTGGTAAAGTGTTTGATGTAATTATTGATTTACGAAAAGAGTCATCAACTTTTTTAAATTGGTTTGGCATTGAATTGAGTGCAGAGAATAAAAAAATGATTTATATACCTGAAGGATTTGCTCACGGTTTTCAAACTTTAAGTACGAATTGCGAACTCATTTATCATCACTCAGAGTTTTATAAACCAGGTGTTGAAAGTGGAATTAGATTTAACGAACCTAAAGTAAATATTGAATGGAAATTGGATGTAACAAATATTTCTGAAAGAGATCAACAACATCATTTTTTAAGAGAAGATTTTATAGGAATTTAGGTAGCCACAAAGACACTAAGGCACAAAAAATAGTTTCGTGCCTTTGCGTCTTAGTGGCAAAAAAAAAATAACAAATGAGTTGTAGAAGAGGACTTTAAAGGAATTTAATTAGCCACAAAGGCACTAAGACGCAAAGATATATTTTGTGCCTTTGCGTCTTAGTGGCAAAAAAAATAACAAATGAGTTGTAGAAGAGGACTTTTAAGGAATATAATTAGCCACAAAAGCTCTAAGACTCAAATATATATTTTGTGCCTTTGCGTCTTAGTGGCAAAAAAAAATAACAAATGAGTTGTAGAAGAGGACTTTAAAGGAATATAATTAGCCACAAAGGCTCTAAGACGCAAAGATATATTTTGTGCCTTTGCG
>JANOVK010000289.1:0-2278 GCA_031417315.1 Chitinophagaceae bacterium | reverse complement strand
GAAAAACTTTTTTTAGAATAGTGACTAATATTCTTTAAAGAATACTTACTCGATTTTGCTTTTTCATCAATAGTGCCAGTAAGCGTAAGGGCAGCAAATGCAAAAGGCATTAACATCAAAAAGATTGATGCTATGATAATTTTTTTTATTGGGTTAGATTTTACCATTTTACTTGTCAAAAGTACGAGTTTATAAATAATTAACAAAATATTTATAATTAACAAACGTGAATAACTATAAAAAAGTTGTGTAAAGCCCCATTTTTATTTACAATTTACCTTACATTTAATAAACCTAATTTTATGAAACAACAGCCGCATCATCAGGGAAAGGAAGAAATAAAACAATTGTTACTCGATTATAACAATTTAAAAAAAGCAAGGCAACATAAGTTTATTGATGAAGACTCATTTATTTCTTTAATAGATTATTTCGATGAAATTGATAATTTGACAGAGGCATTAACAGCTTCAGAAATAGGGTTAAATCAATTTCCCTATTGTTCTGAATTAATGTTTAGAAAAGCTGATTTATTAATATCATCAAAAAAATACGACGAGGCATTGTTATTATTAGATAATGCAGCAATTTATGATAGCAATAATATTAGTCTTTATATATTAAAAACTGATGCTTTATTGGCTTTAGACAGACAGCCAGAAGCAGCTGAAATATTAGAAGCTGCACTTGATTTATTTGATGGAGAAGAAAGAATTGATTTATTATTTGATTTAGCTGATGTTTATGATGATTATGAAAATTTTGAACGAGTTTTTGATTGTTTAGTGTTGGTTTTAAAATCTGATCCAAATAATGATGAAGCACTTTATAAAATTTGTTTTTGGACAGATTTTACTGGCAGATTTGAAGAAAGTATAAAACTTCATCAAAAATTAATTGATGATTTTCCATATAATGAAATTGCTTGGTTTAATTTAGGAACTGCATATCAGGGATTAAAATTATACGAAAAAGCAATTGATGCCTATCAGTTTGCAGTTGTTATTGAAGAAAAATTTGATTATGCCTATAGAAATATGGGAGATGCTTATCTTAGATTAAGAAAATATAAAGAAGCTATTGAAGCACTTGAAAAAGTTATTGAGTTATCACGCCCCGAAGAAGTAATTTATGAAGCTATGGGGCATTGTTATCACAAATTAAAAAACTTACCACAAGCTAGATTTCATTATAAAAAAGCAGTTCATTTAAAAAGTGATGATGCTAAATTATACTATAAAATTGCCACAACTTATATGCAAGAAGGGCAATGGCAAATGGCAATTAAACAATTAGAAAATACTTTAAGAATTAATAAAAATAATAAAGAGTTTAATTTGGCAATGGGCGAATGTAAAATGCAATTAGGATTATATAAAGAAGCAACTTTATATTTTGGTTCTATTGTTTTATACAAGCCTAGTAGCGTTGTCGGATGGGAAGCATTAATTAAATGTTTATTAAAAGCAGAGCTATTTGAGGAAGCTTTAGATAGATGTGTTGTAGCATTAAATCATACAAACTATAAACCTGTTTTATTTTATTATTATACTTCAATATTATTTTCTCAAAATAAAATTAAAGAAGCTTTAATACAGTTGGAAAATGCACTGAGTTTAGCACCAAAACTTTTGAAACGATTATTAGATTTAAATCCAAATGTGCTTCAAAATTCTCAGGCAGTTGAAATTATTTCAAGATATAAAAAAACAAAAAAGAAAAAGAAAAATTAAAACGATTATTTTTGCATCAAGTTTATTTTAATTATTTATAATTTGGGCCTGTATTGGTTTCGACAGCATAAGTTATGGTAAGCGTAAGCATGTCGTGTGTTGTGTAATTAACACGTAAATCTGAATACTCAAAACTCAAATGGCAATACTTCGTATGCCATGGCTGCCTAATCAGAGATTAGATAGTCATTAGGGCCGAAAGATAGGTTGGCTTGTTACCACATTTTTCCGCCGACTCAAAACAAATACAAGATGCTGCAATTAAAGGCTGTGATGATTGCAAAAGACTATTCAGCTAAGTGTATTATTGGTTTGTTTTTTTCCTGTATTATACCGACAAATAATAATGAACTAAACATGTAGAAAACTTATGATGATTGTGTTTGGACAGGAGTTCGACTCTCCTCAGGTCCACAGAAGTAGATTTATGGCAATTCTTAACAGAATTGCCATTTTTGTTTTCTCCTGAAACGCTTTGCTGTAGCTTAATTAAGGGATTTTATCAATTGAATAGCCGAATTATAAATCAAAAATAAATCTTAAAT
>JANOVK010000288.1:0-2340 GCA_031417315.1 Chitinophagaceae bacterium | reverse complement strand
GTATCTGCCCCATTTGCCAAAGTGTTTAACTGTGCAAGTTTGAGGGCTGCTTTTGAAGGATTGTAAGTTGCACCATAACCAATAACAAAGGCAACTAAATCTTGAAAATTGGCTACGTTTTTTGCGTGTCCTGTTTCGGATGTACTTAGCATAAAATTGATTTTAATGAGTAGCTAAAATATGGAATTGTTGAACTTGAGAAAAAAAATTTTGTTAAATCATTTTTTGATAATTAGAAGCCTTGTTGGTGGAAGAAAACAATTATGAAGTTTTTTATAGTTAATAAGGATAAAAATTTCTGTTAATTATGTATTTTCCTTTATTTTTTTGTAACCATTTTTTTACATCCAAAATAATATCTGTAGTACAAGGACATTGTCCACTAAAATCAATATTTTTTATTTTTTCTTGAAAATCTTTATTTAGAATAAAATCTGACAATATTCCTAATACTTTATATGCTGCCATACCAGAAGAGCCTACTGAATTTACTGTATAATATTTTGATGTATCTAGCCAATTGGCTATTGGATAAATACTTTCTTGAGTTCCAATAAACATTAAGTTGCCTACACTTATACTCATATTATCAAGCCAACTTTCACCATCAATATTATCTTTTGGAGGATTGGAATTTGCAATAATTTTCTTTTGAAAAATTTTGTTTCCTAATCTTGCTAAAGCTAATTCAGCTTCAAAATTATTATAGTTATTAAAATATTTTTTTATGATTGGAATTGCTTGTTTTATTTCTAAGAATGCAACAACCCTAAGTATATTTTTATTAAAATCAAATATGTGTTCTTTTTGCATATCTTCCTTAAAATCCGCTTTCCAATAGTTTATAATACTGTCGTATTTTATTTTAAAAATAGAATCATCACCTTTCGATATTTTTTTTGCAGTTTCGGATATTTTGAACCAAGAGTCTTGTTTTTTAACTTCTTTTATAAGATAGTATTCGATTTCAGCACTGTCCCAAGCTGGGTTTAGTAAATATACAAGCCTCTTAATAACAGAATCATTTACGTTACACTTTAAAGAAAAATTCGAGGTAACAACATTTAAAATGGGTTTCTCTTTTATTGATTGCAAAACAGCTTCATTATTAGGATAACTTGAGCAAGTTCTTACTCTGTGTTGTGCGTTAGCATTTGTAAAAAGAATGAATAATAATATTATTATAGTGATACTTTTTTTCATTGATTAGATTTTAGTATGTAATTAACCATTGTGCATAATAAAACATATTTGTTCTATCAATACCCATTACATCATCCATAAAATTGGTAGTTTTATAACGTATAGTGTTAAAGTGTGGGAAGATAACTGTTATTCCATTGGCGTAAGTTTCTTTTCCCACAACGTCTCTTTTTTAGGTGTGTGTGTTAGCTAAGGACGTTGTGGTAATGTTTAGTACAAAAGTTCAACAATTATATATTTGCCTAATGCCTGTAAGACGAAATATAGCAAACAAAGATGGTGTGTATTTAGAAATCACAACGTCCCTTGGCTTGCACACAATATGCTTTATAAGGAGACGTTGTGGGGAAGAAGCCAAATTTATAATGTTCGAACTAAAGTACAATAAAGAAGAAGTGGTTTTTTAGTAAGCCTGAATTAAAACCTCTGTAGGAATGTTTAATCTGTTGTGTATTTGCCTAATCATTTCAAGAGAGAGTTTTCTTTTACGATTTAGAATTTCACTTGCTCTGCTTTTTAGTCCAACAACATTTGCTAAATCAGTTTGGTTGTAACCAAGTTGTTCCATTCTAAATTTAATAGCCTCTACTGGGTCAGGAAAACCGATTGGAAATTTTTCATTCTCATAATTTTCAATCAACATTCCCAATATTTCTAATTCGTCGCCATTTTCTGTTCCTTTTTTTGCATCAAAAATTAGTTCAAGTCTTTCAAGGGCTTGTTCATAATCTTTTTTTGTCTTAATGGGCTTGATATTCATTTTAAATTGTTTTAGCATTTATTTTATCGTACTCTGCATGTGTTCCAATAAATCGAATCCAAATCATTTGATAGTCGTAACTAATTTTTACAATTAGTCTGTAATGATTGCCTTTAATATTAAAAACAACTCTATTGTTGGCTAAAAAACTTGCACTTGGATACTCTATTTTGATTTTATTTGGGCTTGTCCATTCTGCCTTTGAGGTTTCCTGATACCACGCTTTCAATTGCTGTTCACTGTCCGGATGCACCTCCCAAAAATCTCTTAAAGTTTTCTTTGCAATAATCCTCAACTTTTTAAGTTTTGCCAAAGTTACAAAAAGTTCCCGAAATGGGATAATTTATTTTGCCTCCATTAAGTTTATAGTAACCTAA
>JANOVK010000287.1:0-16650 GCA_031417315.1 Chitinophagaceae bacterium | reverse complement strand
AATAATGAGTTTAAAAATATACAATACACTTTCTCGACAAAAAGAAATTTTTGAACCAATTACACCAGGTTATGTTGGGTTGTATGTATGTGGTCCAACTGTATATAGTGAGCCACACGTTGGCAACTTACGAACTTTTTGTTCGTTTGATATAATTTATAGATACCTTAATTTTTTAGGTTATAAAGTAAGATATGTAAGAAACATTACTGATGCTGGACATTTAACTAATGAACGTGGCGAAGGTGTGAATAGAATGGAAAGTCAGGCTAAATTGGAAAGCCTAGAACCAATGGAAATTGTCCAAAAATATACTGTAAGTTTTCATAGAATTTTGGATACGTTTAACACCGTTCCACCAACTATTGAACCTACAGCAACAGGCCATATTATAGAGCAAATTGAAATGATTGAGACCTTGTTGAAAAATGGCTTTGCTTACGAAGTAGAGGGTTCTGTTTATTTTGATGTAAAAAAATATAACGACCAATATAATTATGGCGTTTTAAGTGGTAGAAATATTGATGAATTAATGGCTGGTTATAGAGATTTAGATGGTCAAGAAGAAAAAAGAAATTCTATAGATTTTGCTTTATGGAAAAAAGCTTCGCCAGAGCATATTATGCAATGGACAAGTCCTTGGGGTAAGGGTTTTCCAGGTTGGCATTTAGAATGTTCTGCAATGAGTACAAAATATTTAGGTGAAACTTTTGACATTCATGGTGGTGGAATGGATTTGAAATTTCCTCATCACGAATGTGAAATTGCACAAAACGTGGGCAGTTGCAAACAAAGTGGAGCAAAGTATTGGTTACATACTAATATGCTAAATTTCAATGGGCAAAAAATGAGCAAAAGCCTTGGTAATTCTATATTGCCAATGGAATTTATAAGTGGTAACCATCCATTGTTAGATAAAGGATATGCACCCAGTGTTTTGAAGTTTTTGTTTTTACAATCGCATTATTCATCAGAGTTAGATATAAATGTAAAAGGATTACAAGATGCTGAAAAAGGTTTGAAACGCTTGATGGAAGCAGAAGAGATAATTGTGAATTATGAATTAGGAATTAAGAATGATAATAAAACAGAACTTGATTTTAAGATTGAAAGTTTAGCTGATGCTTGTAAAGTGTGTATGGATGATGATTTTAACACTGCTAAAACTATTGCTAATTTGTTTGAGCTTTCCTCAATTGTAAATTCTTTAAAAGGAGGTCAAATAAAAGCAGAAGAAATTAGTCAATCAGGACTTGAATTATTAAAAAACACATTGCATAATTATTTATTTGATGTGTTTGGTTTAAAGAATGAAAATACTACAGTAGCTAATAATAAATTAGATGATGCTATGCAAGTTTTAATAAGCCTACGTAAAGAATCGAGAGCAAAAAAAGATTTTGTTACTAGCGATAAAATTCGAAACGAATTAACAGTAATTGGTATTAATTTAAAAGATGAAAAAGATGGGGAAATGAGTTGGAGTTTAAATTAATTATCTTTTCAATCAACCACCCAATCGACTTACTTAATCTCTCCACACATTTCAACTGGTACAACCCAATCATCAAACTCTTCTGCAGTTACATACCCAAGTGCAATGGCTGTTTCTTTTAAAGTGCTGCCATTTTTATGTGCAGTTTGTGCAATTTCTGCAGCTTTATAATATCCAATTTTTGTATTAAGAGCTGTAACCAACATTAAACTATTATCAACATGTTTTTTAATATTGGCTTCAATAGGTTTAATGCCTACAGCACATTTATCGTTAAAACTTACACAACCTTCACCAATTAAACGAGCACTGTGTAAGAAATTATAAATCATCATGGGTTTAAAAACATTCAATTCAAAATGTCCATTACTGCCACCAATATTTATGGCAACATCATTACCCATTACTTGTGCAGCAATCATAGTTAATGCTTCACATTGAGTGGGGTTAACTTTGCCTGGCATTATTGAAGATCCTGGTTCGTTATCGGGAATAAAAATTTCTCCAATGCCACTTCTTGGTCCTGATGATAATAGTCGAATATCATTGGCGATTTTCATTAAACTTACTGCAACAGTTTTTAATGCACCATGTGCAGCAACAATTGCATCGTGTGCAGCTAATGCTTCAAATTTATTTTCGGCAGTTACAAAAGGCAAACCAGTAAGTTCGGCAATATTTTTTGCAACTAATAAATCGTAACCTTTTGGAGTATTAATTCCAGTACCAACAGCTGTTCCACCTAAAGCTAACTCACTTAAATGTTCTAAAGTATTTTTTAAATTTTTTAAGCCATGAGAAAGTTGAGAAGCATAACCACTAAATTCTTGCCCAACTGTTAATGGAGTTGCATCCATACAATGTGTTCTACCAATTTTTACCACATGCATAAATGCTTTACTTTTTTCAGCAACTGTTTTTTGTAATTTCTCTATACCTGGAATTGTATTTTCAACTAAAACTTTATAAGCTGCAATGTGCATTGCAGTTGGAAAAGTATCATTACTTGATTGCGATTTATTTACATCATCATTGGGATGTAGAAATTTTTCTTTATCGTTTAAAGTGCCTCCATTAATCACATGTGCACGATAAGCAATAACTTCATTTACATTCATATTACTTTGTGTTCCACTACCTGTTTGCCAAACCACTAAAGGAAATTGGTCATCTAATTTTCCTTCTAAAATTTCATTACAAACTACACCAATTGCATCTTTTTTTTCTGTAGCTAAAACACCTAAAGAATTATTAGTAATTGCTGCAGCATTTTTTAAATATGCAAAAGCCTTAATAACTTCTTTAGGCATTTTGTTAATGTCTTGTGCTATTTTAAAATTATCAATACTGCGTTGAGTTTGGGCTCCCCAATAAACATTTGAAGGAACATTTACTTCACCCATTGTATCTTTTTCTATTCTAAATTCCATAATAATTAATCTTTAATAATTTACTGTAAAGTTAAAATAAGCAATAATTGAATTATGAAATTTTTATCCATAAATTGAAACTTCATTAATCCCATCACTATTTTTAACTCCACGATACATGCCAGCACTATTAAATATCATGGCATAATTTCCTTGTGCATCAACACCAATCATGCCACCTTCTCCATCCATATTTTTTAGTTTGGTGTTTACAGTAAAATCCATAGCTTCTTGCAAACTCATTCCTTTATATTCCATTAAACAACTTACATCATAAGCTGCAACAGCTTTTATAAAAACTTCTCCATGTCCTGTACAACTTATTGCACAAGTTTTGTTGTTTGCATAAGTGCCACTACCAATTAAAGGACTATCTCCAATTCTTCCATATTTTTTATTAGTCATACCACCTGTACTAGTTGATGCTGCAATATTTCCTTTATCATCACAAGCAACAGCACCCACAGTTCCAAATTTTTTATCACGCATTAATTCTTCTAAATGATGGTGTGTATGATCTAAAGAATAATTATCAGAATCTCTTAATGCTTTCCATTGATCGTATCTAAATTGAGAGAAAAAATATTCGTCTGGCTCTAATTTTATTCCTTGTTTTATTGCAAAATCATTTGCACCTTTTCCACTTAAAAAAACATGATTGCTATGCAACATTACTTCTGTTGCAAGTATTATAGGGTTTCTTACATTTCTAACACCAGAGACTGCACCAGCTTCTAAATCTAAACCTCGCATAATTGCAGCATCCATTTCTTGCACTCCTTTTTTTGTAAATACACTTCCTCTTCCTGCATTAAAAAGCATATTATCTTCTAAAACTACAACTGCAGCTTTAACTGCATTGGTAGCAGTTCCACCTTCTTCTAAAACTGCATAACCCGCATTCAGTGCAGTTTGTAATCCATTAAGATAAGCAGATTCTAATTCGTCTGTCATATCTTCTTTTAAAATTGTACCTGCACCACCATGTATTGAAATCGTAAATTTTTGCATTGTTTATTATTTTGAAATTAAACTCTCACATTCTGCAAGAAGTTTGTTTTTATTAATAGCTACTGTTCCAACTTCTTCACAAACCAAGCCACCAGCAATATTTGCTATTTCTGCAGCAAGTTGCATATTTTTTGTTGCTGTGTAAACTAATGCAGCAACTGCAATAACCGTATCTCCTGCACCACTAACATCTGCAATACTTCGTATATGAGTTGGAATAATGTTTGATGATTGGTTGTCGTTAAAAAAAATTCCTTTTTCTGATAGAGTGATGAAAGAAATATTATGGTTTAATTTATTTACTAATTTTTGATGAATATTTTGCAATATTTCTATATTAACATCATCAAATAAAATATTTAAACTTTCTTTTACTTCTGCTAAATTGGGTTTAAAAATGTCAACATTTTTATAGTTAAAAAAGTTTTTTCGTTTAGGATCAACAGCTGTAAGAATATTATTTTTTTTGCAAAGTTCAATTGTTTTTGAAATTACATTTTGTGTAAGCACTCCTTTATTATAATCTTCAAAAATGATGATGGATGGTTTTTCATTTACAATAAATTCTTCAACTAAATTCAATAATTTTAATTCAGTTTCAGTAGTAATGTCTGAACTCATTTCAGAATCTAATCTCATCATTTGTTGGTTACGACTGATGACACGGGTTTTATTCGTTGTTATTCTTTCTGAAGATTGGTAAACATATTTTGTATCGATGTTTTCTTTACTTAATAATTCTAATAATTTTCTTCCATCTTCATCATTACCTATTACAGAAATTAAACTTGCATGGGCTCCTAAAGAAACTAAGTTTAGTGCAACATTTGCTGCTCCACCTAACCTCAATTCATTTTTTTCTAAAGTAACTATAGGCACAGGTGCTTCTGGCGAAATTCTGTTTACATTTCCCCACCAATATGTATCTAACATAATATCGCCAATTACAGCAATTTTAATATTAGAAAAATCGTGAAATAATTTATTGAAGTTCATTTTTATTTTTTCCAACAATTAAATAATAAACTGGTATACCTACAAGAGTAATAATTAATCCTGGCCAAGTGTAATTTGGTTTATAAATAATTAATAAAATGCAAAAAGCCAAACCCATAATTATATATATTATAGGAAGTATGGGATAACCAAATGCTTTGTAAGGCCTTGCTGTATTGGGTTGTGTTTTTCTTAAAATAAAAATGCCAATTATTGTTAAAATATAAAACATTACAACTACAAAAGAAATCATGTCTAGCAAATCTCCATATTTACCACTAATACACCAAAGCGATGCAGCTATGCATTGTATCCATAATGCCACTTGTGGCACAGAAAATTTATTTAATTCGCCAACTTTCTTAAAAAATAATCCGTCTTTTGCCATACTGTAATACACTCTTGCACCAGCCAATATCAAGCCATTATTACATCCAAAAGTAGAAATCATTATACAAACTGCAATAATAATTGTGCCTGAAACTGGAAAAATTTTATTTGCTGCTGCCACAGCAACTCTATCATCTGTTGGAAATGCAAGTTCGTTTAAGGGAAGTACATTTAAATACATTAAGTTGGCAGCTATATAAATGATTGTTACAATTAATGTTCCTAAAAATAAACTTAAGCCAATATTTCTTTTTGGATTTATTATTTCAGGAGCAATAAAAGTTACATTATTCCAAGCATCGCTACTAAAAATGCTACCCACCATAGCAGCAGCAATTGCACCAGCTAAAGCACTTCCGCCAATTCCAATCCAATCTTTTGGTTGTAAAATATCTGATGCATCTTTAACTCCAAAATTTTGCATGGCTGTAAAACCAGATTTTAAATTTTCACTCCAAAAACTTTCTTTCACTAAAATAAATCCAAAAATTATTAAGCCAAATAATGCCAATAATTTTGCTGAAGTAAATAATCGTTGTATCCATTTTGCTTCTTTAATTCCTTTTGTATTTACGAATGTTAAAAAACAAATTATGCCAATGGCTACAAGCTGACCAGAATATATATTAAGTCCAAATATTTGAAATAAAAAATAAGAATTGCCCAATTCTGGAACTAAGTAGGCTAAAAACTTTGAGAAAGCAACACCAACAGCAGCAATGGTTGCAGTTTGTATAACGGTAAAAAAACTCCAGCCATATAAAAATCCAATTAATGGATTGTAGGCTTCTTTTAAATAAACATATTGCCCACCAGCTTTTGGAAACATTCCACAAAGTTCGCTATAACTTAATGCAGCAATAAGCGTCATAAACCCAGTTAATGCCCAAACTAAAATTAGTAATCCAGCACTGCCTACATTTCTAGTAATATCGGCACTTACAATAAAAATTCCAGAACCAATCATACTACCAGCAACTATCATTGTGGCATCAAAAAGTCCGAGAGAAGGTTTGAAATTAGTTGAATTGTTTTGCATAAAAAAAACCCGCTTTTTAAAGGCGGGCTGAAATTAAGTAATTGTAATACAAATTAATTATTTGATAGATTAGAATTATTTCTTTTTTATTTTATACATTTTATTTAAACCAATAACAATTTCGTTGGTAATGTTAAATGCAGTGTCCTTATAATATATTAAATCAGATGAATTTGAAAGTATAAAAGAGTAATCGAAATCTTTATTATATTCTTTTAAATAATCTTCAATTTTCTTTTTTACATCTAAAAGTTTATCTCTAGTTTCTCCCGACAATTTACTGGCTTCACTTTGCTCTTGAAATTGATAATCACTTTCTCTTTTTTCTAAGTCTTGACGAGCAGCAGCCATTTGATCTTGATTCATTGAAGTTCCTTTACCCTGATATTCTTTTAGTTTAGCAATATTTGCATTTTTTTTAATGGCTAAAATATTGCGTACATCTTGCTCTTTTTTTGAAAGTTCGTCAATAATTTGTTTGTAATATTCAAAATGATTTTGAATGGAGTCCATTTCGAAATAAGCTATTTTACAACTTTTAGAACACTTTGCACTTGCAGTTTTTGCAACAAAATTGTTTTTATTTTTTGAAAATTGTAAGAAAAATAAAATTGCAAGACCACCAGCCAAAAAAACATTTAAAATTGTTTGAAAATTCTTCATTCGAATATTTTAGAAATCAAATATAAAATGCTGTAAGTAAAATATAGTATGTAAGCTAAAACTTTAGCTTATTGTTTACAATTTAATTTATCGTCCACTTTCAGTTATTAACTTTTTTATTTTTTTATTTAATGTATTTTTTTTAATTAAAATTTCTATGGTAATAGGAATTCTATATTGCCAATATTGATTGGGGTTTGATGGGTCATTAATTCTTTCACCCTTCGGATTTTTGGGTAGTAATTTTTTATCAATGCTTAATAAATCTTGAATTTGAAATATTGACCACATTGCAGGAGATTGTAAATGCTGCTGAACAATTTTTTCACAAATTGTATCATTGCATTTTTCAGGAGATTTGCCTTTTATGTTTAGAATATTATTAAAAAAAGTTTGAGTAGTTTTTTTATCTTTTTCCCACCAACCACAAATAGTACTCATGTCGTGTGTACTTGGAGTTACAACACTTAAATATGGTGCATTTTTTGGATGAAAAAATTGAGCATTAATTTCTTTTGGCATTCGTTGAATTTCTAAACTTAATAAATTTAATTTCTGCATTACTTCTGGTACACATGTTGGCACCATTCCTAAATCTTCGCCACAAATTAATAAATCAGTTGTATAAATTAAAGCTGGAAGCTTTTGTAGGGCTTCAGTTTGCCATAAATTATTTTGCCGTTCAAAAAAATAATCTTGATACAATTCTTTTAATTTTTGCTGAGAATGAGAATCTAAATTTTTAAAAGAGTGTGTATCCATCATACCAATTCTAAAATGAAATTGATTACCATTTGAATTTTCAATTTCAAATAATATTTTATTGCTTATTAAATTAAATAAGCCTTCTTTTAAATTTATATTTTGTTTACTTTGGTCTAATTGTAAAAAATAATTTTCAATTTCTTTTTGTGATTTAAAACCATTTTTTAAAGCAAATTTTCCATCAACATCTTTATCAATAAACGAGTTTAAAATTATTTCATCATCATCTCCAAAAATTTCTTTTAGAATAGTTTTGTTAATAAATGGCTTTGTAAATCTTTCGTAATTGTAATTAATTCTACGTTCAAAAAATTCATTAATATGAATTGGTTTTGCTGGAACAAAATATCCTAAAACACCTTCTACAGCATGGTTTGGTATGCTCCAAATTCTAAAAAACCCAAGAATATGATCAATTCTAATAACATCAAAAAATGTACTCAAGTGTGAAAATCTTTGTTTCCACCAATTAAAATTATTTGCTTGAATTGTTTGCCAATTGTAAGTTGGAAATCCCCAATTTTGACCCTTACTTGTAAATGCATCTGGTGGAGCACCTGCCTGCATTTGAGTATTAAATAAATTTGGATTTTGCCATACATCAACACTGTTTTTATCAACACCAATTGGAATATCTCCTTTAATGGCAATACCATTTTTGTTGGCATAGCTGGTTGCATTTAATAACTGTTGATGCAAATGAAATTGCACAAAATAATAAAAGGAGATTTCGTTAAATTGAGTTTCAATTAATTTAAATATTTCATTTTCATTAAACTCTGAATATTTTTCCCAACAACTATAATTCGAACTTTTATTTTTATCACGTAAAAATGAAAATACAGCATAAGGTTTAAGCCAGGTTTTATTTGTTTTGTAAAACTCTTTGTAGGCTTTGCTTTTAAGAGTTTTATTGCCAATTGTATCGAAAATAATTTTTAAATATTCTAATTTTAATTCAATTGCCTTTTCGTAATCTACATTTAAATTGCAATTTAATTCATCTTTTTTTTGATTATAATTAATTAATAAATGTGAATTTATTTTTTTAATAATTTCTGGTAGATTAATATAAATTGGATGTAAGGCGATGGATGAAATTGATGAATAAGGATACGAATCTCTCCATGTAAAAGTCGAAATTGTATCGTTAATTGGTAAAAATTGAATTAGCTTTATGCCAACTTTTTTGCACCAGTTTACGAGTTGTTTTATATCATTAAATTCTCCAACTCCAAAACTATTATCAGTTCTTAAACTAAAAACTGGAATTGCTACACCAGCTGCACGCCAATGTGGTATTGGAAACCTGGTATATGAATTATTTATTATGTACGTTTTATTAGTATCTATTAATGCATCAATTTTTCTATTTTCTCCCTCTTCGAATTCTACAAATTCTTTTTTTATTATGTTATAAATTCCATATTTATATTCTAAATCAACTAATTCATTACTTAAGTTTAGAGAAATAAAATATGTAGATTCTTTTAAATCGTTTTGCAATAAAATAGGATTTTGTTTATTCCAATTATGTAAATTTTTGCAGTTTCCCAACATGCAAATGGTTTCATCAATATTTAAAAAAAAAGATTTTACTTTAAATTGATGAGTGAATATTTTTTTAGATGATTTTATGTGATGTGATTGTAATTCCTTTTTTATAAAAACATTTTGAAATGGTTTTGTTAAAAAAATATTATTTATATTTTCATTATCCCACTCATCAAAAACTTCGATTACATTTTTTGTATTTGAGAAGTTTATTTCCCTTTTTTTAATAGAATCGTAATAAATTATTCCATCCGATGATTTTATAAAATAGGTGTAGTTAATTATTTTTTTATTTACTGTTGAGCTGTTTATTTCAAAATTTATTGTCCAATAATCAGCATTTAAATATTTTAATTTAACAGCATTATTTGAGTTATCATTTCCTAAATTTTCGTGATTACCTAATATATACAACTCCTCTCCATATTTAGTTTTTACTTTTAAGTTGAATGTGATAGAAATGATATTGTTTTTTTTTGTTGACATTTTTGTTTAAATAATAATCTAATGCAAAATAAAAAAAGCTACCTCAATTGAAGTAGCTTTTTGATAAGTTTAAAAAATTGTATTAATCGAATTTTAAATCTAAGCCTAATCCGCGTAATTCATGTACTAATACATTGAATGATTCCGGGATACCTGGTTTAGGAATATTATCACCTTTTACTATAGCTTCATAAGTTTTTGCACGGCCAATAATATCATCAGATTTTAGTGTTAATAATTCTTGTAAAATATTTGCAGCTCCATAAGCTTCTAAAGCCCAAACCTCCATTTCACCAAATCTTTGTCCACCAAATTGAGCTTTACCACCTAAAGGTTGTTGAGTAATTAAACTATATGGTCCAATTGAACGAGCATGCATTTTATCATCAACCATGTGGTGTAATTTAATTACATAAATAACGCCTACAGTTGCTTTTTGGTGGAATCTTTCACCAGTTTCACCATCATATAAAAATGTATGACCATTGTGTGGGATACCAGCTTTAACACATAATTCTTCAATTTCTGTAGTGCTTGCACCATCAAAAATTGGAGTTGCATATTTTACGCCCAATTTTAATCCTGCCCAACCTAAAATGGTTTCATAAATTTGTCCTAAGTTCATACGTGATGGTACACCTAATGGATTTAAAACAATATCTACAGGCGTTCCATCTTCTAAATAAGGCATATCTTCTGCACGTACAATTTTAGCTACAATTCCTTTGTTACCATGGCGGCCAGCCATTTTATCTCCTACTTTCAATTTACGTTTTACCGCTAAATAAACTTTAGCAAGTTTTAATACGCCTGCTGGAAGTTCATCACCAATTGAAATATTAAATTTATCTCTTTTAAATCTACCTAACTCTTCATTATATTTAATGGTATAGTTATGTAAAAGTGTATTAATTGCTGAATCTACTTTTTCTTCTCCAACCCAACCTAAAGGATTAATACCTTGAACATCTAAAGCAATTAAATTTTTAGCATTAAATTTTACTCCTTTACCAATTAAAGTTTCTCCATAGCTATTAGTTACGCCAGCAGAAGTTTTATTATTTAATAGAATTTGAAGTTTACCTGCTAATTGCTCTTTTAAATCTGCAACAACTAAATGGTATGCTTTTTCTACTTTTTCTAAAGCTGCTTTTTCTCTAACTTTTGAATTTTTATCTTTTTTAGCTCTTTGAAAAAGTTTTTTATCAATAACAGTTCCTTCAGTTCCATTAGGTGCTTTAAGAGAAGCATCTTTAGCATCACCTGCTTTATCTCCAAAAATGGCACGCAATAATTTTTCTTCTGGTGTTGGATCACTTTCTCCTTTTGGAGTAATTTTTCCAATTAATATATCGCCTTCTTTTATTGTAGCCCCAATTCTAATTATACCATTATCATCTAAATCTTTGGTAGCTTCTTCACTTACATTTGGAATATCAGAAGTTAATTCTTCTTCTCCTAATTTAGTATCTCTAACTTCAAGTTCATACTCATCAATATGTAATGAAGTAAATAAATCTTCACGTACTACTTTTTCATTAATTACAATCGCATCTTCAAAATTGTAACCTTTCCATGGCATAAATGCTACAACTAAATTTCTTCCTAATGCTAATTCACCATCTTTAGTTGCATAACCTTCAGTTAAGAAATCTCCTTTTTTAACTTTCTGACCTTTACTAACTGCTGGTCTTAAATTAATACAAGTGGACTGATTGGTTTTAACGAATTTGGTTAATTTATAAACCATTAAATCTTCGTGAAAAGAAATTAATCTATCTTCATCATTTCTATCATAACGAATATGAATTTCTCTTGAATCAACAAACTCAACAACTCCATTTCCATCAGCATGTAATTGAATACGTGCATCTAGAGCAGCTTTAGCTTCTAAACCAGTACCAACAATTGGATTTTGTGGTTTAATTAATGGAACAGCTTGACGTTGCATATTCGATCCCATCAAAGCACGGTTAGCATCATCATGTTCTAAAAAAGGAATTAATGAAGCACTTAAACCAACAATTTGGTTTGGTGCAACATCCATATATTGAACATCTGCTTTATCTAAAATTGGAAAATCACCTGTATCTCTACTTGCAATTTTATCTTCAGTAAAGTTTCCTTTACTATCCATTGGAGTATTACTTTGTGCAATTCTTTTTTCTTCTTCTTCTTCTGCACTCATAAATTTCAACTCTTTCATATTCACTTTTCCATTCTCTACTTTACGGTAAGGCGTTTCAATAAAACCCATATCGTTAATAGCAGCATGAACACAAAGTGTAGAAATCAATCCAATGTTTGGTCCTTCTGGAGTTTCAATGGTACATAAACGACCATAGTGAGAATAGTGAACATCACGAACCTCAAAACCTGCTCTTTCTCTACTTAAACCACCGGGCCCTAATGCAGAAATACGACGTTTATGTGTAATTTCTGAAAGAGGATTAGTTTGATCTAAGAATTGAGATAACTGAGATGTTCCAAAAAATGAGTTGATTACTGAAGAAAGTGTTCTTGCATTAATCAAATCAACTGGAGTAAATACCTCATTGTCTCTTACGTTCATTCTTTCACGAATAGTACGAGCCATACGAGATAAGCCCACACCAAATTGTGCATACAATTGTTCTCCAACAGTTCTAACTCTTCTATTGCTTAAGTGATCAATATCATCTATCTCAGCTTTAGCATTTGTAAGTCTAACTAAGTACTTAACAATTTCAATAATATCAGTCTTAGTTAAAACTTTCTTTTCAATAGGCGTTTCGTGTTCTAATTTTCTGTTGATTTTATAACGACCAACATCACCTAAATCGTAACGCTTATCACTAAAGAATAATTTATCAATAATACCACGAGCAGTTTCGTTATCTGGAGCATCGGCACCACGTAATTGACGATAAATATGTTGAACCGCTTCAAGTTCACTATTCGAAGTATCTTTATTTAATGTATTGTATATAATAGCATAATCGCCACCTAATTCTTCTTTTTGAATAAATATGCTCTCAATATTCATTTCAACTATCGTATCAATACCATCTTCATCTAAAACTGTATCACGCTCCATTACAATTTCGTTACGCTCGATACTTACAACTTCACCAGTATCTTCATCAACAAAATCTTCAACCCAAGTTCTTAAAACACGAGCTGCTAATTTTCTGCCAACATAAGATTGCAAAGCTTTTGCATCAACAGCAACTTCGTCTGCCATGCCAAATAATTCTAAAATATCTTTATCAGTTTCAAAACCAATAGAACGCAATAAAGTTGTTACAGGAAATTTCTTTTTACGATCGATATAAGCATACATAACATTATTAATGTCTGTAGCAAATTCCATCCATGCTCCTTTAAAAGGAATTACACGAGCAGAATAAATTTTTGTTCCATTAGGGTGAGTTGATTGGCCAAAGAACACACCAGGAGAACGATGCAATTGAGATACAATTACACGCTCTGCTCCATTAACAACAAACGTTCCTCTTGGTGTCATATAAGGTATATTACCCAAGAATACATCTTGTACAATGGTTTGAAAATCCACGTGCTCTTCATCGTTACAACTTAATCGTAGCTTCGCTTTTAAAGGCACAGCATAAGTTAATCCACGCTCCATACACTCAACAATTGAGTAACGTGGCGGATCAATAAAATAGTCAAGAAACTCTAAAACGAAAATGTTACGGGTATCAGTAATAGGAAAATTTTCCTTAAATACTTTAAATAACCCCTCGTTATTACGCTTATCTGGCGTAGTTTCTAATTGAAAAAACTCTCTGAAAGATTCTAATTGGATATCCAATAAGTCAGGAGCATCAGCCAGGTGTTTTGTTTTACCAAAATTGATCCTGGTGTTTAATGTAGTTGTAGACATATGAATAAGACCGGTTTTTAGCTAAATGTGTATGTTTACAAGTGTTTTAATGGCCATAATCCACTTGTAATACCCAAATGAAAAAATAAAGGAGTGCAAAAGTAGGGGAAAAGGGTTATATGTGGAAAAGTTTTTTATCTAAGTTTAGATAATTATCTTAAATATTATTTAAAATTTTTAGGGTCTTAATTCTGAGGCAAGCTCAATAACATTTTGATGAATTGAAATGGTAATATTTTTTGTATCAATTTTTCCAAATAAAGTGGCTTTAAATGGATTTAATAATGAGTCTGATTGAAATTCGGGAAGTGTAATTAACCAGTATTGATAATTTTTATTAGAGTTGAGATTTATTTTTTCATTAGTTTTTTTATCCCTACCAATTAAGATTGTTGAATTCTTTAATTTTTCGAATCCAATTTGGTGAGATTTTCCATTAATTACCAAACTATCCCAAGTTATATTAATTTCATTCGCTAATTCAATATAAATTAAATGAGTAAACCAAGTTCCCTTTGATAATGGATTGCCATTTTCGTCAACAGCAATAGTTCCAGCAAATTCTTGTTTTGAATAAACTTCAATTTTATTAGGCGTTACTTGTGTTTTTTGAGATGAACTACAAAAAGAAACAAAAATTGATAAAATTAATATGGGTAATATATTTTTCATTAAACTACTCCTGTAAATTGTTTTAAAAACCTAACATCGTTTTGGCTATATAAACGTAAGTCATTAACTCTATATTTTAATTGGCAAATTCTCTCCACACCCATTCCAAAAGCAAAGCCAGTATATTTGTTACTATCAATTCCAAAATTTTCTAACACTTTTGGATGCACCATTCCACTGCCCAAAATTTCTACCCAACCTGTGTGTTTACAAACATTACAACCATTGCCCTCACAAATTAAACAACTAATATCCATTTCGGCACTAGGTTCAGTAAAAGGAAAATAGCTTGGCCTAAATCTCACCTTAACATCTTTGCCAAACATTTCTTGCACAAAAAAGTATAGCGTTTGTTTTAAATCGGCAAAACTAACATTGTCATCAATATATAAACCCTCCACTTGATGAAAAAAGCAATGTGCTCTTGCACTTATAGTTTCATTTCTGTAAACTCTACCAGGGCAAATAACTCGAATAGGTGGTTTTTGATTTTCCATAACCCTAGCTTGTACACTACTTGTATGTGTACGTAATAACCAAGTTGGATTTTGATTTACATAAAAAGTATCTTGCATATCTCTTGCAGGATGATCTTCAGGTAAATTCATCGCTCCAAAGTTGTGCCAATCGTCTTCAATTTCTGGTCCTTCTTCAACTGCAAAACCCAGCCTTTGAAATATGTTTACAATTTGATTTCTAACTAAACTTAACGGATGACGAGTTCCAACAGCAATTGGGTCTCCAGGCAAACTCCAATCAAACAAATCATCAGTTTTAGAACTTGTATCTGTTGAATTTTCTTTTAAAGTATTATACGTTTCTTCAACAAAAATTTTAAAGTTATTAAGTATTTGTCCAAATTCTTTTTTGTTTTCGTTAGGCACATTTTTCATTTCACCCATAACCACTTTTACTACACCTTTTGTGCCTAAAAATTTAATTCTAAATGCTTCTAATGCCTCAGCATTTTCTATTTTAATTGCTGATATTTCTGTTTTATAATTTTCTAATTGTTGCAACAACTCTTCCATGTGGCGAAGATAAGAGTGAGTTTGCAAAACCAACTGAAGGAATTTTAGTTATAGGAAATGAATCGAAAGGAATTAACCAAAACATTTTACCTTTTATATACAAATCAATAAGTATAAAAAAATAGGTGGAGCCGAATCTTTAAATGCCGCTGTAGCAACAGGAATTATTTTATCGCATTGGGTATAGGCAAGTAACCTAAATAACTAAAAAACAACTTATCACAAAAAAATAAATTTGGCACTCTCAGTTTAATATTGTATAAATTTGAACTGAAATATAAATAATTGCAATGCAATTAAACTTTCTAAATATTTTTATTCCTTTTAATCGAACCTCGAACCTCGAACCTTCAACATTCTAGATTTTTCAGACCTGCCAACCTTTTTTCATGCATTTATAAAAATACCTGTCATTCGTACAGTTGTACCAATAATAGCTACACTTGTACGCTTAACCCATGCACTTGCACCAACAACGCGTACAACTGCACCAACAACCCATACACCTGCACCAACTTCGCATGCACCTGCACCAACAACGCGTACAGCTGTACGAGCACCGCGTACACCTGTGCCAACATCGCATACACTTGCACGAGCAACGCGTACACCTGCACCAACAACACGTACACCTGTACCAACAACGCGTACACCTGCACCAACAACACATACACCTGTACCAACAACGCGTACACCCACACTAACTACAGTTACTACCCTACATATATCTTGCATAATTTATTCATTCACAATAAAATATAAACATTATGACTATTTATGTTGAAAGAACCGAAGACGGTTTACAAAATCAAATGGACAATTTCTCCGTTGGTATGGCAAAGCCTACCAAAAACGTTTTTTAATACAATACAATGTTGGTGAAGAACACCCAACATTGGCGAAGATGAAAGGGAAGACCAGCAAGGGCGAAAAAAGGATTTTATTTAATTAGTATTATAACAAATGAGGGAAAGAAATCAAAAAAATTAATAGTTGAATAAATTTTTTAGATTGTGATTTAATTAAAAGTTCCAGTTTTTTTTAACTGGAACTTTTTTATTTTACTGCTTCTAATCGTTGTTTACAATAATTATTAAATTCTTTTTCAACTTGTGTAGTTACCTCATCATTCACTTCTCCCTGTATCAATTTGTTATTTTTAAAATCTATTGTTAACATTCCAGCATTTAAAACAACATTCGAAACCTCGTTCCATAAATAATGTTTTTGTG
>JANOVK010000286.1:0-16633 GCA_031417315.1 Chitinophagaceae bacterium | reverse complement strand
GCAGTTTTAAAAGTGTTGTTGATTTCTGTAAAGAAGAAAACGTAATTCCTGTTATTAATTTTATTGTTAAAGTATCATCAAAAGCATCTCCATTATATAAAGAGGGTAATAGAAAAATTGATGATATAAATAAAAAATTAGCAGCGTATGTTAAGGCGAATAATTTGGATTATATAGATTTAAACCCTCAATTAACTGTAAATTATGAAAAAGTTTTAGACGCTAAATTCACATCTGACGGAAGTCATTTTAATAACAAAGCAAATGAAATTTGGGCGTTGCAAATTTTAAATATTCTTGCAAAGTATAATCTATGATATAAAACACCTCAAAATTTCTTAGCGATTTTCAAGGTGTTTTAATAAATGAATTAATTTGGCTTACTTGGCTATAACCATTAATTTAGTATCTACTAACAAGCCTGCTGAATAAAGTGAATAAGTATAAGTTCCAATTTTTAAACTGTTGGCACTCAACTCAACCACCCCTTTCCCATTAGAAGGTAATTTAATTGATTTAATTTGTTTCCCAGCTCTGTTAGGCTTGTAGCCTAACAATGTTATTTTTTTGCTTTAAGCAAAATATTTAAAAAAATTAAACTATCTCAATATTATCATCTTCACCATTTCAATTCTGGTGTCACTTACATTTAAAATATCGAACTGATAATTATTTATAAAAATTGTTTCTTTTGCTGCAGGAATGGTTTGATGTTTATCAATAATATATCCACTTAAAGTTTCTGCTTCTGTATCTTCATTAAAAACAAGTTCGAAAGTTTCTTTTAAATAATCAAGTTCAATTCTTCCACTAAAAATAAATTCGTTTTCGCTTATTTGTTTTTCAACAAATTCTTCAACATCATGCTCATCTTTAATTTCGCCAAAAATTTCTTCTAATAAATCTTCCATAGTTATTATACCAGCTGTACCACCAAACTCATCAACAACCCAAGCAATGCTTTTATGATTTTTGGTAAATTTATTTATTAAATCTGCAGCACCCATACTCTCTGGTACTACCATTATTGGTAATAATATTTCGTTAATCGAAGCCGGTTTTTTATATAAATCTAATTGATGAACAAAGCCCTTTATTTCATCAATACTTTCATCATAAATTAAAAGTCTACTCAGTTTTGTTTCAATAAATTTTTGCTTAATCTCTTCAATAGATACACTAATATCTATTCCTTCAATTTCTGTTCTGGGCACCAAACATTCTCTTATTTTAATATTGGGTAAACTCATTGCATTTTTTAAAAGTTCTTTACTGTGCTCAGGGTTATCGTCTCCTAAATCTTTATTTTGGTTTATAAAATGTTCTAAATCTATATGTGTAAAGGCTTCTATTTTATTGTTGACTTTTATATTAAATAAATATTTTAAAATCCATTCTGATATATGTACAAAAAATGCGGCCAATGGTTGAAATAACTTATAAAAAAAATTTGCAATAGGCGAAAAAAAAGTTAATAGAGAATCGTTCTTTCCTTTAAAAATAGCTTTTGGAATAAATTCTCCAAACACTAAAATTACTATGGTTGACAAAAATGCATCGAGTATTAATTTTACATATTCATTTTCTATACGAAATGGACTCCACAAATATTTATGTAACAATGCACTAACAAGTAAACCATAAATTACTAAAAAAATATTAAGCCCTACTAAGCACGAACCAATAAATTTTGATGGGTGCTCCATAAATTTTCCTAAAACAATACCACTTTTTAAACCTTGCTTTTTTTTAAGTTCAACACTTAACCTATTAATAGTAACAAACGCTATTTCGTAGCCTGCAAAAAAACCAATAAAAATTATTGTAAGTAATATTAGCCCTATTGAATACAATTCTGACATGAATACAAAAATATGAAATTGTAACTAAGCAACAATTATATATACTATTTAAACACTTTTCTTTGCAATTATGCTTTTTTATTTGATTATATCAATTTCTATTTTTCTTTTTTTAATTTATAGCTATTACATTTTAAATTATAAAAAGCATTTAAAAAAATTATTGCCATTTGTAAATAATAAAAGTCATAAGCCTACTATTTTTTTTTCAATAATTATTCCTGCCCGAAACGAAGAAAATGATATTTCAAATTGTATACAATCTATTTTACAATTTAATTACCCTAAAGATTTGTTTGAAATTATAATTGTGGATGATTTTTCTACCGATTCAACAACTGAGATAATAACAGAATTTCAAAAACGAAATTCTAATATAAAATTAATTAATCTCGAAAACGAAATTAAACAGCAGCAAATAAATTCGTACAAAAAGAAAGCGATTGAAATTGCCATTTCAAAATCAATAGGAGATTGGATTATAACAACAGATGCTGATTGTGTTTTACCTAAAGAATTATTAATGCAATACGACGAATATATATTAATAAATAATGCAGTTTTTGTTGCAGCCCCTGTTTTGTTTTATCAAACTAAATCAATAATTTCTCAATTTCAATTTCTAGATTTTTTAACCATGCAAGCGATTACTGCAGCATCTGTAAAAAGTGGGTTACATACCATGTGCAATGGTGCCAACTTAGCCTATAAAAAAGAGGTATTTTACAAAGTAGATGGATTTAATGGGATTGATAATATTGCAAGTGGGGATGATATGTTTTTGATGTATAAAATTAAAAAATTATATCCAAATTGTATTGGTTATTTAAATTCAAAAGATTCAATTGTACTTACACAGCCCATGTTAACTTGGAAAGAATTTTTTAACCAAAGAATTAGGTGGGCAAGTAAAGCAGATAAATTTCAAGATAAGAGTTTATTTCCTATTTTATTTACTACCTATATGTTTAATTTTTTATTAGTGATTTTGTTTTTATTGGGTTTTTATTCGGCAGCATATTTAAAAATATTTTTTGTTTTTCTATTCTTAAAAATATTAATTGAGTGGGCTTTCTTAAGTTCGGTAAAAAAATTATTTGGTAAACTAAGCCTCCTCCAATTTGTTTTATATCAGCCAATTCATATTATTTATATAGTAATTGCAGGTTGGTTGGGTAAATTTGGGTCTTATACTTGGAAAGCCAGAAATGTTAAATAAAATTCTCATTATCAGTTATTACACCACTATAAATAAATAAACAGAGTAATAATAACAAAGCAATTGGCAGTAAAATAAAATTTTTCATTTTTATATTATCAACCCATAGACTTTGAAGTTAATAAAAAGTTTAAAGCATTATTTTTAAAGTGAATTTAACATTCTTAATTTAAAAATTCTGACTCCATTTTAGTATTACGACTATTTTTACTGCTCAATAATTCAAATATGAAAAAAGGATTTTTATTCAGTTTTTTTATAACAATAACGCTACTCATTTCTGCTCAAAATGTAGACGAAATTCTTACAAAATTTGAATTAGCAAATGGAGGTTTACCAGCTTTTTCTAAGCTAAAAACTATACAATATACATCAGTTTTAAAACTAAATATGATGGGTATGCCCATAGACATTACTATGAAAAATATTATTGAAAATGGCAAATTATTTAGAAAAGAAACCTCTGGTATGATGGGAATGAAGGGGTCGTATACTGTAGTTACAGATACTTCTGGTTTTGTTTCTACACCATCAGTTCCAAGTTATGGCGATTTTCCTGGAATGGAGGGTGGTATTGCTAAATTAGAACCTGATGTATTATTAAAAAGTCAAGAAAAATTAAATATTTTACAAGAGTTTTCTCCGCTTATAAATTACAAAACAAAAGGATTTAAAATTGAATATTTAGGCACAAGCAAGATTGATAAAGTTGATTGTTATAAATTAAAAGTTGTTTCTAACACTGGCGATCAGTCTGTTTATTTTATCAATCAGCAAACTTATTTAACAAAGCAAGTAGAGTTACCAGGCAAACAATTTATTTCACAAATGGGACTTGATACTGGTCCAATGGCAAATATGATGGGGAGTAGAATTGATAAACAAAAAGTTATTATTATATATGCTGAGTATAGAGATATTGATGGAATTCAATTTCCTATTAAACAAGTAATTCAATTAGGTTCAGTTGATATTGAAATAGAAAATAGCGATGTTCAAATAAACGAACCAATAGAAAAAAAATACTATTTAGCCAAATAAAAATTGTTGAAATAATTAACAAGAAATTTTATCAATTCTAATTTGATGTCTTCCACCTTCGAATGCAGTTTGCATAAATATATTTATCATATCGATTGCAAGTTCCATGTTAACAAATCTTGCTGGAATACAAATAATATTAGCATTATTATGTTGCCTAACTAATTTAGCAACTTCATTATTCCAACATAATCCAGCACGAATACCTTTATGTTTGTTTGCAGTTATTGCAACTCCATTTGCACTTCCACAAATTAAAATGCCGAATGCCGATAAATTATTTTCTACACTTTCTGCAACTGGATGAGCAAAATCTGGATAATCTACCGAACTAACAGAATTAGTTCCAAAATCTTTATAGGTGTACGCACTATTTTCTAACCAATCAATTATTTGCTTTTTATATTCAAACCCAGCATGGTCGCATCCAATACTAATAGGAAGGTCGGAATTAAATTGTGTTTGCATTAAATAAAGGTAATTGATAATTAACTAGAAAAATAAATAATAAAGTTATAATTCATCTTACTCAAACAATTTTTCTTACTATTGTTTTAATTAATAAAAATCAAAAGCCTAAATTATAATTAATGAAAAAAATATTTGTTTTTTTTGTAATTTCAATTTGTTTTTTTTCTTGTAAAAACAACGATAAAAATTCAAGCTATCAAATTAGTGGTGCTGTAAAACATTTACAAGATGGCGAAGCATATATTCAAATTTTTGCCAAAGAAAATAATGCCCCCGATACCTTAAAAATTACAAACGGAAAATTTAATTATACCAACAATTCTCCGCATCCAGAATTAGCTGTTCTTGTAATTGCAACACCCAATAGAAATATTGATAGAAAAAATATTATAACTTTTTTTACCGAACCAAATAGCAAAATAACTATTGAAATAGATACTACTAAAAAAGAGAAATTTATAATTAAAGGCTCTAAAGCAAATGATGAATTTATTAATTTTAAAACACAATATTTAGCTGCAATTGATGAAAAAGAAAGAGTAACTTTTGAAAATATTAATCCAATGAACATTAGCAACCCAAAAACCATGGATAGTTTAATGAAATTGTCTGAAACCATACAGGAAGAAAGAAAAAATGCAGTTTTAAAATATATTAACTTAAACAAAAACTCTTTTGTTGGTGCAGGTTACGCTTATTTTATGAGTTTACAAGGCGAAGATTCTAAATTTATTCATTCAGTTTATAATTCTTTGGGAGATTTGGTTAAATCTTCTTTTTATGGAACGGCTTTAAACAAAATACTTATTGCTTCTAACAAAACAGATTTGGGTGCTACTGCAGCAGATTTTTCTTTACCAGATATGCATGGAAAAACATTTAAACTTAGTGAGTTTTATGCAGGCAAAAAATTAGTTTTACTAGATTTTTGGGCTAGTTGGTGTGGCCCTTGCAGAAGAGAAAATCCTACTGTTGTTGCTGCTTATAATAAGTATAATAAAAATGGATTTGAGATTATTGGAATTAGTTTGGATGATGATAAAGAAGATTGGTTAAATGCTATTAAAAAAGATAATTTAACTTGGACACATGTTTCGGATTTAAAAGGCTGGCAAAGCAGTGTTGCAGCTTTATATAATATTACATCAATACCAATAAATTATTTAATAGATGGAAATGGAAAAATTCTATCATCAAATCTTAGAGGTGCAGATTTAGAAAAAAAGTTAGCAGAATTATTAAGTAAATAGATAAAAAAATCAAACAAATATTTTAATTCGCTTAAATAACTTTGTAATTAAATTAACCAATGGCTAAACTTAGCAAACTTGCAGAATCATTAATTGGTAGCGAAATAGTTAAACTAGGTAATGCTATTAATGAGCGGGTGAAAAATGGTGAAAAAATTTATAACTATACCATTGGAGATTTTAATCCAACTATATTTCCTATACCAAGTGAGTTAGAACATCAAATTATAAATGCTTATAAAGATCGCCAAACAAACTACCCACCTGGCGATGGTGTTTTTGAATTAAGAGAAGCAGTAAGCTCGTTTATTAAAGATTGGGAAGGCTTAGATTATTCAGTTGATGAAATACAAATTGCTTCTGGTGGAAGACCTCTTATTTACTCAATATTTAGAACAATTGTTGATGCTGGAGATAAAGTAATTTATGCAGCCCCAAGTTGGAACAACAATCATTATACTCATTTAGTTGGAGGCGAACATTGTATTATTAATTGCACAGCAGAAAATAATTTTATGCCAACTGCAATTGATATTGAACCACATTTAAACAACGCAACATTACTTTGTTTATGTACACCACAAAATCCTACCGGAACAGTTTTATCAGAATCGTGTTTAGCAGAAATTTGCGATTTAGTTTTATTAGAAAATAGCAGAAGAAAAGATGATGAAAAAAAATTATATGTAATGTTCGATCAAATGTATTGGACCTTAACATATGGCAATACACAACACTACAATCCTGTTAGTCTTCGTGAAAAAATGAAAGCGTATACAATTTTTGTAGACGGGATTTCGAAATCTTTTTCTGCAACTGGAGTTCGTGTTGGCTGGGCTTTAGGACCAGCAGAAATAATAAGCAAAATAAAAGCCTTATTAAGCCACTTGGGTGCTTGGGCACCTATGGCTGAACAAAAAGCAGTAGCAAAATTTTTATTAGATAAAAAAAATATTGAAAATTATTTTTTATGGTTTAAGGCAGAAATTGAACTACGATTACATAAAATTTATGATGCAATTATCTCTTTAAAAAATAGGGGATATAATGTTGATGCCATTTCTCCACAAGCTGCAATTTACTTAACAATTAAAATTGATTTAGTTGGTAAAACAACACCTAATGGAAAGTTGTTAACAAATCAATCCGACGTAACCAATTATTTATTAAGTGAAGCTAAATTAGCAATCGTTCCATTTGTAGCATTTGGAACTAAAGATGATAATGTTTGGTATAGAGTAAGTGTTGGTGTAATTAAGTTAGAAGATATTGATATTGTAATGAGCTCTTTAGAAATTGCGTTGCAAAAATTAAATTAATTTTTATTACAAATAAATACGAATTTTTTATGTTGTTTATTTGTAACATAAAAAGCAACTTGTTTACGATTTGTTATTATTTTATATTTATTTAGGTCGATAATTTCGCAGGCATTACAAATACTATTAAATTTTTCTACACTAAACAATACTTTATCTAAACCAATAATTGTTTGTTCAATTTCTGTTTTGTTGAGGTTGTTCTTTTTTGTAACTAACAATAAATCTCTATTTAGGTTATTCATGATTTAGGGTTATAATAAAGAATTTTACATTGGTTTTCTAACAGGGCACATGCATTGTTTGCTATAGCTACCCCTGCCGCAAGAAGAGAAAACCATGCTAACAAAAAATAGAATTAAGCAAATTTTAAAAATGTTTTTAATCATCATTAGGGCACTAAACTATAATATTTTTATATTATAAATTTGTTAATTATTGATTTGTGATAAAAAAGAAAAATTCCACCATTTTATTTGCACCACTTGATTGGGGATTGGGTCATACAACACGTTGCATTCCATTAATTAACTCGTTACAACAACAAGGTTTTACTATTATAGTAGCAGTTGGCGAAAATCAAAAAATTTTATTAAACAAAGAATTTACTAATATTAAATTTTTAGATTTAGAAGGATATAATATTTATTATACCAATAGTAAATACTTTTTTATTTTTAAATTACTACTACAATTACCAAAAGTTTTACGAAGAATTTACAAAGAAAGAAAATGGTTAAATAATATTATTGATGAAGAAAAAATTGATTTAGTAATTAGCGATAATAGATTTGGATTATACTCCAATAAAGTTCCATGTGTTTTTATTACGCATCAACTTACAATTAAAACACCCTATAAATGGTTAGAGAATTTTTTACAAAAAATTAATTATAAATATATAAATCGATTTAGCGAATGTTGGATTCCCGATAATAAAGGCGAAAATAATTTTGCAGGTGAATTATCTCATCCTATTAACATGCCACTTATTCCAACTCACTATATTGGTATTTTAAGCAGATTTAAAAAAGCTCCTTGCAAAAGTTATTTTGATATTTGTGTTTTATTATCAGGCCCAGAACCACAAAGAACAGAACTTGAAAAACTTTTATTGCTTCAATTGGTAAAAGCCACTAAGAAAAAAGTTTTAATTGTTAGAGGATTGCCACAAGAAGATGAGATTAAAAAATTAGGCACCATGGTTGTTAAAAATCATTTAGAAGGTTTCAATCTTCAAAAAGCAATTTTAAGTAGCGATATTATTATTGCAAGAAGTGGTTATACTACTGTAATGGAATTACTTTCTTTACAAAAAAAGGCAATTTTAATTCCAACGCCAGGGCAAACTGAACAAGAATATTTAGCTGGAAATTTATTAGAACAAAAAAAATGTATGGCTTATGTTCAAAAAGATTTAGATATTTTTTATGCTTTATACGAAGCCGAATCTTTCGATTATAAACTAGATGAAGAATATAATTTTAATGAAACAAAATTTTTAAATCGTGTTGGTTATTTATTAGAAGTAAATAATATAAATTAATAAAATTTCTTTTTATTGGTTTTGTTCCAAAAATAAACCAATGCAAATCCAACAACTGCACCACCCAAATGTGCAATATGTGCAACATCATCTCCAGCAGAATTTTTTACACTTAAAAACAATTCAATTCCTGCATAAAGTATTACAAAATATTTTGCTTTTATAGGAATTAAAAAATAAATATAAATTAGTGTATTAGGAAATAAATATCCAAATGCTGCTAAACATCCAAACACTGCACCACTTGCCCCTAAAGTACTTCCAAATATTTTTGCCTGAACTTGCTCTAAACTAATTGCCGAATTTTCATAACTTACAATTGCTTTTTCTACATCAAAATATAAAAAAATTAAATGTGCAAATGCGGCTCCCAATCCACAAGTAATATAAAAAATAATAAATCTTTTAAAGCCCCAAAGATTTTCTAAAATGGCTCCAAACATCCACAGTGCAAGCATATTAAAAAGTAAATGGCCAAAATCGCCATGCATAAACATGTGGGTTATTATTTGCCAAGGCTTAAACCATGGGCTTTGCCAGGTATGCAAGGCAAACCATTTTTCAAGATTTATATAGTGCAGACCAATGGTATTTTGTGCAAGAAAAAATAATCCATTAATAATTAAAAGATTTTTAATAACTGGTGGTAAAATTTCGAATCTTGTGGGTCTGAACTCTGTCATAATTTAAAAATTCTATTTATTTTTTAATTTTAATTGTACTACATTTTCTATATGATGTGTATGAGGAAACATATCTATTGGTTGCACTTTTGTAACACAATATTTTTCATCTAACAATGCTAAGTCTCTAGCTTGTGTTGCAGGATTACAACTTACATAAACAATTAAAGGTGCTTCCATATCCAATAATTTTTTTACTAATTTTTCATGCATTCCTACACGAGGTGGATCTGTAATAATTACATCAGGTTTACCATGTTGTTTAAAAAAATCATCGGTACAAATATCAATTACATCTCCAACAAAAAAATCAGTATTAGTAATGTTATTTAATAAAGCATTTTCTTTTGCATCGTCAACAGCTTCTTTTATTAATTCTACTCCTATTATTTTTTTTGCATTATTACTAACAAAAATACCAATACTTCCAGTTCCTCCATATAAATCATACACAATTTGTGAACCATTTAATTCGGCAAATTCTTTGGTTATACCATACAATTTTTCTGCTTGTTTTGTATTGGTTTGAAAAAAGGATTTGGGGCTAATTTTAAACCGATAGTTTTCTAATTGTTCAATTATAAATCCTTTGCCTTTATAAATTATTGGACTTTGATCGAAAATGCTATCATTAAATTTTAGATTTATAGTATAAAGCAATGTTGTAATTTCTGGAAAAGTTGACACCATAAATTGCATGAGTTGTTCAATTTTTTCTGTATTATTTTCTCCAACAACAACGTTCACCATTAATTCTCCTGTTGTTGCCAAACGAACCATCATGTTTCTCATAAAACCTACGTGATTTCTGATATCATAAAAACCAAAACCTTTTTCTTTTAAAAATTGAGTAACGGCATTTCTTATTTTGTTTGTTGGCTCAGCTTGTAAATAACAAGTTTCTATTTCAACAACTTTGTCAAAAAAACCTCTTGCATGAAAACCTGCAGCACCAATTATACTTTCTGAATTTTCTCTATCAATATTTTTCATTTCCTCATAAGGAATAAATTTCTTTGTTGAGAAAGTATAATCAAGTTTATTTCTGTATTGTTGAGTTGATGAAGCTCCTTTGATAGCAAGTATTTCAGGCAATTGTACCTTCGCTATTCTTTGTAAATTATCTATTACTTGTTGATGCTTATATTGTAGTTGTTTTTCATAAGGCAGCATTTGCCAAATACAACCACCACAAACACCAAAATGTTTACAAAATGGTTCAACCCTATCTTTAGAGTAAGACTTAAAAGCAATTGGAAATCCTTCGGCCCAATCTTTTTTATTCTTAGCCAATTTTATATCAACCACATCTCCAGGAACGGTTTTTTCTACAAAAATTACTTTGCCATTTATTCTAGCAATACTCTTTCCTTCGGCAGCATAATCTTCAATTAAAACATCTTGTAAAACAATAGCAAGTTTCTTTTTTTTCACTTTGCAAATGTAATGTTGTAAAAGTTTTCCGCTCAATCAAACTCATTTAAAAAAACAATAATCTCCATTATTTTATTTGTCATTTTTAAAATTTAATATTATTCTTAAAAAATGGATATCTTGATAATTAATTTTCTTGATGTTATATGTTTACTTTATTAGGTAGTTTTAAAATGCATTTCTGCTATTATGGTTTAAGTTTGTGAAAATAATTTAAGTTCAATTATTTTAGTGGCTTAATGAAAGCTCCCCTTCTATTGATATTTTATTTTTATGCTATAAAACTCTTTGCACAAGAGCCATACAATTATCAATTAAATGTGGATGATGGTTTACCAAGTTCTATTGTTTACAATATTTTTCAAGACTCAAAAAAAATTATTTGGATTGCTACAGAAGAAGGTATTTGCCGATACGATGGAACTGTATTCAAAAGATATAATAATGCTAACTTAAATGGCAAAGCCTGTACTGGCTTGAGCGAAGACTGGTTGGGCAGAATTTGGTTTTATAATTTTTATAAGCAAATCTGCTTTATTGAGAATGATAGTTTAAAAATTTTTCAATCTCCAAAAGAATTAGAAAAAATTAGTTTTCCAAATTTTAAAATAGATAATTCGAACAAATCTCTCTGGACTAAAACAAGCAATAGTTTATTACAATATAACTTTACTACTAATGAATGGGCAACATTTACACCACCTTTTTTAAATAAAGTAGAAGACAATATTACAAGTGAAATATATTTTGATGCTGATGATAATATTTGGATGTTTTTTACAAACTCAGGCTTGGTAAAATTTAATTTAAAAATAAAAAGTTGGACTCAATTTACTGCAAGACAGTTGAAGCAATTTCAAAAAAATAACTCGTTCAAAACTGTTTCCCACAATCAATCTCTGTTAAAATATATAACCGGAAAAATTTATTATCACATAAATGGTAGTTTTGGGTGCATAAAAAAAGATAGTTTAGAAAAGTTATCTATTCCCTTATACTACTCAATTCAAAACAAATTAAATTCGTTTGCTGCAGGAAAACAAAATGAGGTTTGGTTGTTAACAAGTAATGGTGCCTGGGAGATTAACAACAAAACGTCAAAAACATTATTACTAAACAACAATATAAGTTCTTTAATTGTGGACAAAGAAGGCAATTATTGGTTGGGTACTTTGGGTAATGGCGTTTTCGTTTTTCCTTCAATGGATATCTTGGTTTATACAAATAAAAATAGTCAGTTACTGCCCATACAAATTCATTTACTCAAGCTAGATAATCAGCAAAATTTATGGATGGGTTTTAACAATGCTACTGTTCAGTATTTAAACACTAAGGATAATCGTTTTAATACTTATACTTATCCAGATGGTGGTGCTGTAAATGCTATTGTTCCTAACTTTTCTAATGAAAGTTTTTTAGTGGGAACGTCAAATATTTATATCAATTCCAAGCAAGGCGTTGCACAACATAAACTTCAAGGAAATTCTGTAAAGGATTTGCTACAACTAACGCCCTACTTATATATCAGAGCAAGTGCTGAGTTATTATCTCTTTGTTTAATTCCTGATGCAGAGAAGGACGAGGCATCAAAAAAATGGATACATTGGGCTATAGTTACTGCAAAAAAAAATAAGCAACCTGGCAGCTTTGATAAAACTACTTTTTCTTTATTTAAAGAAAAGATAATCATATTAGAACCAGTTAAAACCTATAAACTTTTATTAGATACTATTTCAAAAACTTTATATGCCTGCCATATTGAAGGCTTAAAAAAATACAATACTACTTCTTCAAATTTTATATTAGATGAGAACGGAAAAAACATCATTGCACAACAATGTATACAAATAAATGATGGCAGTATTTTCATAGCAACAAAACAACATGGTTTGTATTGGGTGAAAGGACGTAAAATTATTAAGCACATTACAACTAAAGAGGGATTGTACAGTAATGAAATTAGATGTATTAAAAGTAATAAAAACACTATCTGGATTGGGTTTGATGGTGCAGTACAAGAATATAATTACGCCAATAAAATATTTAAAACTATTACTATATTAAATGGTTTGGTACATACCGATGTTACAGCTTTGGAAATAATTGGAAATGATTTGTATGTGGCTGCTGGACAAAATTTGCAGAAATTTATTAATTGTAAAACAATAGAAAGAGATGCACCAGATGCAATGATTAGTAACATTAAACTGTTTGAAAAAGATATTTCTGTATCCGATAATTATTCATTTAGCTACAAAGAAAATAATTTTAAATTTTATTTTACTGCCACAGGTTATGCCAATAAACATTTCTTTTCCTTTCAATATAGAATGAAGGGAATTGATACAAATTGGATAAGTTTAACCAACAGCAATTTTGCTACTTATCCCTATCTTAAATATGGTAATTATGTTTTTGAAGTACGTGCCTTAAATGCAGAAGAAAAGCCTGGAAAGCCTGCTATTATTGCATTTAAAGTAGCTGCACCTTTTTGGTTGCGTTGGTGGTTTATTACTTTGGTAGGAGCAATAATTATTAGTAGCGTTTATTTTTATTATTATAAAAGAATAAAACAATTGAATACAAAAAATAAATTAGCCATTGAAAAAATTGAGATACAAGAGTTGTTGCGTAAATCACAATTGGCATCTTTAAAATCGCAGATGAACCCACATTTTATGTTCAATGCATTAAACTCTATTCAGGAATTTATTATTCTAAATGATAAAGAACAAGCTAATATGTACATGGGAAAATTTGCAGATTTAATGCGAATGACATTGGACATGAGTAGCAAGGATGAAGTATCGCTGGTGGATGAATTAAATTGTTTGAACTTGTATTTAGAGTTAGAAGGATTACGATTTGAAAAACAGTTTTCGTATGAAATAATTGTTGATGAAAAAATAAATCCTGCAACCATTTATGTTCCACCAATGTTGGTGCAGCCATATGTTGAAAATGCAGTAAAGCATGGATTACTACACAAGCAAGGCGAGAAGGAACTGAAAATTATTTTTACGCTGAAAGATTTACAAACATTAAGTTGTAGCATTACAGATAATGGCATTGGTAGAAAAAGAAGCCAGGAAATAAATTCTATACGTCAAAAAAAACACACCTCATTTGCAACTGGTACCACACAAAACAGATTGGAATTATTGAACCTAAATCGAGATAAAAATTTATCTGTAGAGTATAAAAATTTAGATGAAGAAAATGAAAGGGGAACAATTGTTACAATTCATATTCCAGTTTAGGTAATTGGTGAAAATTTAAAAAAAAATTCCATTTAGGATTGAACTTTTAAATTTTCAAATACATCACACAGTGTAAATTGTACATAGAATTACAGTTCACAAACCCAAACCCACCGTTCACAAACTTGTAGACATGCAGTTTTATATAGCATAGAAATTAGCACGGATTTATTTTTTGTATTTTTATTTAAACAAGCAAGGAAATGTTAAGGGTAGTAATTATAGATGACGAAGCAAAAGCAAGAAGAATTTTAGACAGTTTTCTTACAGACTATTGTAAGCAGGTAAATGTTGTTGGCTTTGCAGAAGACGTGATGCAAGGCGTAAAATTGATTCAAAAAGAAAAACCAGATTTAGTGTTTCTGGATATTGAAATGCCTGGCTACAACGGCTTTCAGCTATTAGAGTTTTTTGATGAAATACATTTTGAAATCATTTTTGTTACAGCGTATAGCGAGTTTGCATTAAAAGCATTTCAAGTAAGTGCAGTAGATTATTTATTAAAGCCACTGCAAATTGAACAACTAAAAAAAGCTGTTGAAAAAGTAGAAAAAATAAAAGGAGTATCTTATGCCAACGAACGTTTTGCCACGCTAAAAGAAAACATAAAGGAAAATAAAATTAAAAAAATTGTAGTACCGGTTAGCGATGGTAGTTTGTTTATAGAACTAAACGACATTACACATCTTAAAGCAGAAGGCAGTTATGTACATATTTATTTAAAGGATGGCAACAAAATTTTAGTAAGCAAAAACATTAAGGATTACGAAAATCAATTAACTGAAGCTGAAGGTTTTTTTAGAACGCATCGCAGCTTTTTGGTTAATATAAAATACATCATCAATGCTTCTTCTTCTCAAACAGAAGCTACCATGTGCAATAACGAATTAGTAAGTATTGCAAGAGAAAGAAAACAGGAGTTTGTAAGTTTTGTAAAGGGATTTTAGTTTATGGTTTACAGTTTACAGTTCCAAAAACAAATTCCAAATCCCACACATCATCACCAATAATTGTACATCATTTTTCTCCCTTTAGGGTTGGGATTTTTACAATTCACAAACTCAAACCCACCGTTCACAAACTTGTTTTGCTTGTAGCATTTTGATAGTTCATTTTTACTTTTTAAACCAAAAATTATTAAAATGAAAAAAACAATTACCCCTAAAAAATTATGTTTGGTTTTTGTTCTTGCTGCTATTGCAAATCTATCAAATGCACAATGGGTAGGCAGTTCAGCAATCAACAATCCAATTTGTACAGTTGCAACATCGCAAACAAATGTGCAATCTGCTACAGATGGTAAAGGTGGTGCTATTATGGTTTGGGGAGATAACAGAAGTACTAAAACAAATATTTATGCACAGCGTATAGATTCTAATGGTAATGTAAAATGGACAATAGGTGGAGTAAGAGTTTTTGCATCTACACTATCACAATCTTCACCACGTATAGCTGCAGATGATAAAGGTGGAGCATATATAGTTTGGGTGCAAACAATTGGAAGTACCGAAACCGATATTTATGGTGGACATTTAGATTCTAATGGTGCCGAACTTTGGGTAGGTGGAAGAGGAATTTGTATTGCAACAGGTAATCAAACCGAAGTTGAAATTGCAGCTACAGGTACTGGAAATACAAATGGTGTTGTTGTGGTATGGACAGATGGCAGAAACTTTGCAACTGCTGGAGACGATATTTATATTCATCGCCTAACGTATAATGGTAACTTAAATGTAGTACCAAATGGTAAATTAGTAACTGTAAGCAATCAAACACAAAGTCAGGTATCGCCACAAATTATTTCTTTAGGTGGTTCTGCAACATGGATTGCCTTTAAAAATTATATGGGAAATGCTATTTCGGGGTTTGATATTTATACTTCATATTTTGATATGAATGTAAATCAATCTTATAGTATAGATGTTAGTCAGCAGCAAGGCAACGAAGACCATCAAAAATTAGCATCTGATGGTGCAAGTGGTATAGTAATAGTTTGGGATTTAGCTACAAGCACTGCAAGTGGACAAAATATTTATGCACAAAGAGTAGGTATTGGTGGCACTACTTTATGGACTGCTGGTGGTATTGCAGTTTGCAATGTCATTGGTGTGCAAGGAAATCCTGAAATTACTGCAGATGGTTTTGGAAATACAATAATGGTTTGGGAAGATGGAAGAAATGTTCAATACCCTATCTTATATACACAAAGATTTAATAGTGCTGGTGTGGCTAAATGGACAGCTAATGGGAAAGCTGTTGGCTCTACTGCTGTTAATAGTCAAAAGAGTGTTTCGCTTGTTGCTAATGGAACAGGTGGTGCAGTTTATGCTTTTACAGATGCCAGAAATGCAAGTGTAAATGGAGGTTATTATGATATATATGCACAGCAATTTGATTCTTTAGGAACTGCTAGTTGGTTTACCACTGGCACAGAAGTTTCTGTGGCTGCAAATACGCAAGATTTTGCAAAAATTGTTGCTGCTGGAAATGGAACTTACATTTTTGTATGGGAAGATTTAAGAAATGGAGCTAGCGATATTTATGCATC
>JANOVK010000285.1:0-16101 GCA_031417315.1 Chitinophagaceae bacterium | reverse complement strand
TTACGAAACTTTTGGACAAGACGCTATTAATACATCTGCTGCATTAGGTATTACACTTACAAAAAGAAATAATGGAATTGATAATAGTGATGAGTTAGCTGGATTTCCTTATCATGCACTTGATACGTATTTGCATAAGCTAGTAAAAGCAGGATATAGAGTTGCTATTTGCGATCAATTAGAAGATCCAAAACTTGCTAAAGGTATTGTAAAACGTGGAGTTACAGAACTTATAACACCAGGCGTTGCTACCAATGATAAATTATTAGAACATCATACAAATAATTTTTTAGCTGCCATACACTTTACTGAAAATAAATTGGGCATTGCATTTTTA
The DNA here is from genome assembly GCA_031417315.1 of Chitinophagaceae bacterium. GTDB lineage: Bacteria > Bacteroidota > Bacteroidia > Chitinophagales > Chitinophagaceae > CAIVPM01. The sequence goes on along the minus strand of JANOVK010000285.1, from coordinate 15,764 downwards.
GATATTAGCACAGGTGAGTTTTTTGTTGCAGAAGGTGATGAGGAATATATTGATAAATTATTGCAAAGTTTAAAACCTGCTGAAGTAATATTTCAAAGAAATTTTTTAAAAAATTTCAAAGAAATATTTGGTACACATTTTTATACTTATACATTAGATAGTTGGATTTTTGAAGAATCTTTTGCAAACGAAAATTTGTTAAAGCAATTTCAAACTCATTCGCTTAAAGGATTTGGAGTAGAAAATATAAAATTTGGATTAGTTGCAGCAGGTGCAATTTTATATTATTTAAAAGAAACGGAGCATCCTAATTTACAACACATCACCAATCTTCAAAGAATTGAAAAGGATGATTTTTTGTGGATGGATAGATTTACAATTCGTAACTTAGAAATATTAAATAGCAATAATGGAGATGGTAATGGCTTATTAAAAATAATCGATAACACGATTTCTCCAATGGGAGCAAGAATGCTGAAACGTTGGATAGTAATGCCTTTAAAGGATATTGATAGAATTAATGAAAGATTAAATACAGTTGAATACTTAATAAAAAATGTAGAAGCAAGAAAAATAATTTGTAATGCTATTAAATTATGTGGAGATATTGAAAGATTGGTAAGTAAAATACCAATGAAGAAAATAAACCCACGTGAAGTAATGCAAATAGCTAAAGATTTACAGCAAGTTGAATTAATTAAAAATGTTTGTTCAGTATCAAATAACGATTATTTACAAAAACTTTCCGACAGTTTAAATATTTGTCAATTTATTGCAAATAAAATAAACCTAGAAATAAACGAAAATCCACCAATTGCAATTAATAAAGCAGGAGTAATTAAAGCAAATGTAAATGCCGAATTAGATGAATTAAGAAATATTGCAACTGGTGGTAAAGAATATTTATTAAATATTCAAAAAAACGAATCGGAAAAAACTGGAATTAATTCTCTAAAAATTGGATTTAATAATGTATTTGGGTATTATTTAGAAGTAACCAATCTTCATAAAAATAAAGTTCCAGTAGAATGGATTCGTAAACAAACTCTTGCAAATGCCGAACGATATATAACTCCTGAATTAAAAGAGTATGAAGAAAAAATATTAGGAGCTGAGGATAAAATACTAACAATTGAAGTTGAGATTTATAATAAATTATTATTGGCGCTGCAAGATTATATTTCTCCTTTACAATTAAATGGAAATATTATTGCAACTCTTGATTGTATAAATTGTTTTGCCAACAATGCAATTCAATTAAATTATAAAAAACCTCAAATGCATGATGGATTTGAGTTAGAGCTTAATGATAGTAGGCATCCTGTTATCGAAAAAAATATTGCTATAGGTGATGTTTATATTGCAAATGATATTTTTTTAAATCAAACAACAAATCAAATTATTATTCTAACTGGGCCTAATATGAGTGGTAAAAGTGCTATACTTAGACAAACTGCTTTAATAACTATAATGGCTCATATGGGTAGTTTTGTACCAGCAAGTGCTGCAAAAATTCCATTAACTGATAAAGTTTTTACACGAGTTGGGGCAAGCGATAATTTAAGTAGTGGCGAAAGTACTTTTATGGTTGAAATGAATGAAACAGCATCTATCATTAATAATATTTCTGATAGAAGTTTAATTTTGCTCGATGAAATTGGAAGAGGAACCTCAACTTATGATGGAATTAGTATTGCATGGAGTATTGTAGAATATTTGCATGCATCAATTCACAAGCCCAAAACATTTTTTGCAACACATTATCACGAGTTAAATGAATTAGAAGCAAAATTAGAACGGGTTAAAAATTTTCATATTACCAATAAAGAAGTCGGGAATAAAATTATTTTTTTACGAAAATTAGCACCAGGTGGTAGTACACATAGCTTTGGAATTCATGTAGCCGAAATGGCTGGAATGCCTGTAGAATTAATAGCTAGAGCAAATGAGATTTTATTATTGTTAGAAGAAAGTAGAAACAAAACAAGTGATGAAAATATTTCTGAAACTTTAAAAAATGTTCAACAGCCTAAATTGCAACTTTCAATTTTCGATGCTCATTCGCAAACATTTAATGAAATTAGAAAAGTATTTACAACATTCGATATTAATAGATTAACGCCAGTTGAAGCGTTGATGAAATTGAATGAAATAAAAGGTATGATTAAAGGAAGTTAATAGTCGTTAATTTTTTGCTTGATATTGTACAATTTTCAATACAGATTTTAATGCTTCTTTATTGCAATGTAAGGGGTCATAAAATTGTGATCTATTTAAATTTGCTTCAAATGGGTTAAATGTGCCTAATAGTGTTACGTTTTCTTTTTTAGCAAACTCATCAGTACCATTTTTTATTTCACCAAAAAGTTTATTTTCTTTTGCAATTATTTTATAGCAATCTTGTTGAATGGGTAAATTCAACATATAAATTTTAATGTTATTATTTTTTAAATAGTCAATTATTTTTTTTAAAATATTTAAATATTTATAATCAAACTCGTTTAAAAAACTTTTTTTTATATAAACTTCAGCATCGGCAATTGCTTTTAGTGTATCTGAATTCATATAAGAACTTGGGTAAGTAATAGAGCCATCATACATTTTACCAAAATTTTTTGGAATATTTTTTCCAATATCTAAAATTGTGTTTTCTTTTTTCTTTTTTAAGAATGTTATAGATTTTTGAAAATAGGCAAAAGAAAAAATTGCATTTAGTTGTTGAATAGCTAAATAATAAAAGGAATTTTTAACTTTTGAATCATATTCAATATTCATTTTACTTAAACCATATTCGTAAAATTCATAAATACTTAACCATTCATCTGTAGTTGATGGATTAATTAATGTTGGACTTGACTCTATATAAATTTCTTTTGGTAATTTTTTAAGCGAATCAAGCATTCCAAGAATTGCAATAAAATCATTTAAATTAGCATGTGAGACGGAGCAATTTAAAAAATTCTTTTTTTCTATAATGTCTCCGGAAATTTCTAATGATCTACTTGTACCAATAACAATAGTTTCGGGGGCTACTTTAATTCCTAAAATTATTTTTTGTAACAAAATTCTTTCATCACAGGTATTAAAATTTTCAATATTGTTTCCTTTTAAAACAATTGCTGCTGCTTCAGTTTCATATTTCTCATTAGAAAAGAAATTAGCAGGATCTACTGAAATATTTACAAATGCAATGATTAAAGCAAATGGTATGATAAGATAAAAGGTATTTAAAAAGAATTTTTTCATTAGAATTGAAAATATATAAATTCAGATTTTTTAAAAACGCCAAATACTATAAATATGGCTAAAAGGCTATAATAAAATGTCCATCTAAATCTTTTACTTTTAGTAAAAATCCAACTATCAATATTATTGTTTTTAAACTTCGACTCAAAATAAATTAATAAAATAATGGATAAGATGCCAAGTGTAAAATCTAAAAAAGATTGTTTAATGTATAATAAATTTAATCTTTCGCTATGTTCGTTTTTTAAAATGAGTTGTATTTGTGAGCCAATATTTTTAAACATATTTATAGAAAATTGAAAGGCTTTAATAACACTGCTTGACCTAAAAAAAATAAGCGTATAAAAAATAAATGCATAAGTAACACAAATACTAACCCATGTGTTCATTCTATTTGTAATGGCAGTAAAATATTTTTTATGTTTAAGTGAATTATAAATTATTACAAGAATGGCATTCATCAATCCCCAAATAATATAGGTCCAATCTGCACCATGCCAAATACCACTTAATACTAATACTACAAAAATACTTAACCAAATTCCTGTTTTAGGAAACCACTTTTTTCTAATAGGTAAATATGCATAATCTCGAAACCAAGATGTTAAAGAGATATGCCAGGTTGCCCAAAATTTATTTATATTTTTTTGTAAAATGGGTGTTTTAAAATTAGCCATTAAATCGTAGCCCATCACTTTTGCACAACCAATTGCAATATCTGAGTATCCTGAAAAGTCGCAATAAATTTGAAATGGAAATGCTATGTAAGAAATAATTAAAGGAATACCTGTATAATAATCTGATGGCATACTATGCACTTGATTTACAAATCCACCTAATCTATCTGCAATCACAACTTTCTTTATCAAACCCCATGCAATTAATATCATTCCAATTTTTGCATTATGGTAATTAAAATATTTTTTTTCGTGAAATTGTGGAATAATGTTTTGTGGCCTTTCTATTGGGCCTGCAACTAATTGAGGATAGAACATCACATACAAAGCATAAATACCAAAATGTTTTTCTGCTTTAAATTTTCCTCTACTTACTTCAATTGTATAACTCATGGCTTGAAGTGTATGAAATGAAAGACCAATAGGTAAAAGCACATTTAGAATGGGAACTCTACCTTCAACTTTTAAAACATCAATTGCGTAATTGATATTATGTGCAAGAAAATTGAAATATTTAAAAATAAATAAAACTCCAAGGTTTGCAAGTATGCTAAAAATAAGTATAGCTTGTTTCTTTTTTTTCGATTCTTGTTTTTCTATTTGTATGCCAACTATATAATCTATTACAATTATTAAAGCTAAAACTAAAATATAAATTGGTTGAAAGTACATGTAAAACACACAACTTGCCATTAATAATAAAAGCCATCGTAATTTATGTGGAGTTAAAAAAAACAGCACAGTTACAATAGGAAAAAAGAAAGCAAACTCAACAGAGTTAAAAAGCATTATTTAATCTCATTTATTATTTTACAAAAATGCACTTACAAATTGTAAGTGCATTTTAAATTTTTTATTATTTTTTATAAATCAATTGCTTCACCATAAGCAACAGCAGTAGCTTCTTTAAAGCCTTCACTCATTGTTGGATGTGGATGTACTGCATTTAATATTTCGTGTGCAGTGGTTTCTAATTTTCTAGCTACAACTGCTTCTGCAATCATTTCTGTTACATTTGTTCCTATCATATGGCAACCTAAAAGTTCACCATATTTTGAATCGTAAACTACTTTTACAAAACCATCTGTATTACCCGATGCACTTGCTTTTCCACTTGCAATAAATGGAAATTTTCCAATCTTAACTTCGTAACCAGCTTCTTTTGCTGCTATTTCTGTATAGCCTACACTTGATATTTCTGGAGAACAATAGGTGCATCCCGGAATATTGTTATAATCTAAAGGTTCGGGTAAATGTTTATGTTTCTTTTCTAAAAAAGCCATGTGTTCTGCAGCATTAATTCCCTCTTTTGCTGCAACGTGTGCAAGGGCTTGTCCAGGCGTACAATCTCCAATTGCATAAACACTTGGCAAACTTGTTTGTTGATATTTATCAACAATAATTTTGCCTTTATCAGTAGCAATATTATTTTGTTCTAATCCTATATTTTCAATATTACTAACTACACCAACTGCACTTAATAAAATATCAGCTTCAATTACAATGGTAGACCCATCTGCTTTTTTAACTAAAGCTTTTACACCATTTCCAGATGTATCAATCGTTTCAACAGACGAACTTACAAGTATTTCTATTCCCTGACGTTTGTATTGTTTTTCTAATTCTTTAGAAATATCTTCATCTTCAACAGGTACAATTCTTGGCATAAATTCTACTACAGTAACTTTTGTTCCCAAGCTATTATAAACGTATGCAAACTCAACTCCAATGGCTCCAGACCCAACAACAATCATGCTTTTAGGTTGTTGAGTTAAAACCATTGCTTCTCTATATCCAATTACTTTTACTCCATCTTGTTTAATATTTGGTAATTCTCTACTTCTTCCACCTGTTGCTAAAACAATATATTTTGATTCAATAATTTGTTTACTTCCATCTTGTGCAGTTACTTCTACTTTTCCTTTGGCTGCTATTTTTCCATAACCCATAATCACATCAATCTTATTCTTACGCATTAAAAATTGAACTCCCTTACTCATTTTATCTGCAACGCCACGACTTCGTTTTATTACTGCACTAAAATCTGCATGAACATTTGCAGCAGAAATACCATAATCGGAACTATGTTTCATGTAATCGTAAACTTGAGCACTTTTTATTAATGCTTTAGTTGGAATACAACCCCAGTTTAAACAAATACCACCTAAACTTTCCTTTTCAATCATAGCAACTTTAAAACCTAATTGCGATGCACGAATTGCTGCAGGATATCCACCAGGTCCACTTCCAATTACTACTAAATCGTATGCCATTATTATTTTTTTATATATGAAAACTGATGCGAAAGTAAATGCTAACAACCAAATAGAAAAACCTAGTTTTTTCTATCAATTTATGTGTCAGAATTTATTGAAATTTTTAATTATGCTTCTCTAATTGAGTGACCAGTGAGATGAATAAAAACATCTTCTAAGTTTGCTTTTTTTATTTCTTTTGGTTTTTCGAAGCCTGTTGCAACTAAATCATCAATTAATTTATCTGGAGATTCTATTGCAATTATTTCCCCTAAATCAATTACTGCAACTCTATCACACAATAATTCTGCTTCGTCCATGTAATGTGTTGTTAAAATAATAGTGGTTCCATCTTTTCTTATCTCTTTAATTAATTCCCATAAATTTCTTCGAGCTTGAGGGTCTAAACCAGTAGTAGGCTCATCTAAAAAAATAATTTTGGGTTTATTTATTAGTGTAGTTGCAATAGAAAATCTTTGTTTTTGCCCTCCACTTAATTCTTTTACTTTCGATTTTGCTTTATCTCTTAAGTTAACTTTATCTAATAATTCAAGTGCATTTACATTTTCATTATACAAACCATTAAATAAATTTATTAATTCAATTAAATTTAAACCAGGGTAAAATCCACTACTTTGTAATTGCACACCAATAATTTTTTTTATTTCGTTTGGATGAGTATCTAAATTAAACCCAGCAACAAAAACTTCACCACTTGTTTTTGTTCTTAATGTTTCAATAATTTCTAAAGTTGTTGATTTGCCTGCACCATTAGGCCCTAGTAAGCCAAAAATTTCACCTTCTATTACTTCAAAGCTTATTCCTTTAACCGCCTCGAAATTTCCATATTTTTTTGTTAAGTTTTTTACAGTAATAATATTTTTTGACATAAGCTTGTATGTTTTATTCAAAAATAAACCTTATTTCAAGTTTGAAAAAACAAATTGTTAATTTGCGAATAAATGATTTTAAAATGTTAGCAAATTATAATTATAGTGTTGCAGAAAGATTTCTTCGTTATGTTACAATTGATACACAAAGTAACCCTCAAAGTAATACTCATCCTACTACTGAAAAACAGAAAAATTTATCTAATATTCTTGCACATGAATTAAAAGAAATGGGAATTAAAAATGTTGAAACAGATGAGTATGGGTATGTTTATGCTTCTCTATCATCAAACTCAAATAAAAAAGTTCCTGTTATTTGCTTTTGTAGTCATATAGATACAGCTCCTGATTGTAGTGGTACAAATGTGAAACCTATCTTTCATAAAAATTATACTGGAGAAGATATTGTTTTACCTGATGATAATTCTCAAATTATATCAACAAAAAAATATCCATATTTAAAAAATCATATTGGCAAAAATATTGTTACTGCAAGTGGCTTAACATTATTAGGAGCAGATGATAAAAGTGGTGTTGCTATAATTATGGATATGGCAAATTTTTTAATTACTCATCCTGAAATAAAACATGGAGAAATTAAAATACTATTTACTCCCGATGAAGAAGTTGGAATGGGTACAGCAAAACTAGATATGAAAAAATTAGCAGCAGATTTTGGATATACTTTAGATGGTGGAGAGTTAGGTACTTTTGAAGATGAAACTTTTAGTGCAGATGCAGTAACAATAACTATTCATGGAGTAATTTCTCATCCAGGCACTGCAAAAGGAATTATGGTAAATGCATTAAAATTAATAAGTGAAATAGTTGATAGCTTACCAAAAAATGAATGGAGCCCAGAAACTACTGATAAACGTGAAGGTTTTGTACATCCTATTAGAATGGAAGGTTTAGCAGAAAAAGCAATTATAGAATTTATTATTAGAGATTTTACAACCGATAAATTATTCCAACACGAACATAAATTAAAGGCAATTGCTACTGAAGTTTTATTAAAATATCCAAGTGCAAAAATGGATTTTGTAATTAAAGAACAATATAGAAATATGAAAGAAATATTAGTTCAATTTCCGGAAGTTGTTAACCATGCAATTGAAGCTTATAAAAGAGTTGGATTGAATATTATTAAAGAACCTATTAGAGGTGGCACAGATGGAAGTAAATTAAGTTTTATGGGATTACCTTGTGCGAATATTTTTACTGGAATGCAAGCTATACATAGCAAACATGAATGGATTGGAGTTAGTGATATGGAAAAAGCTGTTGAAACTTTAGTTGTACTTACACAAGTATGGGAAGAAAAAAGTTAATAAGTTTCTATACTCCAAGTTCTTTCAAAAATTTGCTGATGCTCTAGTTCAATAATGCCTTCTTTTGTTTTAAAATTGTTGGTGGTATTTTCATTATCTGCAATTCCACACCAAGGTTCTAAACAAACAAAATTTGCATCTTTAGCACTCCAAATTCCATAAAAAGGAAAACCATCAAATTGCATTTTTAAACCATTTGGTGCACTATTACTTTTAATACAAATTTCGGTTGATTGCAATTCTTTAAAAACTAAAGCATCATTATAAAATAACTCTTTTGATAAGTTTATTTTGTTTGAATTTTTAAAAAAGGGTTGTGATTTTTCTTTTAGTAGTCCATCTATTGTTAAAGGATAAATACCACAATTTTCGTTTGAATTAAATTCTAAAAACCAATCGTTATAATTTGTATTTTGTGTTAATGGTACATTAAACGCAGGATGAGCTCCAAGAGAAAAATACATATTTTCTTTTGAACAATTTATTACAATGTATTTGCAAGAAAGTTTATTTTCAATAATAATATATTCGATAGTAAAAATAAATTGGAATGGAAAATTTATTAATGTTGATTCATTCGATTTAAGTAAGCATGTAATTTCTGATGAACTCTTTTGTTCAACTTCAAAATTAGTATCTCTTGCAAAACCATGACGACCTAATATATAATTATTTCCATTAAGTAAGTACTCATTATTTTTTAATCCCCCCACAATTGGAAATAAAACAGGACTTTTTTTACCCCAAAAATTTGCATCGCCATTCCATAAATATTCTAACTGTGTTTCTTTATTATAAATACTTTGTAGCTCAGCTCCTTTGCTTGTAATTTCAATTTTTTGAAAATTATTTTCTAAATAATACGATTTCATAATTGAATCTAAGAATGATAAAAAGTTTTTAATTTATCAATAACTTTTTCCACAACTGCATCTGGACAGCTTGCACCACTTGTCATTAAAATTTTAACTGGTTTATTTTCAAAAAGAAAATTAGTAATTATACTTTCTTCTTTGGTACGCCAATTTCTATGTATAATATTATTTTTATCAATTATCTTATTTTCAGAATCAATAAAATATGTTGGTAAAATTGCATCACATAATTCTACTAAATGAGATGTATTACTACTATTACTGCCACCTACAACAATTGCTAAATTAGCAGTTGTTTTAAGCATTTCAATAACGGCAGTTTGGTTATCGTTTGTTGCATAACAAAGCGTATCTCTTGTGTCAGCAAATCGTTCAGAAATATTATCTTGGTTGAGTTTAAAATGCGATAAAATAATACTTTTAAGATAATCTGAAATTGCTTGTGTATCTGATGCTAATTGAGTTGTTTGATTTACAACTCCAATTCTTTGTAAATCTTTTTCTATTGAAAACCCTGTTGAATATTTGCCAATAAAATCTTTATAAAATTGTTCTGGTGGCAAAGCATTTGTAATAAATAATGACAAATGTTTAGCTTCATCCATATCATTAATTACAATAGTTGGAGTGTGTGCTGATGCATGAGAAAATGTGGCTCTTGTTTCTTCGTGTGCTGGTTTTCCATGTACAACGATACTATAACCTTTTTGTGCAATTTGCTGACTTCTGTTCCAAACTTTTTCAACAAAAGGACAGGTAGTATTATATTTTTCTATTTTAATTCCTTTAGTTTTTAATTTATTTTCAATTTCTAAAGTTGTACCAAATGCAGGAATAATTACAATATCATCACTAGTAATTTCATCAAAAGAAATAAGTTGATGGCCATAAGTATCTTGTAAAAATATAACGCCTAAGTTTTTTAAATCTTCATTTACTTGTGGGTTATGAATCATTTCGCTTAATAAAAAAATTCTTTTATTTTTATTTTCTTCAATAGTTCTAAATGCAATTTCAATGGCATTTTCTACACCATAACAAAAACCAAAATGACGGGCTAAATAAATTTGTAGATTGCCAAAATTTAATAGAGTAGGAGTAAAATCTTTTTTTAATTTATCATCAAATTTTCTTTTTTCTTTTATTTCTGAAATTAAATCGCTTCTATAAAAATTTGGAACTTGAAATTGTTTCATTAATGAATTGATTAAACATTGCAAAGTAACTAAAGCAAAACAATATTTATTTTTTAAAGTTAGTTGAGTTTATTTTTTTATTATCCTCATCAACTTTAAAGGCAAGCATAACTGCATTGTATGCATTAACAATGCCTTCAGTTTTGCAAACATCTTTTAAAGTATTTTTTTCTTCATTTAAACTCCAACCTAATTTTATTTTTGCTTCTGCAGCTATATTGGGTATAAAAACTGATTGCTCAATAATTTCTTTGGTTTGAATAGCAGATAATGATGGAAAATTACTTCTTAATAAAGCTGCAATGCCTGACACTATTGGTGCAGAGAAACTTGTGCCATCATGAGTTTCGTAATTATTAATATCGGGTACAGTAGAATAAATATTTACACCAGGTGCAAATACTTCAACAGTTTTTTTTCCATAGTTGCTAAAGTATGCAACAATTTTTCCATACGATATTTTTGGATCTGTGCTTGCACCTACAGTAATAAAATTAGTTGCTTTTTCAAAAGAATTTAAAAAATTTGGAGAAGGAAAACTTGGAACAACATCAATATCATTACCATCATTACCAGCTGCATGAACAATTAAAACATCATTTTGTGCAGCAAATTTAACAGCACTATCAACCCAATTTTTTTCAGGAGAATAAGCTTTTCCAAAACTCATATTTATAACTTTTGCACCATTTTTAACTGCATAAAATATTCCAAGTGCAATATCTTTATCGTATTCATCACCATCAGGAACTACCCTTAAACTCATAATTTTTGCATTCGTAGCAATACCATCAATGCCAGTATTGTTATTTCTTTCAGCTGCAATTATTCCAGAAACATGTGTTCCATGCATTGATTTTTTTCCATTTACAAATTTGTTACCATAAAATTGATCATTAATATTATAGTACACATCTTTTATTATGCTGTCTCTAAAATTTGGGGGTGTATTTTCTCTTGCAATTTTTGCATTGTTTTTATCTTCAATATATTCTTCAAGTTGAGCAATAATTGCAGTATTAGTTTCGTCAACATTAAACTCTAACAATTTTGTACTTGCTAAATATCCATATTTTCCTTTTTTACCTTCTGAAGTTTTCGGTGTAAGTTTTTCTAATTCTTGTGATGAATAAGTTTCTTTTCCAAATTCAATTTTTAAAATGTTGTCATATTTTTTTATAGCTTTTAATGTCATGTTCATTATCGAAACTTCCATTTCAGTAGTTTCAGAATTATTAATTTCAGCAGCAGCTCTTTGCCAGGTTTTATATTCTGTTAATTCTGATTTTGAAAGTTGATTTGTATCAAGATTTTGGTTTTCAAATTTTATTTTATATTTATAATACAATCTTGTTTTTTCTTCATTTGTTTTTTCTAAGTTATTTCCATTAATATTCCCCAGAAAATTCCAACCATACACATCATCAATTAACCCATTTCCATCATCATCAATATTATTATTTGGAATTTCTTTTGGATTCTTCCATAAAATATTTTTTAAGTCTTCGTGTAATGTGTCAATACCAGAATCAAGTACAGCAACAATTATTGGGGTAGCAACAATTTTTTTTTGTTCAAGAAATTGATAAGCTTTTTTTAAACTAATACCGTAAAATGAATCTGTAGAATAGTCTAATAAATACCAATTTTTTGGAACTGATTGTGCATTTAAATTTGGAGCAACTAGAACAAGTGAAAAAAGTAAAAAGAAAAGAAATTTCATTTTTCAAAAATTGAAATACAAATTTGCATAATAGTATTTACATATAATTAGCTAAAGAAAATTTTAGCAAAATCTTAATTTTGCATGTAAGCATTTTAAATATTAACCATATTAATAAATAAAATTATGAATAAAATTATTGCTAGTTATTTATTTATATTAGTTGCTTTTAATTCTTGTGCTCAAAATAAAAATAATAAATTAATGAATATTCCAATTACAACAGTGAAGGTAGATTTAGGATATGAAGTTGCAACTTTTGGAGAAGGTTGTTTTTGGTGTACAGAATCTTTTTTTCAAAGATTAGAAGGTGTTTTAAAAGTAAGTAGTGGATTTAGTGGAGGACATATTGCTAATCCAACTTACGATGAAATTTGTACAAAAAACACTGGGCATGTTGAGGTTTTGCAAATAATATTTGACCCCAAAAAAATAAGTTTCGATGAGTTGTTAGAAGTTTTTTGGAAGACACATGACCCCACAACATTAAACCTACAAGGTGGCGATATTGGACCTCAATATAGAAGTGTAATTTTTTATCATAATCAAGAGCAAAAAGAAAAAGCGATAAAATATAAAATTGAACTGGAAAAAGTACATGCATTTGAAAGTGCTATAGTTACTGCAATTGAGCCTTTTTTGAATTTTTATTCTGCTGAAGAATATCATCAAAATTTTTATAATAATAATACAAACTATGGTTATTGCAGGATGGTAATAAAACCAAAACTGGATAAGTTTGAAAAAGTATTTAAAGAAAAATTAAAGAAAAATTAGATTGAAAAGGATTCGCCAATTTTGGGTAATTTAATTTTCTTATTTGCAGAAGTAAAAATATTTTTTACTTCATCGTGATTAACTTTAATATATCCAAAAGTATCAAAATGCATTGCAATAATATTATCACATTCAATAAAATTGCTTGCTATAAATGCATCACTTGCATCCATAGTAAAATTATCGCCAATAGGAAGAAATGCAGCATTTAAAGTACACCAATTTGGAATTAATTTCATATCAAAAGTTAATGCTGTATCGCCACTATAGTAAAAGTTAACTTCGTCATTCATAACTAAAAATCCCATAGGATTTCCGCCATATGATCCATCTGGCAATCCACTGCTATGTTGTGCTGCTACACATTTAATTGTGCCAAAATCTAATTTCAATTTACCACCTAAATTCATTGGGTGTGTATTTTCAATTCCTTTTTTATTTAACCACTCATGAATTTCCCAATTGCAAATCACTTTTGCATTTGTTCGTTTACCTATGGAGATGGTATCTGCAATATGATCTATATGCCCATGAGATTGTAAAATATAATCAGCTTCAATAGTATTAATGTCAATGTGTTTTGCTAATTCGTTAAAACTTATAAAGGGATCGAATAATATTTTTTTAAATTTAGTTTCAACTAAAAAACAAGAGTGACCATAGTAAGTAACATTCATTTTAATTAGTATTAAAAATCAAATTTTATTCCTTGTGCAAGTGGTAAATTGCTTCCCCAATTAAGTGTATTTGTTTGTCGTCTCATATAAGCTTTCCAAGCATCAGAGCCACTTTCGCGTCCTCCACCTGTTTCTTTTTCCCCACCAAATGCTCCTCCAATTTCTGCACCACTTGTTCCAATATTTACATTTGCAATTCCACAATCGCTACCTGAATGAGATAAAAATTGTTCTGCTTCTCTCATATTTATTGTAAATATACTACTCGATAATCCTTGAGGTACGCCATTTTGCAAAGCAATTGCTTCTTCAATTGTTTTATATTTCATTAAATATAAAATGGGTGCAAACGTTTCGTGTTGTACAATTTGCATTTCATTTTTTGCTTCTGCAATACAAGGCTGAACATAACATCCACTATCAAATCCTTCTAAAATTTTTCCATCAATAATAAAATTACCCCCTTGTAATTTACATTGTTCAATTGCATTTAAATACATTGCCACAGCATCTTTATCAATTAATGGTCCAACATGATTATTTATGTCTAACGGATTTCCAATTTTTAATTGCTTATATGCATTTACTAATTTTTGTTTAAATGTTTCAAAAACGTCTTCATGTATAATTAATCTTCGGGTTGAAGTACATCTTTGTCCTGCAGTTCCAACTGCTCCAAATACTGCACCAATTAATGCCATATCTAAATCAGCATCTTTACTTATAATTATAGCATTATTACCGCCTAATTCTAAAATAGTTTTTCCTAAGCGTGATGCTACAGCTGCATTTACAGCTTTTCCCATTCTTGTACTTCCAGTGGCACTAATTAATGAAACATTTGTATCAGTACTCATCCATTCACCAACTTCTCTTCCACCTTGAATTAAACAATTAACACCTTCAGGTACATTATTTTTTTTGAAAACTTCTGCAACAATATTTTGTATAGCAATACCACATAATGGAGTTTTTTCACTGGGTTTCCAAATACACACATTTCCACAAATCCAAGCTAATGCTGCATTCCAGCTCCAAACTGCAACTGGAAAATTAAAAGCAGAAATAATACCAACAATTCCTAAAGGATGCCATTGTTCGTACATTCTGTGTAAAGGTCTTTCGCTATGCATGGTTAAACCATAAAGTTGTCGAGATAATCCAACTGCAAAGTCGCAGATATCAATCATTTCTTGAACTTCTCCTAAACCTTCTTGTAAACTTTTACCCATTTCGTAGCTCACTAATTGTCCAAGAGATTCTTTATTTGCTCGTAAAGCATCACCAACCTGACGAACAATTTCACCACGTTTTGGTGCTGGTGTCATCCTCCACTCATGAAAAGAATTTGAAGCAATTTCAATTATTTTTTTATATGAATATTCATCAGTAGAAATAACTGAACCAATTAATTTTCCATCAACTGGCGAATAACTTTCAATTTTATTTCCTTTCGATTCTACCCAATTAACTCCTGTTGAAACGCCTTGATTAACTGCACCAATATTTAACTTCTTTAAAAATTCCATTTTTTATTTATTTGATTTGCAAATTAACTAAATAAAAAATGCTGAGTTATTTTCTCAGCATTTTTTATTAATTAAAATTTTAAATTATTCTTCATCAATTTTTATTGGATAGCGATAACTTTCAGTAAAACCTGGGTAAATACCATCAAAATAAATGGTGCCCTTAGCATTTTTTATGGTGGCATTAAAATCATCAATATTTTTTATATCAACTCCATTTATAGATGTTATTACAAACCCTTCTTGTATTCTTGATTTCTGTAAAGATCCTGAACTAATTTTTTTAATTACAACGCCACCATCAATTTCATTTTCTTTAGCAATTTTTTTATCTACAGTTGCAAATTCTCCACCTAGTTTTTCCAAATTTGTACTTCCTTTTACAACTGCAGTAGTGTTTAATTTATTTTTTAAAGTAACATTTACTGTAGTTTCCTTACCGTCTCTATTATAAGTTACAGAAATTTTATCATTGGGTTTAAACCTGGCTATTTGTTCAGCCATTTCTGGACCAGTACTTATTTTAACACCATTAATTTTCGTAATATAATCACCTTTTTTAATTCCTGCTACAGCAGCACTTCCAGA
>JANOVK010000284.1:0-15049 GCA_031417315.1 Chitinophagaceae bacterium | reverse complement strand
AGAAAAGGATTTGGGCTTTACTATATATTTTTCAAACTATTATATTTTACAAAAGAAATGAGTAGAATATTTATTTTGAGTTTAAAGTGATTTTTTTTTGCTCAATTACTTATATTTATAAATAAATTAATTCACTTATGGCAAAGTGGTTTTTAGTATATTTTATATTATTTTCTTATACTAATATTTATGCACAAAGCAATATTCCAACAGCGTCATTCACTGCTTCTGATACAGTTTGTACGAACACAGCTTTTTCAATTGTAAACGCATCAACTTTTGCAACAACTTACAATTGGAATTACTGTAATACTGGCTCAAATGCTCCAGTAATTGCAGGGAACAATCTTGGAAATATTGGAGGGAATTTTAGTGTTCCTGTATTTATGAATTATGTTTTAGATAATGGAAATTACTATGGTTTTGTGGTAAACTGGCAAAATAGTAGTTTGGTAAGATTAGATTTTGGAAACAGTTTACTAAATATTCCAACTTCTATTGTAATTAATACACAAGGGCAATTGCCATCTTTAAATGGTGCAGAAGATATTCAACTTATTAAGCAAAATGGTAAATGGTTTGGATTCATTGTTGGGGGCTCACCAACAGTATCGAATAATCCTTCAGTAATCATAAAAATTGAGTTTGGGGCATCGATTATTAACACTACTCCAACTGTTACTAACTGGGGCAACATTGGTAATATGGAACAACCACATCAACTTTATATGTGGCAACAAAACAATATTTGGTATGGCTTTGTGTTTAATGCAATTACTAATAGTCTAACAAGGTTTGATTTTACAAATAGTTTTAATAATACTCCAACAGGCGTAAATCTTGGTACAATTGGCAATCTTTTTTATCCTTCAAATTTTGACGTTGTAAATGATAATGGCACTTATAGAATTTTTGTTACAAATACTAAAAACAACACAATATCTAGATTAGATTTTGGAAATAGCTTACTGAATACTCCAACAGGAATTAATCTTGGAACTCTTGGTGGTATTTTAAGTTTTCCAAGAGGAATAAGAATAGAAAATAGTTGTAATGAAATCTATGGTTATATATGTAATCAAACTGGAAACGACATAACGAAAATTGATTTTGCAAATAATTTATTAAATACTCCTACTGCAATTAGTTTAGGGAATATTGGTAATTTAAATAATCCAATTTCATTTTCAAAAACGTTTATTATTGGCAATGATAAGTATTTCTTTGTTCCTAACGCTAACACTTCAAATACTATTTCACTTCTAAAATTCAAAGGTTGCAACAATTCATCTATTCCAAACTCAACATCAGCAACACCTCCAACAGTTTCTTACAATGCGGTTGGCACTTATAATATTAATTTAACTGTGGATGAAGGATTGCCAACACAAAGTAGTTTTTGTAAAAAAGTTGTTGTTGTTGCTGGAAAAAAAGATTCAATTAATAAAACTATTTGTCAGGGTGATATTTTTGCTGGCTATTCAGTTGCTGGGTTATACATAGATACATTTCATTTAAGCACAAGTTGCGATAGTATTAGAATTTTAAATTTAACTACATTAAGTTTTTTAAAAGATTCTATTTATTTAAGTATTTGCAAAGGCGAGAATTATAAAGGATTTACTACAACTGGAATTTATAAAGACACTTTAAAATCATTTACAACATGTGATACCATTAGAACAATAAATCTAATGGTAAATAATTTAATAAAAGACAGCATTAATAAAGTGATTTGTAATGGGGAATTATTTTTTGGTTATACAGTAAGTGGAATTTATAAAGACACTTTAAAATCATTTACAACATGTGATACCATTAGAACAATAAATCTAATGGTAAATAATTGTAATGCAAACCCAACATGTAAAGGAGTTATAGCGTTACATGGGCAAGATAAAATTACTCCACCAACGCCAGTTAAAAAATATATTCCTTCAACTGGTTTTACATGGGAAACTTGGTTTAATAGTAATTATTACGATAATGGTAATACATCATTAAATACAAGAAATAAATTAATTTCTTTATTAGATTTTCCAAATTGTCAAGATGTTGTTCTTGGATTTGGTTGGCCAACTGTTGCTGAAAAAAATACACTTTGTTTTATTGCTGATGGTCCCAATGGTTGTGGAGATAGAGACCTTAATCCTTGTAAATATTTTTTACCAGGTGGTTTTATTTCCAACACTTGGTATCATGTTGCAGCTGTTAGAGATTATGCCAACAACACTTCTAAATTATATTTTAATGGAAACTTAGTTGATACAAAAACAAATACACATGCCCCTTTAAATCCAACAATTATTCCAGGCTTTATTTTTGGAAGTTGGTTAGGTGCAGGTGCAACAGATAGTGGAATTAATGGGAAAATGGATGAAATTAAAATATGGAATTACCCCAGAACTGATGCAGAAATTTTGACAAATTATTATAAATGTTTAAGTGGAAACGAAACAGGTTTAATTGCATATTACAAGAGTAACGAAAAATCTGGAACCGTATTAAGAGATGCATCAATAAATAACAATCATGCAACTATTTCAGCTGGTGTGGTTTTAAATAAATCTGATAATGCTCCCATACAAAACACTTGTACTTTATCATCTTCATACTCCGAAACTAAAATTATATGCCAAGGCGATAATTATTGGAGTTATACAATTACAGGAGTTTTTAACGATACACTAATAAATAAAATGGGTTGCGATAGTTTTAGAACATTAAATCTTACTGTAAATAATTATTTAAAAGATTCCATTAATATTAGTATTTGTAATGGGGAGAACTATAAAGGATTTACTGTAACAGGAATTTATAGAGATACAGTAAAATCAACAACAACCTGCGATTCTATTAAAATATTAAATCTAACAGTTCGCAATAATTTAAATCCATTATTATTGAGTGATACATCTATTTGTGAAAAAGATACTTTAATAATTTCTCCAGGAATTTTCGATTTTTATTTATGGAATAATGGTAGTGTAAATAAAAGTATAAACATAAAAAACGTAGGAACTTATTGGGTTACAGTTTCTGATTTGTTTCGATGTAAAGCTTCAGATACATTTAAATTATTAGCAATACATCCGAGGCCAAAAAACTTCTTACCTAAAAATTTATTAATTTGTGCTGGTGAGCCTTTTACTTTAAATGGTTTTGTTTCTTATAACTGGATTACAGGAGAAACTACTCCAACTATTTATTTGCAAAACTTAAATATTTATTCTGTTAAAGTAACAGGGTATAATAATTGTATTGGAATCGATTCTATGCAAGTAAATTATATTGGTGAATTTAATGTAATACCTTTAAATGCATTTAGCCCAAATGGCGATGGAATAAATGAATTATTTAAACCTATTGTAAATAATTGTATAACTAGTTATTCATTAAAAATTTTTGATCGAAGTGGTCAAATTGTTTTTGAAACAATTAATTCAAATGTAGGATGGGATGGTAAGTTTAAAGGTTATCCAGTTCCAATTGGAGTTTATTATTATATAATTAATTATAAAAATTTATTAGGAGTTGAAAACAGAAAATCTGGTAGCTTAACTTTGTTAAGATAATTTTTTAATGATTAACTCTTATACTTCTTCTC
Organism: Chitinophagaceae bacterium; assembly: GCA_031417315.1. GTDB lineage: Bacteria > Bacteroidota > Bacteroidia > Chitinophagales > Chitinophagaceae > CAIVPM01. The sequence continues at coordinate 11,442 of JANOVK010000284.1, read as the reverse complement.
AATTTATAAAACAAACTGCATCACAATTGGGATTTGAATATTGTGGAATTGCAAAAGCAGAATTTTTAACCGAAGATGCTAAACGCTTAGAAGCTTGGCTGCAAAAGGGATACAATGGCTCTATGCAGTATATGCAAAATTATTTTGACCTGAGAGTGAATCCACAAAAACTTGTGCCTGGAGCAAAAAGTGTTATCACTTTACTTAAAAATTATTACCCATCACAAATTCAAAACAACACTTCTACAAAGATTTCTAAATATGCTTATGGAAACGATTATCACACAGTAATTAAAAGTCAAATAAAAGAATTTCATCATTTATTAAAATCAAAAATTGGAGATTTTAATGGAAGAGGTTTTGTAGATAGTGCTCCTATTTTAGAACGTGCTTGGGCTGTAAAAAGTGGATTAGGCTGGGTAGGAAAAAATGGAAATTTAATTAACAAACAATCTGGCTCGTTTTTTTTTATTGCTACTTTAATATTAGATGTTGAACTTGATTACGATAATCCTTTTATTAAAGATTATTGTGGTACTTGTACAAAATGCATTGATGAATGCCCTACTGATGCCATATTGCCAAATAAAGTTGTAGATGGAAGTAAATGTATTTCGTATTTTACTATTGAACTTAAAGATGCACTTATTCCCGAATCTGTAAAAGGCAAATTCGAAAATTGGGTTTTTGGTTGCGATGTTTGTCAAGATGTTTGCCCATGGAATAAATTTTCAAAACCACACAGCGAAATATTATTTACACCTATTCCCGAAATATTAAATTTAACAACAACAGAGTGGGAAGAAATGAGTGAAGAAACATTTAAAATTGTTTTTAAAAATTCGCCATTAAAGAGAGCAAAATTTAGTGGTATAAAAAGAAATCTTAAGTTTTTAAATTCAATAAAATAAAAAAAATGCAATTTTATTCTTCATCGTTTTAGTTAACTTGCAAACTTTATTTTAATTATGAAATACAAACAACTTAACCCTCAAATTTTTATTGATAATCGTAACCGATTTATTAGTGAAATGCAACCTAACAGTATTGCAATTTTTAAAAGCAATTTTGAATGGCCAAGTAATGCAGATGCTTTGCATAAGTTTAAACAAAATAGTAATTTGTATTGGTTAACTGGAATTGAGCAAGAAGACAGTATGGTTATTTTCTTTCCAAATAATCCAGATAAAAAATTTAGAGAAGTACTTGTATTAGTTCGCCCTGTAGAGTTAAAGGAAAAATGGGATGGTAAAAGATTAAGAATAGCTGAAGCACAAAAAATTTCTGGTATCAAAACAATTGTGTGGTTAGATGCAATTGATGCCCTGTTACAACCTTGGGTTCATTTAGCAGATAATATTTATTTAGATAGTAATGAAAATGACAGAAAATCTGCAACTATAGAAACAAGCGATTATAAACTTATTAATGAACTAAAAAATAAATATCCTTTACATCAATATTATAGAGCAGCAAAAATTTTAAAAAAATTAAGAGGTGTTAAGTCTAAAGAAGAAGTTGAAGTTATTAAAACTGCAATAAATATTACTGAAAATACTTTTAGACATTTACTTAAATTTATTAAACCTGGTGTAATGGAGTATGAAATTGAAGCAGAAATATTGCATCAATTTTTAAAACAAAGAGCAACAGGCGAAGCTTATGGAAGCATTATTGCTAGTGGAGATAATGCTAGAATTTTACATTATCTTAATAACAATCAAGAATGTAAAAATGGCGATTTAATATTAATGGATTTTGGTGCAAGCTATGGTGGTTACAATGCAGATTTAACCAGAACAATTCCAATTAATGGTAAATTTTCTAAAAGACAAAAAGAAGTTTACACAGCATGTTTGCATTTACATAATTATGCAAAAAGTATTTTAAAACCTGGAATTTCAGTAGTTGATTATACAGATAAAGTAGGAGAGGAAGCAACAAAACAATTTATTAAAATTGGGTTATTAAATAAATCAGAAATTAAAAACGAAGACCTAGAAAATAGAGCTTATAGAAAATATTTGTATCATGGAATTTCGCATCATTTGGGAATTGATGTACATGATTATGGTACACGAACATCTCCACTACAAGCTGGAATGGTTTTAACCATTGAGCCAGGAATTTATATTGAAGAAGAAAAAATGGGAATTAGAATTGAAAATAATGTTTGGCTTACAAAAACTGGAAGTATTGATTTAATGAAAAACATTCCAATAACAGTTGATGAAATTGAAAGGTTAATGAAGCATTAATAAGTAAATTAGCAAATATGAAAATGTGAAAATGGTTGCTAAACTTTGCGTCTTTTTCCCTTTGCATCTTTGCATGAAATAAAATAAAAAATGATCAAACAAATCCCCAACATTTTTACTTTACTGAATTTATTTTTTGGGTGCTTAGCAATTATTGCTGCAACACAATCGGGTTTAGTAATTAGTCACGATGAAAATTTGCAACAAGTTGTTGATATACCAGAAAAAATCTTGTATGCATCATTATTTATAGGCATTGCAGCTGTTGTTGATTTTTTAGATGGCTTTGTTGCAAGATTATTAAATGCAACATCTGAACTTGGCAAACAATTAGATAGTTTAGCAGATGTGGTAAGTTTTGGAGTTGCACCAAGTATGATTGTATATCAATTTTTGAGATTAAGTTATGCTCAAGAAATAAATGGATTAGAAGTTAATACAATTTGGTTATCATTTGCATTTTTACTTCCATGTGCAGGTGCATACAGGTTAGGAAGATTTAATTTAGATTCTTCTCAAAGCTCAGAATTTAAAGGTGTACCAATACCTGCTGTGGGTTTATTTATTGCAGCTTTTCCACTAATTTATTTTTATAGTAATGCAAATTTTGTTTATATTTTTTTATTGTCTAAATGGTTTTGGTTTGCTTTAATATTAATTGTTAGTTTTCTGATGGTTTCAACTATCCCAATGCTTGCATTAAAATTTAATAATTTATCATTTAAAATTTTATTACCTTTTATTATTATTTTAGGTATTAGTTTATTAGCTGCTTTTATTTTTAGCTGGATTGCAGTTCCAGTAGGATTTGTAGCGTATGTGGTAGTAAGTTTGGTATTTCATAAATCAACAAATCATTCAATCAATCAACAATAGCTAATGTTATTTATTGTTCCCACGCCCATTGGAAATTTAAAAGATATAACACTTCGCAGTTTAGAAATTTTGCAATCTGTAGATGTGATTTTATGTGAAGACACACGAACATCATCTAAGCTTTTATCTCATTATAAAATAGTAAAACCAACATCAGCTTATCATCAACATAACGAGCATAAAATTGTAGAACATTTAATTACACAAATACAGGCTGGTAAAACATTTGCATTAATTACCGATGCTGGTACACCAGGTATTAGCGACCCTGCATTTTTAATAATTCGTGAATGTTTGAAAAATAATTTAAAAGTAGAATGTTTACCCGGTGCAACTGCATTTGTGCCTGCATTAATTAATAGTGGATTAGCTACAAATCGATTTGCTTTCGAAGGTTTTTTACCTCTAAAAAAAGGAAGACAAACCTTATTAAAAAAATTGGCAGTTGAAGAAAGAACTATGATTTTTTACGAAAGTCCCTTTAGAATATTAAAAACCTTAGAAAATTTTATTGAATATTTTGGCGAAGATAGAAAATGTAGTATTAGTAGAGAACTAACAAAAATGTTTGAAGAAAATAAAAATGGAACTTTAAAAGAAGTGTTGGAACATTTTAAACTAAAAACAATTAAAGGTGAGATTGTAATTATTGTTGATGGATTAAATTACAAATAATTATTTTTCTTTATACTCAATTATCACTTTTGCATTTCTTTTTTCATCTGATGATAAAAATACTTCATGTCTATTTCTACCATAATTAATAACCATTAATGCAGTATTTGGTGGTATGTCTCCCAAGTTTTCTGCAACTGTAATTATTTCGTAAGCAGTATTATTTTCATCGAATTTTAAATTTAATGTAATTGGGTAAGTGCTAAGCCTAGCCTTATTTATAACTAAAATATTATCCTTATAAACAGAAATAGAATCATTATCTATTTCGCCATTATCGTAAAATTCAATACTTACAAACCTAGAATCTACTGTTAATTTATAAGCTAATCTATTTTCTCTTTCAGTTAAAACTTCATCAATTTGTTTGGTATTATTTTTTGGTTTAATGACTTCTGCAATATTTTGCTCTGCATTAATTTCTATTTTTTTTGAAATAGTATCTTTTACTAATTTATTTTTATTGTCTATTGTAAAATCTTGGGCACCTGGTTTAACTTTTTTTATTGACGAAATTGATTTATTAGAATTTGTTGTTGCTTTTTTCGATAAATTATTATGTGGTCCAATTTTATTTTTAATCTGTGGTTTTGCTGAATTTGCGTTAACTGTACTTTGACTTTGATTGTTTTTTTGAGATTTCAAAGTATTTAATAATTCTTCTTTTCTATCATTATCAAAATTTTTACCAAGTGGTAGTTTTCTAGGTAAATTAGTCTTTTTTGCTTTATCCGTTTGCACTAAAAATTCTTCTTTTTCAAAATCACTATCATCAACTTTTTCTAAATAAACTGTGCCAGAACCACAATCTAATTTGGTATTCATATTTAAGCTACTATATGTGCCAATTAAAGTTTCTAATTTTCCAGATTTTGAGTAATCTAAGTAGCATGTCATTAAACACGGATCAGTTTTCCCAGTAGATTTTACATCAATTAAAAAAGTTTCTTTTATTGTTAATGTTTTATTTTTTTTGTTAACTATGCCTTTTAGTGAAGCTTTCCCATAAAAAATAGTTGTTAAGTAAGAATAGGTAACCCCTTCTAAAGCTCCTTTTTCTAGTTGATTTATTTGAACTTCGTATTTATAAGATTCAGAAACAAAACTACCCGTAAGCGGATTTAAATTATTTTGCTCAAAAGTGCCACGCCAAACGCCTGTAAGATTTTGTGCTTGTAGCAAAAGAGTTGAAAATAAAATTATAGTTATTGTAAAAATCAACTTCATGTTGCAAAACTATGTAGGATAGAAAAATATGAATTAAAAGAACTGTTAAAGATTTTATTCAGAAACTTAAATTCTCTGGCTGTAAAAACAATCATTATGTTATTTTCGCAACCATATTTTAAAAAAGAATGATTAACATAAGTTTCCCCGATGGAGCAATTCGACAATTTGAAAAAGGCACAACTGCATTAGATATTGCTAAAAGCATAAGTGAAGGATTGGCAAGAAAAGTTTTAGCTGCAAGTGTTAATGGAGATGTTTGGGATGCAACACGACCAATTGAAAATGATGCCAACGTTAAGTTTTTAATGTGGGATGATAACGAAGGTAAAAATACTTTTTGGCATTCATCTGCTCATCTTATGGCTGAAGCAATTGAAGATAAATTTCCTGGTGCAAAATTTTGGGTTGGACCTGCATTAGAAAAAGGTTTTTATTATGATATAGATTTAGGAGATTATAAATTAACTGATGAGGATTTGCCAGTTCTTGAAAAAAAGATGAATGAGTTAGCTAAACAAAGCAATCTTTTTGTAAGAAAATATCAAACCAAAGCTGAAGCTATTGCATATTTCATAGAAAAAAATGATGAGTATAAATTAGATTTATTGCAAAACCTTGAAGATGGTAATATCACCTTTTACACTCAAGGCAACTTTACAGATTTATGTCGTGGGCCACACATTCCAAATACATCTTTCATTAAAGCTGTTAAACTAACATCCATCGCTGGAGCATATTGGAAGGGCGATGAAAAGAATAAACAACTTACCCGTATTTATGGCATTACTTTTCCCAATCAAAAAGAATTAGATGAGTATTTATTGATGTTGGAAGAAGCTAAAAAACGTGACCATAGAAAATTAGGCAAAGAATTAAGTATTTATACAATGGATGATCAGGTAGGGCAGGGTTTAATTCTTTGGATGCCTAATGGAACTGTAATAATTGAAGAGCTAGAAAAATTGGCTAAAGAAACTGAAACTGCAGGAGGTTATAAAAGAGTAGTTACGCCACATATTGCAAAAGAAAGTTTATATAAAACAAGTGGTCACTTGCCTTATTATGCAGATAGTATGTTTCCACCAATGGAAATTGATGGAGAAAAATTTTATTTACGAGCAATGAACTGTCCACATCATCATAAAATATTTGATGCTGAACCTAAAAGTTATAGAGACTTGCCATATAGAATTGCAGAATATGGCACTTGTTATAGATACGAGCAAAGTGGGGAATTATTTGGTTTAATGCGAGTTCGTTGTTTACACATGAATGATGCTCATATTTATTGTAGTAAAGAAGATTTTGCACAAGAATTTAAAGCAGTAAACGAAATGTACTTGAAATATTTCAAAATTTTTGGAGTAGATAAATTTGTAATGCGTTTAAGTTTACATAATCCAGATAAACTTGGTCAGAAATATGTAAACGAACCAGAACTTTGGAAAGAAACTGAAGATTTGGTTCGTAAAGTTTTAATAGAAACAGGAACACCTTTTATTGAAGTTCAAGATGAAGCTGCTTTTTATGGTCCAAAAATAGATGTTCAAATTTGGAGTGTTATTGGTAGAGAATTTACTTTAGCCACCAATCAAGTTGACTTTGCTCAAAGCAGAAGTTTTAATTTAAGTTTCACAAATCAAAATAATGAACCAGAAATTCCACTAATTATTCATAGAGCTCCATTAGGAACTCATGAAAGATTTATTGGATTTTTATTAGAACATTATGCAGGCAAATTTCCAGTTTGGCTATCTCCTTTACAAGTAAAAATTCTACCAATTAGCGATAAATTTATTGATTATTCGAATGAAGTTTTAAATAAACTAAAATTAAAAGGTGTAAGAGTTGAAATTGATGATAGACAAGAAAAAATTGGCAAAAAAATTCGGGAAGCAGAATTAAGCAGAGTGCCATATATGTTAGTATTAGGTGAGAAAGAAGTTGCTGAGAATAAGCTTTCAATAAGAAGACAAGGTAAAGGAGATATAGGACAACAAACTGTTGAAGAATTTATAAATAATATTGTTGACGAAATTTTGAATAGAAAATCAGTTGAATAACATTATTTTTACATTTATTAATTAATTAAAAAACTTTTTTTAACCAAAAAACACTGAATGGCATTTCCACCAAGACCCGGAGGCGGGAGATTTAATCCAAGATTTAACAGACAACCAGAACCCGAACATCGTATTAACGAAAAAATAAGAGTACCAGAAGTTAGATTAGTTGGAGAAAATATTACAATAGGCGTTTATACTACACAAGAAGCATTAAAAATTGCCAGAGAACAAGAATTAGATTTAGTAGAAATTTCGCCAAATGCTGCACCGCCAGTTTGCAAAGTAATCGATTATAAAAAATTCCTTTATGAGAAAAAGAAAAAGGAAAAAGAGATGAAAGCAAATTCTAAACAAAGTGAAGTAAAAGAAGTTCGATTTACACCAAGTACAGATGAACACGATTTTAATTTTAAAGCAAAACATGCTGAAGGATTTTTAAAAGATGGGAATAAAGTAAAAGCTTATGTTCAGTTTAAAGGACGTGCCATCATGTTTAAAGAAAGAGGTGAATTAGTATTATTAAAATTTGCTGAAAGATTATCAGATTTTGGCCAACCAGAAACTTTACCTAAATTAGAAGGTAAGAGAATGTATTTATTATTAACTCCAAAAGTTACCAAGAAAAAGAAGGAAACAAATACAAATTAAGAATAAATTATATTTTTTTTAACAACTATTTTTTATATTATATTTGGTTATTAAAACAAATTAATATGAAAAAGATAATCATTTTAATAATTTGCTTGTCGGTAATCCAAACAAATTATTCACAATCTATTACAACAGTTGAAGATGTATATGGGGGCAGAATTAATGCCATAACGGGAGGAAAACGTGGTGCTTTTCTTTCAGATTCATTTCGAATTATTGTAGCAACTGAAAGTGCAAATTCTTTATTTTATGCTGATGCTAATTTTCCTGATTTTGGAACTTCATCAGTTGGAAAATTCACTGCTGTACCATCTGCATCTGCAAATGTTGGCTATGGATCAAACATTCAGAAAATAGGATTTCATAAAAATTCTGAAACCATTTTCTTTATTGCAAGTGGAAATATTTATTCAACAACAATAACTGCAACTGATGCAACAAAATTAACTACAAGTGGTCTCTATACTGATTTTGTAATTGAAAGAAATCAATTTTATTCATTAACAACATCAGGAACTGATAACAGCGTTTATTATTCTACAATAGATGCTACAACTGGAGTTTTAACTGCTTCAAGTAATACAACCATTTCTTCTCAATCATATACTTCTATTAATGTTGGATGGGATGATAAACTTTATTTATTTAAAAAAGGAACTGACCCTCAAGCATTACTATTTTCTGGAGATTTTAGTAGTGGGATCAATTTGGCAAGTTCTTCTTCTGATGCAATGGCAAGTTTATCTAGCACTTACTCATGGGATGCAATGGGGGTTTATACTGATGGAACTATTTTTGTAGGAGGAACTAGCGGTGGTTCTAATCCCTATAAATACATAGCTAGTACAAATACTTTTAATACCGCTTATGCTACAATTGCTACAAGTATTAATGGTACTAGTGGATCCAACATTGAATTTAGAGATGGATTATTAGGAAATTACTTTGTTTATTTTGGTACAGCTTATAGCAATGCAAAAGGAGTTGTTTCAACATGGCAGCTTTTTGGAAATGCAGGATATGATACTCACCCAAACGATGGAATAGTTAGATTTTTTAAAAATAACTCAGCAAATAATGGTGTATTACTTTTAACAACCGATGCTGGGTTAGGGTGGACAAAAAATAGTGGTTCAATAATAGCAGATATTAATAATGGAATTTTGGCAACACAGGTTGAAGATTTTGATATGAATAGTACCAAAACTTTTGGTTGGCTTGCAGCTAAAGATGGAATTAGATATGTAAATAATTATAACAATTCTGCAAAAGCATGGACTACTTCTTTTTGGCCTAATGGAGATGGGTCACCATATTATTCCTCAGAAATGGTGGGTAACGATTCAAATAGTGTTTATGTTGGTAATTTAAGAATTTATAAGTCAACAAATAAAGGAACTAATTGGACACAAGTGTTTACGCCTGAAAATGCACCTTATAATTTTCCATCAGTTGGTACACAAGCTCAAACTATTGCTGTAAGCGACAGCTTAAATGATGTTGTAATGGCTGGTTATTATATTCAAAATTCTGGTCAATATGGTGGAGTTTTTTATTCACTTGATGCTGGTACAAATTGGAGCCAGTTATTAATTTCAGCTTCCTCGTTAGGGCAAGATGTAAATGTAAATGATATTGAATTTACTACAGAAAGTGGTAAAGTAGTTGCTTATATTGGAGTAGATTATATTAATTCAACAGTTCGTGGAATGTATAAAGCTGTTTTAAGTGGAAGTACATGGACAGTAACTAGAGAAGAAATTTATTCTGCTGCTACATCAAAATTTAGTGTCCGAGATATTTTCATTCCAAATAAAGATACAATCGTAGCTGTTGGTAGTTTTTATAATCCAGTTTTAGCTCACGATTATCCAATATATTTTAATATCAGTAAATCCGTATATAATAATTGGTCAAATACAGTTGTTGATACATCAAGACAAGGAACTTATACAGCTTGTACTTGGAATTACGATACAATTTATTATGCATATGATGAATATATTTATTACGATATTATAAGTTTTAATTCTTCTTCAACAAGTAGAGTTGGTGAGGCAACTTATAGTATTGTTGATATCGGAACAGATATTAATGTTTTATATTATGATGAATTATTAGTTGGTTCTACTACAGGTTTTAGAAGTATTAGAGGTGCAAAATCAGTTTACACTCCTACACTTACACCTACAATTGCAATTGTAGCTAGTAAAACAAGTATTTGCCCAAATAATAATGTAACCTTTACAGCAACTGTAACAAATGGAGGGCTATCGCCAATATACCAATGGAGAGTGAACAATATTAATGTTGGTACAAATAGTTCAACTTTTACAACAAATGCCTTACCCAATAACGCAAACGTACAATGTTTAATTAGTGTATCAACAGTTGTGTATCCAAGTAATATAATTACAATAACTGTATACGGAAGCCCAATAATTAATGCAATTGTTGGAACATTTTTAAGTTGTAATTTAGGTGCAATAAATTATTTAACTAATAGTACTTCAAACGGAATTTGGAGCAGTAGTAATACATCGGTAGCAACAATAGCAACAAATGGTAAAGTAACTTCAATTTCAAATGGATCAACAAATATTAGTTATACAGTTACTAGTTTAAATGGATGTAGTAATTCAGTAATGGCTTTATTTAAAGTTTCTTCAGTTGCAGAACCTGCCACCATTACAGGTGCTAGTATGTTATGTGTGGGCTCAACTACGATACTGTCTACTATTTCAACTGGTGGATTATGGTCTAGTTTAAATAATAGAGCTTCAATAAATAGCAATTCAGGTTTACTAACTGGCACAAATGCTGGCACAACTAATATTAGATATACCATAACTAATGGGGATGGATGTAGCAATTATAAAATCTATAGTTCAACTGTAAATAAAATTCCATCAATTCCTGGTATTTCATATGCAGTAGGAACTATTAATCCACAAAAAGGAAATTCAGGTGGCTTTTGCCCTAATAAAACATTTACTCTTGTTGGCAACCCAGCAGGAGGAGTTTGGAGTAGTACTGGAGTTATAACAGTTCATCCTACAACTGGTGTTGTAAATACTGGTGCTGTTGCGGGTTCTGCTAATTTAACTTATACTTATACAAATGCAAATGGATGCTCAAATAGTAGAACAATTTCTGGGTCTGTAAATTCAGGTTGTTTAGCACGTGGAATATTGAATGATGATATTGAGTTAATAAAAACTAACGATTTTACGCTGTATCCAAATCCATCTCATTCATTTGTTAATTTAAACATGGATGGTTTAATTGGAAATGGGAATATTATTATAACAGATTTATTTGGTAAACAGATAAAAATACAGCCATTATCTATAGGCAATAATTTAATTTCAATAGATAAATTATCGAAAGGAATTTATCTAGTTAATATTATAACAAACCAAGGAAAGAAATCTAAAAAATTAATAGTTGAATAATTTTTTTAGATAGTGATTTAATTAAAAGTTCCAGTTTTTTTTAACTGGAACTTTTTTATTTTACTGCTTCTAATCGTTGTTTACAATAAGTATTAAATTCTTTTTCAACTTGTGTAGTTACCTCATCATTCACTTCTCCCTGTATCAATTTGTTATTTTTAAAATCTATTGTTAACATTCCAGCATTTAAAACAACATTCGAAACCTCGTTCCATAAATAATGTTTTTGTG
>JANOVK010000283.1:0-3157 GCA_031417315.1 Chitinophagaceae bacterium | reverse complement strand
AACAAAAACATTCAATGAAAATGCAAATTAATAAGATGAAGAAGAGTTGGAACAGTTGGAACAGGAACTCCAACAACAAGTGGTCAAACTATCACAACTCTCCCAGGTTCTTTAACTGGTGGTTCTAATTATGGCTTTTATTTTGCCAATTTAAATTCATCTATACCTGGTGTTGATGTTTTATATGTTGCAGATGATGTTGCCAATTCAATTACTAAATATTCTTTAGTTGGTGGTAGTTGGACTTCAAATGGAAGTATTACTGCTTCTGGAGTTAGGGGTTTAACAGGAACAGTTAACGGCGGTTCAGTTACTTTATATGGAACAGGTGTTACATCAACTCCAACAGTAGGAAGTTTTGTTTATACATTTACAGATAATAATGGATATAATACAGCTATGACAGGGACAACAACAACAACTATAGTGACTAGAAACAATGTTAGTTTAATAGCATTTAGAGGAATAGCATTTACACCAACAGCAATCACTTCTCAACCTTCTAATATTTCTGCATGTGTAAATACTTCAGCAACATTTAGCGTAACTATGGCAGCTGGGTCTAGTTCATCAATTTATACCTATCAATGGCAACAATCAACTGATGCTGGTTCAACTTGGAATAATCTTACAAATGGTGGCAATTATAGTAATGTTACTACAGCTACAGTAAGCGTTACAGCAATATCAGATTATAATGGTTATCAATATAGATGTGTAGTAACTTATATGGGAAATGCCATTTTGAATACCGCTGCTGCTACTCTAACAATTCCAGCAGTAGTTACTCCAGAAGTTACAATTTCTACTGCATCCACAACAGTTTGTAATGGAAATGATGTAGTATTTAATGCTTCAAGTACAACTGGCGGTTCGGCTCCATCATATCAATGGTTTAGAAATGGAAATAATGCAGGGACAGGTTCTAGTATAACTTTCTTAGCTGGAACATTAACTAATAATGTTGTAATCAGTAGTGTATTAACAGCAAATAATTTATGTCAAACATCATCAATTGCAAATAGCAATCAAATTACATTAACAGTAATTCCAAGTCTTTTAATTGGAACTTCAACTGCTTTACCAACTTTATGCCAAATAGGACAAACAAAAACAATTAACAACACTAATACAAGTGGTGGTGGTGTTTGGAGTAGTAGTAATACAGGAATTGTTACAGTTACAACTGTAAATGGTGCTTCTGGTATTGTAACTGCAATTGGAAATGGAACAGCTAACTTAACTTACACAAAAACTGCAGCTAATGGTTGTGTTTCTGAATATACTACGCTTGCAAAAGTTTCAAGTGTTTCTGTAAACTCAATTACTGGTAACAATAATGTTTGTGTTGGCAGTTCAACTTTACTTTCAACTACAAGTACTGGTGGAGTTTGGAGTAGTACTAATAATAAAGGTTCAATAAATCAAAGTGGACTTTATTCAGGTTTAAATTCTGGAATTGGAACTGTTAAATATTCAATTACAAATGCTGATAATTGTGTGGGTTCTGCATTTCATTCAATTTCGGTAAATGCAATTCCAAATAAACCAAGTATTGCTTATGGAATTGGAACTACAAATCCTCAAACTGGTGCTGGTGGTGGATTTTGTGTTGGTAGAACATTTACAGTTGTGGGTTCTCCTGTAGGTGGAGTATGGAGCTCGTCTAACACTGGTTCTATGACAGTTAACAGTACTTCTGGTTTTGTAAGTATTGTTGGTGTTGGTTCAACTACATTAACTTATACTATTACAACACCTCAACTTTGTAGCAATAGCCGTTCTATTACTGGCAATACTGTAACTTGTGCTGCACGTGGTATTAATATTAGTACGCCAACTGATGCTGCTGAAAACATACAATTTAAAATGTATCCAAATCCAGCACGAAATAGTGTAAACATAAATGTTGATTTTGCTTTAACTGGTGGTCAAATTATTGTTACAAACATTTTAGGCAAACAAATAAAAATGCAACCTTTAAGTTTAGGTACAAATAATATTGATGTTTCTAGATTAAGTAAAGGCCTTTATTTAGTATCTATAATAACTAAAGATGGTAAAAAAACTGAGAAATTGATAATTGAATAAATTAATTTTCTTTAAAAAAAACGTTCGGCAAAAGCCGAACGTTTTTTTTTGTAAATGATTTGATAATTGTAAATACTAGTTTCATATTTGCTTCAAATATTTTATGTCTATAATAAATTATACTAATTGTCCAATTTGCAAGAGTGAAGATTTTTATCAAACACTTGCTGTAAAAGATTATACTGTGAGTGAAGAGATGTTCGATGTGATGCATTGCAATAATTGTACTAATAGATTTACTCAAAATATTGCAACAGAATCTGAAATAGGAAAATATTATCAATCAGAAAATTACATTTCTCATTCAGATACCAAAAAAGATTTCAGTAGTAAAATTTATCATTCTGTAAGAAACTTCACTTTAGTTTCTAAACGAAAATTAATTGAAAAATCTGTTCAACAACAAAAAGGGAAATTGTTAGATATTGGTGCAGGCACTGGTGCATTTGCAAATGCCATGATTCAAGCTGGCTGGGATGTTACAGCACTTGAACCTGATGAACAAGCCAGACAAAAAGCTGAAGAAAATTATCAAATCAAACTTCAACCAACAGAAAATTTATTTAATTTTCCTTCAAGACAATTTGATGCAATTACAATGTGGCATGTAATGGAACATGTACATAATATTCATGGCTACTTAGAACAATTTAAAAAAATCATCAAACCTACTGGTAAAATTTTTATTGCAGTACCAAACTATACAAGTTTTGATAGTTCATATTATCAACAATATTGGGCTGGTTACGATGTTCCAAGACATCTTTTTCACTTCTCTCCTCATGGCATGAAAAGATTAGCTCAACAAACCGGTTTTTTTGTGGCTAAAACAAAACCTATGTGGTTCGATAGTGTTTATGTTTCTATGTTAAGTGAAAAATACAAAAATGGAAGATCAAATTTCATCAATGCATTATTCATTGGCTTTTTATCAAATATTCAAGCATTATTTTATAAAGAAAAATGTAGTTCTGTCATTTACATCTTAGAAAAACACGCTTAATTTCTTCTTAAAATTAATATCAAATCTGTTGCAAAATCAATATCAATTACATTTGCAGCCTTT
>JANOVK010000282.1:0-27020 GCA_031417315.1 Chitinophagaceae bacterium | reverse complement strand
ATAATGAACAAACCCAAAAGATATTTAATTACCTCTGCCTTGCCTTATGCCAATGGTTTAAAACATATTGGCCATTTAGCGGGTGCGTATTTACCAGCAGATATTTATACACGTTATTTAAAAGCACAAAAAAGAGAGGTTGTTTTTGTTTGTGGAAGCGATGAACATGGCACTGCCATTCCTATTCAAGCCATGAAAGAAGGTACTACAGCTCAAGCAATCATAGATAAATATCATCCCATAATTGAACAAAATTTTAAAGATTTAAGTATTGAATTTGATATTTATCATCGAACATCATCACCACTACATCACGAAACAGCACAAGAATTTTTTACTAATTTAAATAATGCAGGAGCTTTAGAAATTAAAGAAACTGAACAATATTTTGATGAAGCCACCAACACTTTTTTAGCAGATAGATTTATAAAAGGTACTTGCCCCAATTGCAATTATGACAATGCTTTTGGAGACCAATGCGAGAAATGTGGCAAAAGTTTAAGCCCCGAAGAATTAATAAATCCAGTCTCTACTTTAAGTGGAAATGCACCAATAAAAAAAGCAACTACACACTGGTATTTGCCATTAAATAAACATGAAGATTTTTTAAGAGAATGGGTTTTAAAAGAACATGCAGCTGATTGGCGTGCAACTGTAGTTGGACAAGTAAAAAGTTGGGTTGATGGAGGTTTACAACCACGTGCAGTTACAAGAGATTTAGATTGGGGGGTACGCCTCCCCAACCCCTCCAATAGAGGGGCTTTAGAAAGCAAAGATGATGATTTAGAAAACCCTTCATTGGATGCTAAGGAGATTTATGCTTATCAAACTGCAAATCCACTTGTTTATAAATTATTAAAAGAGTTTGTTGCAGAACATAGAAGTAATCCAACTGAAGCAGAAAAAACTCTTTGGGAATTATTAAGAGATAAGAAACTAGGTTATAAATTTAGAAGACAACATATAATAGATAATTTTATTGCTGATTTTGTTTGTATAAAACATAAGTTAATTATAGAAGTTGATGGAAATATTCATCAATTACCCGAAAATATTATTAGTGATGAAGAACGTACAAAGGAGTTAAATAAACTTGGCTTTGAAGTAATCCGATTTACTAATAATCAAGTCTTATTTGAAACAGAAAAGGTGCTTGCGTCCATCTCTAAAAAATTAGAAGTAATTACTATTAATCAGCCTGTTTCTAACACCCCTCCTTTGGAGGGGCAAGGGGAGGCTTTAATCCCCCCTTCGGGGGGTGGGGGGGCTAAAGTTCTCTACGTTTGGTTCGATGCTCCAATAGGTTATATTTCTGCTACTAAACAATGGGCTTTAAATAACAACAAAGATTGGAAACCTTATTGGTATGATTCTGATACTAGTCTGGTACATTTTATAGGAAAGGATAATATTGTTTTTCATGCAATCATTTTCCCGGTAATGCTAAAACTAAATGGCAATATTTTACCAAGTTATGTACCCAGTAACGAGTTCATGAATTTAGAAGGAGATAAAATGAGTACCAGTCGTGGTTGGAGTATTGAAATGGAGGATTATATAAACGATTGGATTAAGAAAGAAAATGGTGGAGAAAGCATGGCTGATGTTTTACGTTATTATTTAACTGCCATTGCACCAGAAACAAAAGATAGTGAATTTACTTGGAAGGGGTTTCAAGATGCAAATAATAGCGAGTTAGTTAGCATTTTTGGAAATTATGTAAATAGAACTTTTGTATTAATGCATAAATTGTGTGGTGGAAAAGTTCCGAAATTTCATAATGATAGTATTGACAATATTGATAAAACATTGATTCAAGAAATTCAAAATTCAAAATTCAAAATTCAAAATAATCTTGAATTATTTAAATTTAGAGATGCACAATTTGAAGTAATTGATTTAGCAAGAAAAGCAAATCAATACATGCAAAAAAAAGAACCTTGGATAGTTGCAAAATCATTAATAGAAAATCCAAACAATCAAAAATTAATTGATAATTGTTTACACTTATGTTTACAGCTAACTGCAAATCTTACCATACTTATTCATCCATTTTTACCCACAACATCAAAAAAAATGTTAAGCATGTTAAAGGTGGTAGATAAAATGTTAGATTGGGAAAATGCCGGGAAAGTTGATTTATTAAAAGTGGGTTACAGTTTGCGTGAGCCTCAACTTTTGTTCAGAAAAATAGAAGATAGTGAGATAGAAGTACAATTAGAAAAATTAAAAATCAAAAGTCAAAAGTCAAAACAAAATAAATTGGAAAAGAACGAGAAACAAGAAACTACTAACGATTCAACCAATCAACCCATCATCAAATCAACAATTAATTTCGATGATTTTGCTAAGTTAGATTTAAGAATTGGAACAATAACTTTTGCAGAAAAAGTAGTTAAAGCAGATAAACTATTAAAATTGGAAGTTGATTTAGGGTTCGAGAAAAGAACAATTGTATCGGGCATTGCTTTACATTTTAATACAAACGAACTTATTGGCAAACAAGTTACTGTAGTTTGCAATTTAACACCACGTAAAATGAAAGGAATTGAAAGTAATGGAATGATATTAATGGCAGAAGATAAAACAGGTAAATTATCTTTTATTAATTCAGATGTTAATGTGCAAGATGGGAGTTCTATAAGTTAATTTTAATAATGTTTTAAACAAATAATAATAAAACCTTTGCATATTTATTAAAAACTATATTTTTGCCAAGTAACTAAAACATTTAAAAATGTCAGACATCGCTACAAGAGTGAAAAAAATCATCGTTGATAAGTTAGGAGTTGATGAAGGAGAAGTAACAACCGAAGCTTCATTTACTAACGATCTAGGTGCAGATTCATTAGATACCGTAGAATTAATTATGGAGTTTGAGAAAGAATTTAATATCTCTATTCCTGATGAACAAGCTGAAACAATTACTACTGTTGGTCAAGCTGTTGCTTATTTAGAAGAACACGCAAAATAAGCATCACTCTTATTGGAATAATTTTTAATCCGCCAATCTTTAGGCAATTGCCATGAGTTTGGCGGATTACTTATTAATAAAATTTGAAATTGTTTAACAAGTAAATTATCAACAAATAATTATTTGTGTCTCAAGTATCAACTTAAATACTCAAATGCTTTAATATGCAATTAAAAAGAGTTGTTGTAACAGGAATAGGAGCTTTAACACCAATAGGAAATAATTTAGAAACCTATTGGAACAATCTTATTAATGGCGTATCAGGTGCAGCACCCATTACTCATTTTGATGCATCAAAATTTAAAACACAATTTGCTTGTGAAATTAAAAATTTTGACCCACTTACTTTTCTAGATAAAAAAGAAGCAAGAAAGCTAGATCGATTTTCTCAAATTTCTATTGCTGTTAGCGATCAGGCAATAAATGATGCTGGGTTAAATAAAGACAATATAAATCCTGATAGAGTTGGAGTAGTTTTTGCAAGTGGTATTGGAGGGTTAACTACTTTTCAACACGAGGTACAAGATTTTACAAAAGGAGATGGCACCCCACGTTTCAATCCTTTTTTTATTCCTAAAATGATTTTAGATATTGCTGCTGGTCATATTAGTATGAGGCATAATTTGCGTGGACCCAACTTTGCAGTTGTAAGTGCCTGTGCAAGCAGTACAAATGCCATTGGGCAAGCTTTTGATATAATTCGATTAGGAAAATCTGATATAATTTTAGCAGGAGGAAGTGAAGCTGTAATTAGCGAAGCTGGCATTGGTGGATTTAATGCAATGAAAGCAATGAGTGAAAGAAACAATGACCCTGCAACAGCAAGTAGGCCATACGATAAAGATAGAGATGGATTTGTGATGGGTGAAGCTGCTGGCTTGTTAGTTTTAGAAGAATTAGAACATGCAAAAGCAAGAGGTGCAAAAATTTATTGTGAGTTAATGGGGTCTGGTGCAACTGCAGATGCTTATCATATTACTGCTCCTCATCCAGAAGGGTTGGGTGCAAAAAATGTAATGCTTGCTGCATTAGAGGAAGCTGGAATGCAGCCAAATGAAATTGATTATATAAATACTCATGGAACATCTACCCCAATTGGAGATGGAGCTGAAGTAAAAGCAATAACTCAAGTTTTTGGCGAACATGCTTACCAATTAAATATTAGTTCTACAAAAAGTATGACTGGCCATTGTTTAGGTGCTGCAGGAGTTATAGAAGCAATAGCATGTATTCAAGCTGTAAAACATAATATTGCTCCCCCAACAATAAATCATTTTACCAACGACCCAGAATTAGACCCAAAACTTAATTTTACTTTTAATAAAGCACAATACAGAAATATAAATGCTGCCTTAAGCAATACTTTTGGTTTTGGTGGGCATAATGCTTGTGTTATTTTTAAAAAATGGAGTAGCTAAAAGATCATTAATGAAAATAATTTTAATCCATTTTATAATTTAAAAAAATATTAATAGGATTGAAAATTATCTCTAATCTCTTCTCATCAAAATATAAAGTTTCTCTTAAAAAAGAAATTGAAAATATCATCTATATTAAAATTTCTAATATAGAGATTTACGAAATTGCATTAAGCCATAAAAGCGTAAAAGAAAAGCCTGAAGCGAATAATGAAAGATTAGAATATTTAGGCGATGCAGTTTTAAGTAGCATTGTAGCAGATTATTTATTTAAAAGATATCCCACAAAAGATGAAGGATTTTTAACAGAAATGAGGAGTAAAATGGTAAATCGTCAACAACTAAATGATATTGCAGTAAAAATGGGTTTTAAGCATTTAATGATTTATAATAAAACTGATGTTACATTAAGAAACTCTCAAATATTTGGTAATACTTTAGAAGCTATTATTGGTGCAATTTATTTAGACAAGGGTTATTTAGCAACTCAAAAATGGGTATTAAGACAAGTTGTAATTCCTCACATGTTTGTAGAATCTTTAGAAGCTATTGATATTAATTTAAAAAATAAATTAATTGGTTGGGCTAATAAAAACGGAAAAACTTTATTGTATGATGTAGTTGATGAAAAAAGAGAAGGCTCTAGAAAAGTTTTTACCATAAATATTTTAGTAGATGGAGAAATAACATCAACCGGAAAATCTTTTAGCAAAAAAGATGCAGGGTTAATTGCAACACAATTAGCAATTGATAAATTAGAATTATAATTTATCCATACAACTCTAAATGAATTGCTTTTCTATCATAACCCAATTCAACAATTTTTTGTTTAGCTTCATCAATCATATTTTTCCAACCACATAAATAAAAACTTGCGGGGCTTAATTCTTCATTAATTCTATTGGCATTTACCAAATCAATATAAGCTTGATGCACGTAGCCTTTACGGCCCCAATTTACTTGTTCGGTTTCTCTAGAAAAGCAAGGAATGTATTTAAAATTTGGCAAGGTATTTTGTAATTCTAATAATTCATCTTTATATAAACAATCATCAAAAGTTCTACAACCAAAAATTAAACTAATATTTTTCGATTGAATATTTTTTTCCTTAATAAAATGTACCATACTTCTAAAAGGAGCAACGCCAGTACCTGTACAAACAAAGTATAAATCCTTTTCAATATTTTCTGGTAATGTAAATTTGCCTTGTGGTCCTCTTAAAATTAACTCACTACCAATTGAAGTTTCATTAAACAAATAAGTTGTACCAGCACCACCTTCTAATAAAACAATAACCAATTCAATAATATTGGTTCCATTAGGTGCAGATGCAATTGAGTAACTACGCCATCTTTTATTTTTTTGTTCATGAATTGGAAGGTCTAATGTAACAAACTGACCAGGTTCGAACTCGAAATTTTGTGTTGATGGCAACTCGATAAAAAATCTTCTAGTTGCCGAAGTTGCTTGTTGAATATCTACAATTTTTGCAGTTTGCCATTCTAACATACTAAAATATTTAAGGCATAAATATAACTAAGTTGCATTACGAATAAAAAATTATCAAGCTACAATTTAAAAATTATTATTTACCTAAAGTTTAATGAGAGTCTTATTAAACTTTGTTGGTAATCTTGCATTTTATTTTTTTGAATTTATAATAAGCAATATGGGGCATAGAGATTACTTTGATAAAAAACCAACCTTAGGTCAAACCAATAATGCGTTGGTTGTACTTTTCGGAACCAATTCATTTATTTTTATTATTCTTATTTTTTTAAAAATTGTTTATTCATTAGAATATGCAGAAGCTGCAGAAACTTTATTTCAAAGAAAAATATTAAATTGGTTTACACTTTCTCCAGAGTTCAGTAATTTATTAAAAAAACCTTGGAGTTTATTAAGCTATATGTTTTCTCATTATAGCATTATGGGTTTTATAAGTAATATGTTTTGGTTATGGGCTTTTGGATATGTTTTGCAAGATTTAATTGGCAATAAAAAATTAATTCCAATTTACTTATATGGAGGTTTTTTTGGTGGATTGGTTTTCATATTATTCTCAAGCTACATTCCCTTTTTTTCTGAGAATACGGGAAAACATTTTTTACTCGAAGGTTGTAACTCATCTTTAGTTGCATTAGCTATTGCAACTACAACCTTATCTCCAAACTATAAAATTTTTCAGCATATTGGATCTGGATTTTCACTCTGGATATTAACATCTTTTTTTATTGCTATTGATATTGCTTTTATAGTTTTTGGAAATTCAGCTATAGGCGTAGCTCACTTAATTGCTGGAATTATTGGATATCTTTTTATTATTCAATTAAAAAAAGGATACGATTGGAGTGCTTGGATGTATCAGGTTGTGTATTGGATTGATGACTTATTTAATCCTGAAAAAAAATTAAGTAGAGCAAAACAAAAAGATAAAATATTTTATAAAACAGATAAATCTGTTTATACTAAAACACCAAATATTACTGAGCAAAAAGTAAACGATATTTTAGATAAAATAAATAAAAATGGTTACGATAGTTTATCGATAGACGAAAAAGAATTTTTAAATAGAGCTAGTAAAGAAGTTGAATAATTTTATAAAAATATTTTTAAAAAAAACAATAATTATTTACTCGATTAAAATAATTTCAGTTGTTTGTTTATTGGGTTATTTAGTCTCTTGTTTAACACCTTATATTAATCCAGTAAATTTTTTTCCGCTTACATTTTTTGCATTAAGTTTTCCTTTGTTTTTAACCGGGATGATTTTTTTTATTTTTTTATTTTTGTTTATTAATAAAAAGTGGAGTGTATTTTTTGGATTAATTATTTTACTGGGGGCAAAAAATATTAATAACAATATTGGATTTAATTTATTCAATTGCAAGAGTAAATTTCAAGCCGATTTTCGAGTAATATCATGGAACGTGAAGAACTTTATTATTCACGAAAAAATAAATGATACTTTAAATAGTTCGTATAAAAATATTTTGAGTTTTTTAAAAAATTCGAACGCCGATATTATTTGTTTACAAGATTTTGAACAAAAAGATTCGGCAATTTACATTCATCCATTAGACGATTTTAAGGGGAAACTTAATTTTCCATATTCTTATTTTTCTTTAGATATAGATACTATAACTAAATATGGGCGTACACGATACGGAACTTGCATTTTTTCTAAATACCCAATTAGTAATACAAATAGTATAAAATATAACGGAAAATATTTTACTGAAAGTTTAGGATTTGCAGATATTAAAATAAAAAATAAAACAATTAGAGTGTTTACAACACATTTAAGATCGATGTATATTAACTTAAACCCAAAAGAAAAACCAGAAGATTTTAAGTATGTAATAGAAGATACTTTATTTGTTTTTCATGGTAGTAAATTCGAAAAATTAAAACGATTTGATACATCACATATTCAGCAAGCAATGATAATTCGTAATATAATTGATACTACAAAAACGCCATTTGTTTTTTGTGCAGATTTAAATTCGGTGCCATCATCTTACACATATAATATACTTGCTAAAAATTTAAAAGATGCATTTTTAGAGTGTGGTACTGGATTTGGAGCTACATACTCAAGCAGAAACCCATTTTTAAGAATAGATGTAATTTTACACTCTAAAAATCTTAAAGGCATTTCTTATGTTTCTCCAAGATTAAAAATTTCAGATCACTATCCTATTGTTTCTGATATAAAATTTGTTGATTAATTTTATCTTACACCAATAACAAAAACTGGAGTTCCTAATTGATTAAAACTATACTCAAATCTTAATACTAAATCATAAATTGTAACAATATCTAACCCAAAACCATAAGTATATAAAAATTTATTATTAAACAAATTATTATTTATATATGGGTTATAGCAATAACCAATATCGTAATGTATTTTAGGATAAAATTTAAAAGGAATTTTTTCGTATATTTTACTTTTAATAGGAAGTTTAACATTAAAATTAAATAATTCATAACCCATAGTAGTTCTGTTCATAGCTGCTGCCATTCCATCAATTACATAATTTTCTAAACCTCTTAATTGAAAGTTTCCAAAACCAAAAATTCGTTGATAAATAAATTTATCGTTATAGGGTAATTTAATGGTAGCGTTAGTTTGTGTTCTAATAAACCATTTTTGTGAAATTGGTAATGCTAAAATGATTGAAGTGCTTAGTTGAGCATAATTTGCATTCTCGCTAAAACCTCTTAAATATAAAGAAAGATTACCAACAACTCCATTAGTTGGATACGCTATATAATTTGTTTTAAAGTATTGTAAACTGTAGGTAAAATCAAAAAATTTTATAGATGTTGCATTATTGCCATAATAATTGGAGTTTTTAATTATTATAGAATCATCAACACTTTCATCGGTATAACCAACTCTAAAAGCATGTCTAATAAATTTATCTGGTCTGTGTGTTAAAGCAATATCAAACCGAGTTTGTGTTCTAGCAAAATTATTTGTTAACTTAAAAAATTGTTGTTTGTTAGTAAGGCTTGTTTGATAATTTAATTCTCTTTGTTTAGAATGTACAAAACCAATATTAAAACCATTGGTCATTTTTTTGTTAATAAACGGAATTTCGTAACGCAAATTAACTTGCCTATTATATCCTGTAATTAACCAAATATTTAATTTGTCGTTATTACCTGTTACATTGTTGTGTAAGAATTTTATACCATAATTTACTCTACTTAAATCTCTATTTTGATTTACCCACCACTCGTTAAAATTTCTATCAACTAATTCAAAATGGGGTAATGGAAATAAATACCACCTTTCTTTTACTTCTACAATTACCGTAATTTTATTTGAATCTGATTTTGCAGTATGAATTTTTACTTCAATAAATAAAGTAGTATTAAAAACATACTGTCTGCTAAGTTCAATTTTATTAGGCAATTCGTTTATTAAAACCGAATCTCCTTTTTTAATAAACATTTCTCTTAAAATAATATTTGTATTTGTTTTTTTATTACCTGTTACAATAATGTCATCAATAAGTAATACCGAATCTTTTTGTGAAATATTATTATTTTGAGAAAAAGAAAATAAACTTAAAGAGAAAAAAAATCCTAATAAGAGATACTTCATTAATGTTTTTACGTTATAAAGAAAGTAAAATTAATGTATTGTATGTATGTTATTTGAAATTATTATAAAAGATAAGCGTTCAAACTTTTAAATTTGCAACTCAGAAACTTAAAAACAAATGCATACATCATCAATTAATATAAATATTGATTTAACAAATGATAAAGTTCCTCAAAATATAACATGGTCTGCAACTGACAGTACAGCCGATTTGCAACAAAAAGCAAAAGCGATGATGTTGGCTTTTTGGGATGGAGCAGATAAGAGTGCTATGCGAGTTGACTTATGGACAAAAGATATGATGGTTGATGAGATGGCTGATTTTTTTTATCAAACTTTTATGGGCATGGCAGATACGTATAATAGAGCAACACATAATGCAGAAATGGTTGCAGATATTAAAAACTTTGCAGTAGACTTTTTAAAAAAATTTAAAGCCCAACAACTAAAAGAAAATAAAGCTGATTAACTTTAAAAAATAAAATATGAGTTTAGAATTAAAAATAATGGAAGAATTAAAAGTAGCTATGAAATCGAAAGATGATGCAGCACTTAGAGGATTAAGGGCAATTAAAGCAGAAATAATAAAAGCCAAAACAGAACCTGGAGCAAATGGAATAATTACAGAGGAAGGAGAATTAAAGTTGCTGCAAAAAATAGTAAAACAACGCCGCGATAGTTTAGAAATTTATACCCAACAAAATAGAACAGATTTAGCTAAAACCGAGCAAGAAGAAATTGCAATAATTGAAAAATTTCTTCCCAAACAATTAACAAACAACGAAATAAAATTGGCATTAGAAACTATAATTTCTGAAGTTGGAGCTGTGTCTGCTACAGATATGGGAAAAGTTATGGGTGTTGCTACCAAACAACTTGCAGGCAAGGCAGATGGAAAAGTTATTTCTGGTTTGGTAAAAGAGCTTTTAGCAAAATAGTTAATAATAAATTATAAATTAAAGTTTGATTCATGTTTATTGATATTCTTTTTTTATTAGTTATTGCTTTATCAATTTTTAAAGGTTATAATAAAGGATTAGTTGTAGCAGTATTTACTTTTATTTCAACTATACTTGGTTTAATTATAGCAATAAAATTTTCTTCAGTTGTTGCAAATTGGTTGCAAAACAGTACCGAAGTTTCTGCTTTTTGGCTACCATTTTTATCATTTACTTTAGTAATGGTTGCAGTAGTTTTAATTGTAAGAATTGCTGCAAAAATTATTGATAAAATTATTGACTTAGTTTTATTAGGTTGGCTAAATAAACTTGGAGGCATACTATTTTTTGCTTGTATTTATATTAGTATTTTAAGTGTTGTATTGTTTTATTTCGAAAAAATGTACATCATAGATCAAGAAACTATTAAAGCTTCTTTTTTTTATTCTTTTATTAAACCTTGGGCTATAAATATTGTATCCGGCATCGGATATATTTTACCATTTTTTAAGAATGTGATTTTACAATTAGAGAATTTTTATAAGCAAAACACTTTTAAAATTAATTAAAAGGCGAACATCTTTTTTATATTATAAATGAAATTAATTTTATTTAGCTTTTATTTGTAGCAATAGATTTAGCTATTAAATATGGATTATCAAATCAAACACCACGATAAATTTAAATTTATAGAAGAAGGAGAAGGCAAAACACTTCTTTTATTGCATGGATTATTTGGTGCATTGAGTAATTTTCAGGGTTTAATTGAGCATTTTAAAAAAAAATACAAAGTTGTTGTACCTATTTTACCATTATTCGAATTAGATATTTTTCATACTTCTGTTGGCGGGTTTCAAAAATACGTTCACAAGTTTATTGAGGCTAGAGGCTATACCAATATTCATCTTTTAGGAAATTCATTAGGTGGACATATTGCATTATTATATATTTTAAGGCATCCAGAAAAAATTGCTTCTCTAACCTTAACCGGAAGTTCTGGTTTATTCGAAAATGGAATGGGCGATAGTTATCCAAAGCGTGGCGATAAAGATTATATCCGTAAAAAAACCGAAGTAACTTTTTATGATCCAAAAATGGCAACCGATGAGTTGGTTAATGAAGTATTTGAAATTACTAATAACAGAATAAAAGTAATTAAAATTTTAGCATTAGCAAAAAGTGCTATTAGAAATAATTTAGGCGAAGAATTAAATAAAATTTTAACTACCACTTTATTAATTTGGGGAAATAACGATATTATAACACCACCATTTGTTGGTAAAGAGTTTAATAAACTAATACCAAATAGCGAATTGCACTTTATTGATAAATGTGGCCATGCCCCAATGATGGAAGTTCCTGCTGAGTTTAATGAAATATTAGAAAAATTTCTAAATAAATTAACTCAAGCCTAAGCAACATTTTTCTTTTTTTTGATGTCTATCTAACCATAAAAATATGTTAGCATTTCAATTAATAAATACAACTTATCCTACCTTAAATTTTTCAGATAAGGTTTCTTTTGCCTTGCAGTTAATGGATGATTATGATATTATTAATTTACCAGTTTGTAATGAAGAAAAATTTATTGGATGCATTTCAAAAGATGACTTGTTAGATGCAGACGAATCTCTATTAATAGAAAATTTACAAAAAAATTTAAAATTATTTTTTGTAAAATCAAACGATCATTTTTTATCAATAGTAAAAATAGCAACAAATAAAAATTTGTCGTTAGTGCCTATTATTAACGACGATTTTGAAATAGTTGGAAGTGTTTCAACAAAAGAAGCTTTAATTAGTATTAATAAGTTTGTTGGAAATGAATTACCGGGTGCAATAATTGTTTTAGAAATAGAAAAGAAAAATTTTTCGTTTGGAGAAATTAGCAGACTAATTGAAACAAACGATGCCTTTATTACTCAATTAAATACTTATATCGAAAGTTCTACAGGTCATTTAATTGCAACTATTAAAATAAATAAAATTGAAGTAAGCGATATTGTTTCAACTTTTCAACGATATGAATATAATATTCTTTATTGTTTTGGAGAAGAGCAATACACCAACCAGTTACACGATAATTATCAGCAATTAATGACTTACTTAAATTTGTAATCTACTCTAATACTTCTTTTAATACTTCAATACTTTTTAACTCAATAAAATTAGTAATATGAAGAGAGAAGTAATGAATATAATTATCGAGCAATTGTCTTCTAATATTTTTATTAAGTTTTATTACAGAAAGTTCTTCAAACTTTTTTATTGAAAGAATTAGCGAAGTAATTTCTGCATTTTTACTTTCAATAAAATATTTGTGAATGGGTTGATGATCGATAAAATATCCTTCTCTTAAATCTAAAAAAATATTTTTACTATTATAATTACCACTAATAGCAAAACCTAATAAATTTCCCAGTTGTAAAATAAAATACAAGGGAAAATTAGCTGTACAAGTTTCATCACTATCATCTAAATTTTTCAAACAATCTTCTATAAAATAAAAAATTATGCTATTAGCTTCAGGTTGTTTTATGCTATGTTGTAAAAGTTCAATAGCAAACATGGCAGAAGCATTTTTTAGAACATTATAATAAATATTTTTATATAAATAATCCCATTGATAATCTTTTATAAATTGAATTTGTTTTAATTCGTTATGATAAACTTGTAAGTCCAAAATGGCAGCTGGTAAAAATAAATTTGCATGATTAGCTCCCTTTTTCGATGTTTTTCTAACACCTTTTACAAGGTAGGTTTGCAGGCCAAAAAGTTCAGTATAAATAGTAGCAATAATACTTGTATCTCCATATTTAATACTTCGTAATACAATGCCTTTGGTTTTATGTGTTGTTGTGCTCAATTTAATAATTAATTCAAAAATATAATTCTTGTTTCAATACACAATCTAAATAACAATATACTACTTGTTCATTTTTTAGTAATGCATAACTTTTAAACTATAACACTTTGCTTGGCTGCCTTACATTTGTAACAATTACAAGTGTTTTTTATGAGTGAGATTAGTAAAAACTTTAACCATCAAGCTGCCGATAATTATTGGTACAACCATGCTTTACAACAAGGCTATTTTAATAGTACACCAGATGAACGTGAACCTTATACCATTGTAATTCCTCCACCAAATGTTACAGGAGTATTGCATATGGGACATTGTTTAAACAATACTATTCAAGATATTTTAGTAAGACGAGCAAGAATGCAAGGTTTTAATGCTTGTTGGGTGCCAGGCACAGACCATGCATCCATTGCTACAGAAGCTAAAGTAGTAGCAATGTTAAGAGAAAGAGGCATTACAAAATCTTCTTTA
Source organism: Chitinophagaceae bacterium (assembly GCA_031417315.1). Taxonomy (GTDB): domain Bacteria; phylum Bacteroidota; class Bacteroidia; order Chitinophagales; family Chitinophagaceae; genus CAIVPM01. The sequence continues at coordinate 13,237 of JANOVK010000282.1, read as the reverse complement.
ACTCGAGATGAATTTTTAAGTTATGCTTGGGAATGGAAAGAAAAATATGGAGGTATAATTTTACAACAACTAAAAAAATTGAGTTGTAGTTTAGATTGGAGTAGAACATCATTTACAATGGATGATGACTACTACAAAGCTGTCATTAAAATATTTGTTCAGTTGTATAATGATGGCATTATTTATCGTGGATTAAGAATGGTAAATTGGGATCCCGTTAGCAAAACTGCTTTAAGTGATGAGGAAGTTATTTTTAAAGAAATTGATAGCAAGTTGTATTACGTTAAATATTTTTTAGCAGATAATACTAATCAACCAATCAACCAATCAACCAATCAACAATTTATAATGGTTGCAACCACAAGACCAGAAACGATTTTGGGCGATGTAGCTATTTGTGTAAATCCTTTAGATGATCGTTATAAAAATTGGATTGGAAAAGAAGTTTTAGTTCCAATTATAAATAGAAAAATAAAAATTATTGCTGATGATTATGTGGATATAGAGTTTGGTACAGGGGCTTTAAAAATTACTCCCGCACACGATAAAAATGATAATGAAATTGGTAAGAAACATCAATTAAAATCTATAAATACTTTAGACGAAGAAGGAAGATTTACTACTGCTGAATTAGTGAATGAAAATCCATCAGAGCAAGTGCTTGCTTATAATGGAATTGATAGATTTGAATTAAGAAAAATAATTAGTGATGATATTACAAAACTAAATCAACTAGAAAAAATTGAAGACTATAAAGGACAGGTTGGAACAAGTGAAAGAACTGGTGCTATAATTGAATCTAGATTGAGTTTGCAGTGGTTTATGGATATGAAAACTTTTATGAAAAAGCATCCACAAACTTTATCATCAGTTATGAATGATGAAATTAAATTTCATCCAGCAAAACTAAAAAACACCTATAACCATTGGCTCGAAAATATTAAGGATTGGTGTATTAGTCGTCAGCTTTGGTGGGGACAAAGAATCCCTGCTTGGTACGATGAAAATGGAAATTTTGTAGTAGCAGAAAATGAAGAGAAGGCAAAAGAACTTTTTAATTTAAAATTCAAAATTAAAAATTCAAAATTACTACAGGATGAGGATTGCTTAGACACATGGTTTTCTAGTTGGATTTGGCCAATGGAAGTTTTTAAAGGTATTAGTAATCCGAATAACGAAGAAGCTAATTATTATTATCCAACAACCACTTTAGTTACAGGGCACGATATTATTTTTTTCTGGGTAGCAAGAATGATAATGGCAGGATATCAATTTAAAAATCAATTGCCTTTTAAAGATGTTTATTTTACAGGAATGGTAAGAGATAAGCAAGGTAGAAAAATGAGTAAGCAATTAGGGAATAGCCCAGATTTGTTAGAATTAATTGAGAAGTATGGTGCCGATGCAGTAAGATTTGGAATCATGATTTCTTCCCCGGCTGGCAACGATTTATTATTTGATGAAAGTAGTTTAGAACAAGGTAGAAATTTTAATAATAAATTATGGAATGCAATGAAGTTGGTGAAGATGTGGGAGGGAAGAAAGTCAGAAGAGTCGGAAGAGTCAGGAGAGTCAGAAGAGTTGGAAAGTCATACTCACGGACTTTCCGACTTTCCAACTTTTTGGTTCTCTAATAGATTAAATGAAGCAAAACTTGAAGTTGAAAATTTAATGAAACAATTTCAACTAAGTGCTGCTTTAAAAATAATTTATAGTTTGATATGGGATGATTTTTGTAGCTGGTATTTAGAATGGGTTAAACCAGGATTTGAGCAACCAATTGAAACAAATGTTTACAATAAAACAGTTGAGTTTTTTGATGAATTGTTACAAATGCTTTCTCCATTTATGCCAAACATTACAGAAGAAATTTATCATCAGTTAAAAGAAAGAAATCACGACTTAACAATAAAACAAAACACCAAACACCAAACACCAAACAAACAAATATTAGAACAAGGAAAACTATTAAAAAATGTAATCACAACATTAAGAGAAGCCAGGGCAAAAAATCAATTAAAACCAAAAGAAGAAATTGTTTTATATATTCAAACTCAAAACAAAAATTCTTATTTCTCTATTCAAAATATTTTAGCAAAACAAATTAATGCTAAAGAAATAAAATTTGTAAACGAAGCTGTTTCAAATACAACTGTTGTTGCAATAGAAAGCGATAAATTTTATATGGTGTCTGATAAAGAAATTGATATAGAATCTTTGAAAGAAGAGTTACAAAAAGATTTAAGTTATCAAAAAAATTTCTTGCAAAGTGTTATTAAAAAATTAAGTAACGACAAGTTTGCTGCTAATGCAAAACCCGAAGTTTTAGCATTTGAAGAAAAGAAAAAAGCCGATGCTTTAGCTCGAATAAAAACAATTGAAGAAAGCTTAGTTAATTTATAAAATGTTTATTAAAAAAAGTATTTATAAATGTATCTTGTTATATACTGGATGCTTTTTTTTGAATGATTCAATAGCACAAAATTGGGAAATTAGTTTATTAAAAAATATTAACCCAACTCAACCTACATCTACATTTCAGCAAAATATTTCAAAGTCAGTTTACCCATTGGCTTTAGCTGCACCAATATTAATTTTTTCAACTGGGCTGATTAATAAAGATAAAAAATTACAACAACAGAGTTATAAAATTATTGGCTCCTTATTAATAAATACAGCAGTTACACAAGGGTTAAAATATGCAGTTAATCGTAAAAGACCTTATGAAGAATATCCATTAATTATTAACCCATATACAATAGAAAATGATGCATCATTTCCATCTGGTCACACATCAACAGCATTTACTTTAGCAACGTCATTAACTCTTCAATATAAAAAGTGGTATGTTGCAATTCCATTATTTGCATGGGCAAGTTCTGTAGGTTATTCTCGAATGTATTTGGGTGAACATTACCCAACAGATGTTTTAGCAGGTGCAGTTATTGGCATTGGTTCAGCTTATTTAAGCGAGTGGTTAAATAAAAAATTATTGACACCACCACATAAAAAAGATTTTAAATTATAGCATGAATTTTTTTATAAAAAAAGCTACCGAAGTTGATATAAAATCTATTCAAAAAATAGCTGCTGAAACTTGGGCTATAACCTATCAGCATTTGCCCAATGGTCAATTAGACTATATGCTAAATTGGATGTACAGTGATGAGTCATTAAAAAATCAAATGAATCAAGCTCATCAATTTTTTATTGCTGATTTAAATGGAGAATTTATTGGATTTTCTTCTGTATCAAAAGAAGAAGATTCAATCTTTAAATTAAATAAATTATACGTTTTACCAAACTCTCAAAAATGTGGTGCTGGAAAAAAATTGCTCGAAACCGTTATCAATTATGCAACAGAAAATAAAGCAACAGAAATTCAATTACAAGTAAACCGATTTAATAATGCTAGTGAATTTTATAAAAAATTTGGTTTTGAAATTTTGTTTGAGGCAGATTTCGAAATAGGGAATGGCTATTTTATGAACGATTATGTAATGAGCCTAAAATTGTAGTAATTCGTTATAATGTTAAACTAATAAAATAGTTAGCACTGCTTTTGATAATTCCATTTAATTCATTCACCTTTGCTTACCCCTCTTAAAATAGGAATATACCACTATGGGAATGTTTAGTTTTTTTACCCAAGAAATTGCAATGGACTTGGGTACAGCCAATACACTTATAATTCATGGAGATGAAATAGTTGTTAATGAACCCAGCATTATAGCTTTAAATAGAAATAATCCGAAAGAAGTATTAGCTGTTGGTAAAAAAGCACTTTTAATGCATGAAAAAACGCATGAAAGTATTAGAACTGTAAGACCTTTAAAAGATGGAGTAATTGCAGATTTTAATGCAGCTGAGTTAATGATAAGAGAAATGATGAAAATGGTATATCCCAAAAAACCATGGATACCTCCAAGTTGGAGAATGGTAATTTGTATTCCATCATCAATTACAGAAGTAGAAAAAAGAGCAGTTAGAGATAGTGCAGAGCAAGCTGGAGCAAAAGAAGTTTATATGATTCATGAGCCAATGGCTGCTGCTTTAGGTATAGGAATTGATGTTGAAGAACCAGTTGGAAATATGATTATTGATATTGGTGGAGGAACAACAGGGATAACAGTAATTGCTTTAGCAGGCATAGTTTGCGACCAAAGTATAAGAATTGCTGGAGACGAATTTACCATGGATATTATGGAAGCCCTACGTAGATATCATAGTTTATTAATTGGAGAAAGAACAGCAGAACAAATAAAAATTCACGTAGGCTCAGCAGTAAAAGAATTAGAATCTCCACCAGAAGATATGGCTGTAAATGGTAGAGATTTAGTTACTGGAATTCCAAAACAAATAATGGTAACTTATCAAGAAATTGCTGAAGCTTTAGATAAAAGTATTTTTAAAATTGAAGAAGCTATTTTAAAAGCATTAGAAACAACACCACCAGAATTAGCTGCTGATATTTATAGAAGAGGATTATATTTAACAGGAGGAGGGGCTTTATTACGTGGATTAGATAAAAGATTAGGGGCCAAAATTAAACTGCCTGTGCATATTGCTGACGACCCACTAAAAAGTGTTGTTCGTGGTACAGGGTTGGCTTTAAAAAATTATCAGCACTATCCATTTATTATGAAATAATATTGAATTACTTTAATACATTTTCTTCGATTTATTTTTACCTTGGTTAATGCGTAATATTTTTTTATTTATACGGCAAAATTTTAATCTTATCACTTTTTTTATTTTACAGTTGATATGTATAATTACATTAAGTAGATATAGCAAAACACACGAAGCATATTTTTATACTGAAGCAAACGAAATAACAGGAAAAATAAATTCTCAGTACAATAAATTAAATAGATATTTTAGATTAGTTGAAGTAAATAAAGCTTTAGCTATAGAAAACGCAAATCTTAAAAATAGCTTGGCAACAAATTTTGTAACTCCCGATAGCTCAACAAAAATAATAGTAGATACTTTAGTTAAAGACACATCTAATCGATACAGAAAATACACTTTTTTACCAGCCTTGGTTGTAATGAATACAGTTGCCTTAGAATCTAATTTTATTATGTTAGAAAGAGGTTCTAAACAAGGTGTAATAAAAGAAATGGGTGTAGTTGGTCCATCAGGTATTATAGGAAAAGTAGTTACAGTTAGTGAAAATTATTGTATGGTGATGAGTTTATTAAATAGAAACAGTAAAGTTTCTGCAATGTTTAAAAGAGGGAAAGAACAATATGCTGAAAATGTAGAATGGGATGGAAAAAATGCTTACTATTTAGTGATGAAAAAAATTAGCAAAGCTGTTGATGTTAAAATAGGCGATACCATTGTTACAAGTAACTATTCTGCTTCTTTTCCTTCAATGTTAATGATTGGTACAGTTGCAGAAATAAAAACAGATAAAATGGGTAATACCTATGATTTAAAAATTAAATGTGCAACTAATTTTCATACCATACAACATGTGAATTTGATTTCAAATTCATATTTCGAAGAACAAAGAAAATTAGATTCATTAACAAAAAAATTGCAATATAATTTAACAGGTGAATAGTATTTTAAAAAATATAATAAGGTTTATTTTATTTTTATTTATACAAGTATATGTATTAAGTAAAGTAGATCCTTTACACCAATTCATTACCCCATATTTATATTTTTTATTTATACTTTGGTTGCCATTTTCTATTAACCGATGGTGGTTATTAATTTTAGGATTTTTATTTGGAATGTCGGTGGATTATTTTTTAGGCACACCAGGTTTACATGCTGCACCTTGTACCCTTATTGCATATATCAGACCATTTATTTTAAGTATATTTATTGCACAAGACTCAACAGAGCAAAGCTTTGTAGAACCATCTGTTAAAAGCATGGGTTGGGGCCCTTATAGTTTTTATATTGTGTTACTCACTTTTGTTCATCACTTTTATTTGGTGTTAATTGAATGGTTAAGTTTTGGCACTTTCGTATATTTTTTAGGAAAAGTAACAGCAACAACTGGTATTAGTTTAATGTTAATTTTTATTGTGGAAATGATGTTTTATAGAAAAGCCAAGTATAGAACGAATACATCTTAAATTCTTTTTATCCATTTTAAATAAAAGAAATTTTAGTTTGTATTTATTAGTAATTTAAAATAATTTAATTCTTAAAATGGTTAGATTTAATGGTAAATGGCTTATTATTTTATTAAGTGTTTTTTGTAGTATAAATACTTTGAAAGCCCAAAGAAATGCAAATTGGCAAGTAATTCAATACGCATCAAATATTATAAAAATTATTTATCATCCATTTGAATATGATAAAGATTATAATATAACAAATGCTGTTATTGCAAGTGCTATTTCTAAAATTACTCCATTATATAAAATAAATAAAGACGCATCTATAAACATAAATAATGATGCATTTATTTTTAGTCCTGCATTTAATGATGATGGTTCTAAAGGGTTAAGTTTTGAATTGAAAAATGATGAAATGATTTTTGGTGGTGGAGAAGGAAATTTGCCATTAAATAAAAGAGGATTTAAATTCGAATTATACAATTCGGCAACTGAAAATAAAAACGAAATAAAATCTATCAACAACTCAATTCCTTTTTTTATAAGCAATAAAGGCTATGGAATTTTTTTCGATAATGGTTCTAAAACTACTGTTGATGTTGGTAATAACGACAGAAATAAATTTGAAATTTTATTTTATAGTGGTGAAATAAATGCCTATATCATTACTGGTAAAACCTATCAAGAAATTCTTTCATCTTATCATAAATTAACAGGCACACAACCCTTGCCACCACGTTGGGCTTTAGGAAATTTAATGAGCAGAAATGGATATTTAAATCAAGACCAACTTTTAAATATAGTAAAACAATCAAAAGAAGAAAAAATTCCTGTTGATGCTATTATGATTGATAATTTTTGGTTTGGAGATGATATAAATGGATCAATTGGAAATTTAGATTGGGTAAATAAAAAAAGTTGGCCCGAACCAATTGCAATGATAAAAAATCTTAAAAATCAAAACATAAATACTTGTATAATTACGCATCCATATATTCAGGAATTTACAAATACTTATGCAGAATCTGTTGCGTTTTGGGCGAAAGATATTTCTGATAATCCTTTTATAATTAAAAAATTTTATGAAGGGAAAGGAGGCTTGATTGATGTTTTTAGAAAAGATGCTACCAATTGGATATGGAATAATCACTACAAAAAACAAATTCAAAATGGTGTGTTATCATTCTGGACAGATTTAAGTGAGCCATCAATTCATCCAGAAAATATGTATCATAATTTAAAAGATTATGGAATTGAAAGAAACTTAATAGCTGCTGAAGTTCATAATTTATATGGACATTATTGGAACAAAATGTTGTTCGATAATTTTTCAAAAGAGTATCCAAACAAAAGATTATTTCATTTAACTCGAAGTGGGTTTGCTGGTAGTCAGAGATTCAGTATTTTTCCAAGTACAAAAAAAGTAGATAGAACTTGGGATAATTTGCAAAAACAAATTCCATCTTTGTTGAGTATGAGTGTAAGTGGAATGCCTTATACACATTGTGATGCAGGTGGTTTTTCGAATGGCGAATATGATAGTGAATTATTTGTACGTTGGTTACAGTTTGCTTCATACACGCCAGTTTTTCGCCCTCATGGAACTGAGTTAAAAAATTACAACGAGCAATTAGTAAGTTTTGCAAGTGAGGCAGTTTCATTTGATGAGCCATTTAAAGAATTTGCTAAACAAACTATTCAAGAAAGGTATAAATTATTGCCCTATAATTATACCTTAGCATATAGGCATACAAAATATGGAGAACCATTATTGAAACCATTATTTTACAATTATTCTACCGATACAATTGCTAATAAAATTGATGATGAATTTTTATTTGGAGACAATATATTAATTACACCTATAACAAAAAAAGGTGTTGCTGAACAAAAAGTTTATTTACCAAAAGGAATTTGGTTTTTAGCCGATCAAAATAAATTATTTAGTGGAGAAAATTTTATTGAAGTTGATGTTAAAGATTTTAAGAAACCTGTTTTTTATAAGGAAGGAAGTTTTATTCCACAATTTCAATCAGAGGGTGAAAACACCATGGAAATAAACAGAAAAAATTTGAAAGTAATTTATGTTCCTTCAAATTTAAAATCAAGTTTCGACATGTATGATGATGATGGCGAATCAAAAAATTCTATTTCACAAAATCAGTATGAGATTATTAATTTTTCATCAACAGGGAAAACAAATAAAGCAATTTCAATTAATATTCGCAGCACTGGAAACTATAAAGGCAAGCCATCTGAAAGAAATATAGTATTAACTATTCCAACAATTAATAGTAGCCCAAAATCAATTTCAATTAATGGAGTTCTTATAAAATCAAGTAATAATAAAACTAGTTGGAAATTTGTGAATGATGTTTTAACAATACCAGTTATTTTAAAAAATATTCCAAATAAAATTGATATTCGGTGGTAAAAACAGTAATAAATTAACTATCGTTACAAACCTTAACTTTACATATAACTTTTTAAAAAATAATGATTGTTGCAATTTATAGTAGAGGCATAGAAGAAGAACAATTTTCTTCAATGCAAGAATTATTGGATGCACTTGCTTTTCATAAGGCTGAGGTATTTATTCATGAGCTTCTTATTGATCAAATTAAAACTGAAACAAAATTTTCTACTTTTAATGCTCACGAAAATTTAGTAACTAGTAAAGTAGAATGTTTAATTAGTGTTGGTGGCGATGGTACAATGCTTGATGCTGTTACATTAGTAAGAGATAGTAATATTCCAATTCTAGGTATTAATTTCGGAAGGTTGGGTTTTTTGGCAAGTATTAGAAAAGATGAAATTTCTAGTGCAATTGAATCATTAATCAATCACACATTTATAATTGATAAAAGAAGTTTAATTCATATCGATTCTAATTTAAATTTATTTGGCGAAAATCCATATGCCTTAAACGAATTTGCTTTACATAAAAGAGATACGTCGCCAATGATAAAAATTCACACCTATATTAATGGAGAATTTTTAAGTACCTATTGGGCCGATGGGTTAATTGTTTCAACTCCAACAGGCTCTACAGGATATAATTTAAGTTGTAACGGGCCAATATTATTTCCAGAAACTTCTTGTTTTGTAATCACACCAGTTGCTCCTCATAATTTAAATGTTAGATCAATTGTTGTTGCTGATAGTAATATAATTTCATTTGAAGTTGAGGGTAGAACTGACGAATATATTTGTGTAATGGATGCCAGAAGAGAGTTAGTAGATATTAATGTACAGATTGCAGTTAAAAAAGAAAATTTTACAATTAGCTTAATACGATTAAACGAAAATAATTTTTTATCAACCTTAAGAACCAAATTAACTTGGGGTTTAGACAAAAGGAATTAACTTTTTATTTGCAAACATTGTAGCAATTTTATTCAATTATTATAAGAAAAATTTTACTAAATTAATTTATTCAAAGGGTTTGTTGTAAACATAAAATAGTTGTTTGCAATACTTTTGCAATTTTGTATGATTAAAAAAATATTAGTAATTTTCTTTTTTCTTGTTAGTATAAAAAAAACTCAAGCCCAATATCTTGAAAGTTTTGGCCATGCCGGTGAAATTGGATTTTCTTTTGGAATAGGCCATTATTTTGGAGATTTAAATCCAGATGTTGTTATCAATCGCCCCAAATTTTCTGGTGCTGTTCACTACACAAAACAAATGAATAATTATGTGGGCATTAAGTTATCTGCAACTTATGCATTTTTGGCGTATGCCGATAAGTATAGTTCAAATATTGTTCAACAAACTCGAAACCTCAGTTTTAATACTGATATATGGGAGTTTTCTGTAAATGGAACATTTAATTTTTTTCAATTTAATCCGGGTTTCGAAGGATATAATTTTACACCATATGTTGGCTTGGGAATTGGCGTTTTTAGTTTCGATCCTTATGCTTTTTTAAATGGAGAAAAGCATTTGTTACGATATTTAGGAACCGAGGGTCAGGGAAGTCCACTTTATCCAAATAGACAATTATACAACAATTATGCTATTTGTCTTCCACTTACAATTGGTTTAAAATATGCCATCAATCCAAGTTTAAATATTTTTTCTGAGTTAAGATATAGATTTACAAATACAGACTATTTAGATGATGTAAGCACAACGTATGCTACAGATGCATTTGCAATAAATAGCCCTGCTTTTTTTTTAAACGATAGAAGTAGTTCTAACGGTATAGGAATTGGGCAAAAAGGAAGACAAAGAGGCAACACTTTACAAAAAGATGCATTTGCAACCTTTCATGTTGGTATATCTTTTAATATAGAATCGTACAAATGCCCTGATGAAAAAATGCGGTATTAATTTTTTTTAATCATTTAAATTTAAAGAGGTTTTCCAAATTTTATAAAATAATATTAGCATAATAATAGTGCTTATACTAAACCATAGATAAAATAAAATATTGGCTAAAGAAATTTTATCGATTATAAATCCATAGTTGTACATAATTCCAAATCTTACATTTAAAACCATCCATAAAACACCAATAAAAATTGTTTTAGTAATACGTTTTAAAAAAAGAATAAGTTCGGGTTCCATAGAACAATACTAATTATTTATTCTCAGATGAAATATTTTTCAAAATCAAAGTTTGTCCAATCAATAAAATAATCTAAATTGCCAAAGCCAAAATAATTTTTTTTTGAAAATCTTAAGCCCTGCTATATCAAAATTTGCACGAATGCGGCAGTGGAATACTGATAATTGGATACAGAATCCAATTGATACTCAACGCCAAGTTTTACAAGATTTAGTTACACATGCACAATACACAGAAATTGGCAGAAAATACGGGCTTACCAAATTATTCTCAATTAAAGAATTTAAAAATTCTATTCCTTTATTCGAGTATAATGATATTGAACCTTACGTAAAAAGATTAATGGAAGGTGAAGATAATTTGCTATGGAATACACCAATAAATTGGTTTGCTAAAAGTAGTGGAACAAGTAGTAAAAGTAAATTTATACCTATTACTACAGAAAGCATTGAAGATTGCCACTTTCAGGCAATGAAAGATGTGTTAAGTTTATATTATAATAGTAAACCAGAGAGTGATTTACTTACAGGAAAGGCATTGGTTATTGGCGGAAGTCATCAGTTAAATATAGTAAATAACGAAATACAATTTGGAGATTTAAGTGCTGTGCTTTTGCAAAATACACCTTATTGGGGGCAATGGTTACGAACTCCAGAACTTAGTATAGCTTTAATGGACGAATGGGAAAATAAAATAGAACAATTAGCACTTTCAACCATACAAGAAAACGTAACTTCTCTTTCTGGTGTTCCAACATGGACGCTTGTTTTACTTAAAAGAATTTTGCAATTAACCGGCAAAGAAAAAATTGCAGATGTATGGCCAAACTTAGAATTATATGTACATGGGGGCGTTTCGTTTGTGCCTTATAAAGAACAATTCGAAAAAATTATTGGCAAAAAAATTAATTATGTAGAAATATATAATGCTAGCGAAGGTTTTTTTGCTGCACAAGATAATTTAGATGAAGATGGGATGTTATTGTTTTTAAATCATGGAATTTTTTATGAGTTTATGCCTATTGAAGAATATGGTAAACCCACGCCACAAACTGTAGGATTAAATAGAGTGGAACTTGGTAAAACTTATGCTCCAGTTATTACTACAAATGGTGGATTGTGGCGATATATTATTGGTGATACAATACAATTTACAAAACTTAATCCATTTAAAATTAAAGTTACTGGTAGGTTAAAACATTATATAAATGCTTTTGGAGAAGAATTAATGATTGATAATGCCGATAAAGCAATTGCTATTGCCAGCCAAAAAACTAATAGTATTGTAAACGATTATACAGCTGCACCAAAATATTTTTCTGATACTGAAAATGGTGCTCACCAATGGTTAATAGAATTTGAAAAAAAACCAAATTGTATTAACGAATTTTCTTACCAATTAGATTGTGCTTTAAAAACTTTGAACAGCGATTACGAAGCAAAACGTTATAAAGACATTGCATTACAAATGCCAACAATTACAATTTTAGAAAAAGGAATTTTTACGAATTGGTTATCTCAAAAAGGAAAACTTGGAGGGCAACACAAAGTTCCAAGATTAAGTAATAATAGAACTTATGTTGATGAATTATTAGCGATGATGTAAAATCTGAATTAGACTATGAGATTTATTTTTTTTCTTTTGATTGTTTCATTTGGACAAAATAAACGAACATCAGACCAAATAAGAATTGACTTAAACAATGCGAAATTTACAATGCAAATTAAAAAAAGCAATTCAATTTATTTCTCAAATAGAACAAAGCAAGATACAGTTGTATTAGTAGTCGACACTGGACTTATTTATCAAACAAAATGCTATTTATCAATCAAAACTTTCGACAATAGAGTTATTTTTTATGAAGAGTTTAATACAAATTATTTTACAAGAGGAGTGTTTCAACCAGATACAATTCCTCTAGGTGACCAAGATGTTTATCAGAAATTTATTGATAACTATACAAAGTCAATAACAAAGAAAAAAATTGAAAAATTTGCTTTGGCAAAAATTCAATCTTTCCTTAGAGATATTAAAGTAAATAGAAATGAACTTGAACAATATAAAAATGGAGAAAATGTTTTGGATAAGAAGGTTTACAAACAAATAATGAAAGATAAAAGTGTTCGAGTTGTTTGGTTTCCTTGCTATGAATATGATGAAGGAATAAGATATTTTGCATATTCAAAAACGAAAGCAAAAGCAATTAAAATTGTCGAGTCAGATTAGCCAAAACATAGATAACTGAGACATCTATGCCAATGTTTGTGTTCTTCACAAACATTGATTTTTAATTGTGAAATTCATTGTTAGTAGGCTTTGCTATACCAACAATGGCTAGTCAACTACTCAAAAAATATTGCTTAATTTATTTGGTTTTTTGCACAGTTCGTGTTGGGCGTAGGTTTTCTTCTTTACGTTAATCATCTGTCATTTCAGCAAGTTCTTCGATGAGTTTGTCGTATTTTAAATCCCATATTTCTGTACGTTCCTTTTCAGGCAATTTGTACAATTCAAATACTTTATTGATTTTAAGTTTTGTCTTATTTATGAAAGAATTTGCACTTTCATGTTCATTGTC
>JANOVK010000281.1:0-5023 GCA_031417315.1 Chitinophagaceae bacterium | reverse complement strand
AAATTTATTTCTTGCTATTAAGGTTATGCAATATTAATGTAAATATAGACACAAGTTTTTAATTTTTAGTTGCTTTTTAAAATTTTCAATTACAAAAAAAATAAAAAGTAATTAACTATCAAAACATAATAACGATTATATAAATGTTTTAGTACAAAATTATTATTAAGAAATTTATAATAAATAATACGAATTTAAAATATTGATTATTGAAAATCGTTTCATTTTTTTCTTAACTATTTTTTTGCAATTAAATAATTTTTTTTTATTTTTTTAACATTGTCAAATGTATCTTTGAACTGTAAAAGAAATTAACATTTATTTTTTTATTTTAATATTCGCCTCTGAGCTATTATTTTTACCCAATCTTTTTATTGTTTTAAATTAAATTACAACATATGCAAATGCAATCGGCTGTAAAGAATTGCTTACTATTATTAGCTTTAACTGGTGTTATAGCATCTTGTAACAAGAAATCAGGTGGTACTAAAAAAGGAGAATCCTCTGTTACAGGTTGGAAGTATAATGACAAGACTCAGGGAAACTTTAATGTTCCTAAACCGAAAGACGTAAAAACTGCCCCAGGATTAGTTTTTGTACAAGGTGGAACGTTTATGATGGGTCAAACCCAAGAGGATGTAATGTTAGATTGGAATAATGTACCAAAAAGAATGACAGTAAATTCTTTTTTTATAGATAAAACTGAAATAGCCAATGTACATTATCGTGAATTTTTATACTGGCATGAAAATGTTTTTCCAGATCAAGAGCAAATGCTTGCAGCTTTAAGACCTGATAGTTTGGTTTGGAGAAGTGAACTTTCGTATAACGAACCTTATGTAGAATATTATTTCCGTCATCCTACATTTAACTATTATCCAGTAGTTGGAATTAATTGGAAACAAGCAGAAAGATTTTGTGAGTGGAGAACTGATAGGGTAAATGAATTAGAGTTAATGAAAACAGGTTTTCTAGATCCTAAAACACAAATTCAAAAAACTTTAAAAGGTGCTGGACAAGAAAATTTTGTTTATCAATCTTATTTAATGGGCGAATATCAAGCTGCTCCTGGTCCAAAAGTTAAAGGCGGCAAAAGTCCTTTAAAAGACGCACAAGGTAAACCACGAAAAACTGTAAAGTTTGAAGATGGAATTATGTTTGGAAAATATAGATTGCCTACTGAAGCTGAGTGGGAATATGCTGCATATGGATTTATAGGGCAAAACCCACAAAAGAAAATTAATACAAAAAAGAGAGGCGAAGAGGTACATGCTAATAAACAAATGTATCCATGGAAAAATGATGGATTCGATAATTTACGTTATACAAGAAAAGGTGCAAATCAAGGTGCTTTTTTAGCAAACTTTAAAAGAGGAAATGGAGATTATATGGGAGTTGCAGGTGGATTAAATGATAATGGAGCATACACTTCAGAAGTTGATACTTATGCACCTAATGGATTTGGATTATATAATATGGCAGGAAATGTTAACGAATGGGTTCGTGATGTTTATAGACCAATAATTACAGATTTGAGTGATATTTCTGGTGTTCGAGGTAATATTTTCAAAGTGGTTGATGTTGCAAAAGGTCAAGGAAGTTTAAGAGATAGTTTAGGTAGAATCATTATGATACCTCAAAGTGATTCTTTATTAAGAAATAGAAGAAACTACCAACGTTCATATGCAATTGATTATTTAGATGGTGATTCATTAAGTGGTGCAAGTTATGGTTATGGAATTACAACTTTAGTTTCAGATAAATCGAGAGTTTATAAAGGTGGAAGTTGGAATGATCAAGCTTATTGGTTAAGCCCAGGTACTCGTAGATATTTGGAAGAAGATCAAGGTAGTAGTGCAATTGGTTTTAGATGTGCTATGGATCATGTTGGTTCTCCTGAAGGTTTAAGTACAAAAGATAAATCTGGAAATAAATTTCCAACAAGAAAAGCAAAAAGATAAGGAAAGGTTGATACAGCTCTGCATGAATTTGAAGAGTTTAAACATTAAGCCATCTAAATAGATGGCTTTTGTTTTATCCAAAATCGCAACAGTAATAAATTCTCAATAATTTATTTTGTAATTCTTCTAAATAATTATGGCCAAAATATCAATAAATATTGCAACAGGTAGTTTACAACAGGCAGAAATGATTGTTGGTATTGACTTAGGAACTACAAATAGTTTAATAGCAATTGTACATCCTGATACAAAAACTCCAATTTGTTTAAAAGAGCATAATGCAAATACCATTGTTCCAAGTGTAATTTATTTTGATGAAAATAATGAAATAATTGTTGGGGAAGTTGCATTAAATAAATTAGAAACAAATCCTGAAAATACCATCTTTTCTGCTAAAAGATTAATGGGCAAATCGTATAATGATTTAAAAAATAATTCAACTTTTTTTTCTTATAAAATTATTGATGATGGTACGGATAGTTTAGTTAAAGTTCAAGTAAATAATAAATTTTATTCTCCAATAGAATTATCTTCTTTTATTTTAAAAGAATTAAAAAATAGAGCTGAACATATTTTAAAAACTTCAGTAACAAAAGCTGTAATAACAGTTCCTGCATATTTTAACGACTCGCAAAGACAAGCAACCAGAGATGCAGGAAAGCTTGCAGGATTAGATGTATTGAGGATAGTAAATGAACCTACTGCTGCAAGTTTAGCTTATGGTTTAGGTGCCTCACCTAACCTCTCCAAAGGAGAGGGATTTGAAAAAACAATTGCAGTTTACGATTTGGGTGGTGGAACTTTTGATATTTCAATTTTAAAAATAACTAACGGAATATTTGAAGTTTTAAGCACTAACGGAGATACTTTTTTAGGGGGTGATGATTTTGATAAAGTAATTATTGATTATTGGTTTAAATGCAATTATTTTTCGAAACATGACATTTTAAATAACAAATCACTTTATCAGTCTATAAGATTAAAAGCAGAAGAAGCAAAAAAACATTTAAGTTCCAACAACATTTTTAATTCTACTATTCAAAATGTTACTCTTTCTATATCAAAAGAAAAATTTGAGGAATTAATAAATACATTAATTAACCAAACAATTACATGTTGTAAACAAGCTGTAATTGATTCGAAAATAAATTTATCTGAAATTGAAACTGTTGTGTTAGTTGGTGGAAGTACAAAAATTCCCGCTGTAAAAAAAGCTGTAAAAGATTTCTTCAATACTGAAATAAACGATACAATTAATCCTGATGAAGTGGTGGCATTAGGTGCAGCTATACAGGCTGATATTTTAGCAGGAAATAATAAAGATTTTTTATTATTAGATATAACACCATTAAGTTTGGGTTTAGAAACTATGGGAGGTTTGATGGATGTATTAATTCCTAGAAATTCAAAAATTCCTCAAAAAGTATCTCGACAATACACAACTCAAAAGGATGGACAAAGTAGTATTCGAATTTCAGTTTACCAAGGTGAAAGAGATTTAGTAAAGGATAATAGAAAGCTTGCAGAATTTAATTTAAAAGGAATTCCAGGTATGCCAGCAGGTTTACCAAAAGTTGAAATTAGTTTTTTAATAAATGCCGATGGAATTTTAATTGTTTCTGCAAAAGAACTGAGAAGTGGAGTTGAACAAAGTATTGAAATAAAATCTCAATATGGTATTTCAGATATTGAAGTTGAAAATATGTTATTAGATAGCATTTCGAATGCAAAGGATGATATTAAAACTAGAGCATTAATTGAAGCAAAAACTGAAGGTGAACAAATTTTAACAATCACAGAAAAATTTATTCAAAAAAATTCATCAATTCTTGAATCTGCAGAAATAATTAATACAGCTCAGGCAATTCAATCTTTACAATTAGCCATCACTTTAAATGATAAAGATTTAATTCAGAATAAAATTGAAGAATTAAATGAAATTACACGACCATTTGCTGAAAGAGCAATGGATATTGCTGTTAACAAAGCATTAAGTGGGAAAACTATTTTATAGTTTAACTTCCCTCCTTTCCATGACATTGTTTAAATTTCTTTCCACTTCCACAAGGACATGGATCATTTCTACCTGCAACTTTATCAACTCTAATAGGTTCTTTTTTTAGTGGAGTTGGATCTATATAATCATTATCATGGCTAGCTGCATCTAAACTATCATGTTGAGTACGCATTTTACTTAAATCAGTTTTTTGCTGATGTCCTTCTTGCAATTGTTGATTGGCTCCATCTTCTAAAGGAATTGTAGCATGGCAAAGAAATTCTACTATACTTTTATTTATTTCACCATCCATTGTTTTAAATAAATTAAACGCTTCAACTTTATAAATTACTAATGGATCTTTTTGCTCGTATGATGCAGTTTGAACACTGTGTTTTAAATCATCCATTTTTCTTAAGTGTTCTTTCCATTCATCATCTATTAAACTTAGTGTAACCGTTCTTTCTAAAGCATTTAAAAGTTCAACACCATCGGTATCGATGGTTTTTTGCATTGCTCCTAAAATTTGCAATACTTTTTTACCATCGGCAAATGGAACAATTACATTTTCAATTCTATCTCCTTGTTCTTTTCTAATATTCTTAAATACAGGTATAGCTTGTGATGCCATTACTTGTTTTCTTTGCTGATATCGATTGATGGCTTCATTATATAATTTATCAGCTAAATTATTTTCAGTTTGTTTTAAAAATTCATCTTCATTTATTAATGTTTCAACTCCAAAATGAACAATCACTGATAATTTAAACCCTTCAAAATCATGCATTCCTTTATAAGTAGCTATTAAGCCAAAAGCCACACTATAAAAGGCATTATCCAAATCGAGTGCTAATCTTTCTCCAAATAATGCATGAGATCTTTTTGCATAAATAACAGTTCTTTGTTTATTCATAACATCATCGTAATCTAACAATCGTTTACGAATTCCAAAGTTGTTTTCTTCTACCTTTTTTTGGGCACGTTCAATACTATTAGTAATCATACTATGTTGTATTACTTCGCCTTCTTTATACCCAGCAAAATCCATCACTTTAGCAATTCTTTC